>CANQZS010000034.1 GCA_947628385.1 uncultured Clostridia bacterium | reverse complement strand
CGATCATTTTTAATTCATTCTCTGCGGGCTTAGAGACCTTGGGGAAGCATTGGGGATATTCCCATTTATCATCATCGTCTCCGCCGCTTCCTCCGAATTTCTTTTTTCCTACGGAAAGCCCCGCAGCAAAACCTGCAAAAAAACTCATTGCTATACCTCCTTTTCTACGGTCACATTGTCTCCGTTCCATTTAAGAGCGAAATTTTTTATCGTGTCCCCATATTTCAGCCGGAATTCCGTTGCATTGCTGTTTACCTCGATCGACGGATATTTTCCGTCGAGGATAACGCTTTCAAATTCGGTTATCCCTCCGGAGCCGACATTAAAGGAATATTTTTCGATAGCCGTATCCTCAGCGGCAGCGGCGCGTATTGCAGAGGTGTTGTTCCTGTTGATAAACTGCAATCCCGTGGAATTGCTTATCTGAACGTTACCGGCAGTTCTGTCAAGCTCCACCTTGTTGTCGAGCTGCCTTTGAAGATGCTCGTAATATTTCCATTGCTCCTCGTCCTGCGGATCTGCTGAGGCGGAAAGATAAATTCCCGAACCGTCAATATTTATCACGTTATTATTTGAGATAAGCAGATCATTTCCCAAGGAAACTGCTGCGGGAGCGGGGACGTCGGTATTAAGACTGCTTACCAGAGCGTCTGAGCATTTCCAGCCCTGATAGATATATCCGTTAATTCGTTCCCATACGATACGATCGAGGGGAGTTCCTCCCACGAACGGTGAATCTATTTCAAATACCGTTCCGTATTCGCCGTCGCCGTATTCATATCTGAGATCGGTGTCGGAATTTATGCATACAAGACCGGTTATTTTTTGTTTTCCCTGATAAATTATACGGGAATGTTTTTCACATTCCGCGGCTGCTGAAAGGTAATATCCTTTGCCGAAGCAGGAAAGAACTGCTCCGTTGTCAAAGGAGCTTATCCACACTCCGCACATGGCTTTTGCAATGGCTTCAAGGATACTGCGGCAGGTCTTTTTTTCAAGCTGCTCCTTTCTGAAATTTATATATTCCAGACCGGAGTCCGAGGCTCCTATTGAGGTAAATCCGCACTGAGCCTGTATCTGAAAAAGCACCTGCGAGCATTGAACGGTATCGTTGCTTTCAAAATACTGATCGAAAGCGGAAATATCAAAATTCTGATCTGTTTTTGACATGATGTCGTATGCAGTGAAATGGCAGACGAAATTTTCAACGCTTCTTTTTGCAATGTAATAATTTCTTGATGGTAGAACGCGGGAATTCTTTTCAACGAGCCGGATCTGCGTTCCGTCCAGCAGCGCCTTTCCGAACGTTCCGGAAATATCTGCGGCGTCGAATTCGAGCTGACCGGAAGCGACTCCGGAATTCCCGAAGCCGCTTATCTGATTTGTCATTTTTACGTTCCCGAACGGAACGCCTATGCTTGCTTCTCCGAATTTTATATCCCATTCATAGGGGCTAAAGACCGTCGGCGGGAACGGCATGGAACTGTGAATCAAGATCAATGCCGAGCTCCCACCTCAGACCGTCGTCCAGCTCGCATGAAACGCTTCCGCCGGTGCTGTTTCCTCTCAGGAAGCTTTCGGTAGTGCAGCCGTTTTCCTCCGAGGAATGAGGGTCTGTAAAAGTAACGATAATGCTGTCGCTGTCAAGAGCGGCGGTAAGCTCTTTCATGATCTCATCGGGGATATTTTCAAAGCTTGCTTTGAGATGATAATTCCAGCCGCTTCTTTGGGTTATTTCATTACCGTCATAATTTGTAAAGGAATTTTCGGTTTTCCAGATCTTTTTCACGCTGTAATTTTCGCGCTCGGTGAATTCGCTCATATTCACGCCGCCTATTATCAGGGTCATGGTGTTTTTCATTGGATCATCTCCTTATGTTCCCGTGGAACGTTTTTTATTTTCACTGTAATTAAGTACGGATTCGCCGACGACTTTTCCGTCAAGAGTTACCTGTATCGGCTTATTGAATCTGTCGAAAAATTCATCAAATATTCTGGAATATGAATTACCGTCCTTATTATCCGATGCTCCGGACAGATAATTATTTGTTATTGCCGGAATATATGCCGCGGCGGGTATGGACGCGGCTGAAGCAGATGAAACGGCGGAGCTTATCTCATAAGCAATATCCGTATTCATCAGCAGATCAATTATCCCGTTATTTATTTTTTTGAATTCTTTGGCTGTTTTTTCGTTTATATCCGGCATATTATCACACTCCCTCCTCCGCGCGCTTTTTTACCTCCTCAAACCTGCTGAGTAGATTTGATCTCATTGCGTTGTTACGGCTTGCCAGATCGCGGTATCCTGCGGTGCGGCAGTTCCTGAGAGAAAAATTCTCACGTATCCGTCTCACACGACCGCGTTCGTCAGCGCTTTTTATTTTTGAAATATCCGCGCATCGGTACTGCATTATTTTAACGAATTCCGTTTCATCGGTAAGTCCGAGAAATTTCGCGCGGAACTCCCACCAGTGCATATCGGACGAAATAAGATCGTCCCCATATTGCTGGGAAAACGCGGCAAAAATAAGATCGGAATCCTCATCATAATCATAATAACGCTTTGTTCCGGCAAAAAATTTTGCCGTATTTTCCTGAGCTTTTCCGCATCGGTAATACCACAGCAGACCGTCGATTATTTTTTCCGCAGGCGCGTCGGGCTTATTTATAAAAAGTGCGGAGACCGTTTCGTCAACGATCTCCGCTATAGCGGCTTTATCCGAAATATCCGTCCTGCTTATCCTGCTTTCAAGCTCAGCCATGATCCTGAAATCAGTATTTATAGCATGATCTGTTCCGTCTATAAAAATAGAACGGGGCAGCTCAGAGGTCAATTTTATCATTAATATTCCTCCTATATAGGAAAGCGCTCATCGGCATAAGATCTTCCGATAAACGCTTTCTCAGTATCCGTCCGCACGAATGGATCAGATCCTTTTGCGCGGACGGGTATTTATTTTCACTGAGTCATATATAATAAAGATACCGACTTAATTTCAGATCAGCTTTTTGTTACTTTGATCGTGTATGAAGTCGGAGCAGCCTCTCCGTTTGTGACCACGATAACTACAATGTTTGTGCCGACCGACCAAGTGATGGCGTCGCTCTGCTCCTTTCCGTCCAGAAGAACGGCGACCTTTGCGTTTTCGCTGTCCTCGGCAGTGGCGGTAATAGTGTCGCTGCTGTTTGAAGTTTCGGCTTCATAAGAGGTTATTTTCGGATCAAATTCCGGAGAAAGCGCAAGTCCGGTGACAGAGGCAAGCCTTGTGCTTACCGAGCTGAGGGAATATGAGAATTCCTCAGGAGCGTCTCCGGATTTGAGAAGCTCGATGTCGATACCGGCATTTTCACCGGAATTTCCACTGCCGTCGGAATTTACCGCAACTGTCGCCTTGCCCTTTTCGCCCTTTCCTGTAAGCATATTAAAGAATACGTAATTTACTATAACGGTCTGACCCGTTCCGTATTTCATTCTGTGGGAAAGCATGAAATCCTGTGCTTCGTCACCGATATACATATCTCCCGATACCTTGAATTTTCTTTGCGTGCCGGTCTTTGTACTTGATCTTCCGGCTCTTATATACTGGTTGTCCTTTGTTTCCGATTTAATGGACGGATCAATTCCGGAAATCCCGGTCTGCACAACGGCATAATCTTCGACCGGTGAATCCTGCGAAATGGCGGTATCTATCGCAAGGACCATATCGTCCGCAGTAACGAATCCTGAAAATCTCACACTTGGAGTGATCCCGTTCATAAGCTCTGATAATTTCATTTTACCATTCCTTTCAAAAATTTATTTCAGATAAAAATTTTATTTCAAGGCAAAGCCTTGTTAAGATAAATGACAGAAATTGCGCCTGAATATATCCATATCCCGTCGTCCTGACGCTTTTCAAGGGACGGCATGGAGCTGATCCTTATAAAGCGCAGCTTACAGCCATGTATTTCGGGAAGCTTTTTAACATCAGCCTCAGACAGCAGACTGCATATACCGAAAACGCTGTCCGCCGCAGCAAGCTGGTCAATATTTTTCCCCCATATCCTCAGCTCTAATTCATAAAGAACTGAGCCGTCAAGATACTGCTTAAGTTTTTTTCCGCCCGCAAATGAAACCGCCGTATTACATTCGGGAGAAAGCTTTCCTATCGCGTCAATATCCGCAATATCGGAAAGCGTTTTTATTATTTCCGTCTGTGCAGTCTGTTCGGGCATAAGCTCACCCTCCTTTTTTTCGGCGTTTGAGAATAAGGACCCGTTCTCATAGTATATAAGAACAGGTCCTGTCTGATATATTTTATCGGGATCAGACAAGTCCGATCTCGTAATGATGGATATTTCCGCTGTCCGTATAAAGAGCCTCCACTGTTTGTACGGTGAATGTTTTTCCGTTAAAATTTATCTGCTGCGCGGCGACCGTTCTGTTTCCGATCACATCGCCCTTAACGGCAAATACGACAGCGGGCGAGCTGTTTTTACAGTCGTAAAAAAGTACAGCCGGAAGCGATATAGTCATTCCGGTATTATCGCTGATATTTTTTGAGCAATATTCTATTCTTACATTATTGAGCATTGCGGCTTCCTCCCATACGGGAGAGCCCCATTTATCCGGCTCGAATCTGGTTATCAGTTCAGCGGAATGGATAAGCAGCTTTTTTGGTATCTGCGGCACCATTTTGATCCCTCCTTTTTCGGCTGTATTACAGCAATATATGATAAAGGGGAAGCGTTCATAACCTTCCCCTGTAAAGAAGTCCGGCTGATTCAAGATATGCGATCATATCCGGAGAATTTCTTCCGGAAAATTTTCCGGCAGCGCCGTTTGACGAACCGGAGCTGCCGGTGCCGGACATACTGAATTTACCGATAGAAAATCCTGTTCCCGAGGAAAAATTTCCTCCGGCAAAGCTTTCTATCCCGCCGTTCATTTCCATAAATTCCACTTGTGCGCAAACGGCTTTCTTTAAATTTTCCTGCATAAAAGAGGGGAGCGCTTCGATATTGCCGAGCCGATATGTGCAGCTCTGCCTGACAATATCGGACGCCCGTTCAAGAAGAGCGTCCAGATCGTCATCTTCTATTTTAACGCCCTTATAAACATTGTTATAATAATACTTGTCAACTATCGGCAACATTATCATCTCTTTCTTTTTTTTAAATAAAAAAGGCGCAAAGTCTTTAAACAGACTTTACACCTTTAAGATCATATGATTTTTTTGCTAAATCAAGACTTTTTTTCTTCGCCGCTCGATGTTTCACCCTTGTCGATACGTTTGATAGCATTTTTGAGAATTTCAACGACCTTGTCAGCGTTTCCGCTTTCGATCATTGTCACAATAAATTCGTACTGTGTGCAAAGCTCCTGATTTGACATATTTTCACTTCCTTTAAACAGAATTTACGCCTTTAAGATCGCTTTACTGCTGATCGTCCTGAGATACAGTAGGATTTGCCGCTGTTTCAATATACTTGATAATTTCAATTATTTTTTCGGCGGTCATGCCTTCCTGTTCAAGTTTAACGATCAAATTAACAATTTCCTTACCGTTCATATTTTCACCTCCTATTATTTATCGCACTTTTATAATATATTTTTTGTTACATATATTATAACGGATTTCCGGAGGCTTGTCAAGGTTTAAAGTCTGTTAAATTTTCAAATTGCTTTGCGGGGGAATAATTACTCTTTATTAACGGTCACTATGTAGGTCTTGCTGTAGCTTCCGTTGGTGACTTTGATCGTAACGGTATTTTCACCGATGCTCCACGTCGCCGCTGACCCGCTTTCGACGACGGTTTCTCCGTTTTTTATTTCAACGGAGGCGCCGCTTTCCGCAGCCGTGGCAGTGGCTGTGATATTGTCGCTCTCATTGCTCGTTGTGGTGGTGTATTCGGTGACATCAGCCGAGAACGTAGGTTCAAGCGTAAGACTGCCGATAGTAAGCTCAGAAAGCGTTGTATCGTGGGATCCGGCTTCCGCAGGAACCAGCGCGGCAAAAGCCTCCGGCTTGACGCAAAGGAACGCTATGCGCATGGTAGCCTTTACCGCTACCATATCCTGTTCCGCAAGGGAAAGGGGCTTTCCGTCGGAATCAAGGGTGTTCTGGAGCGTTGCTTCCGTAAGTATCTCATATTCAATATCGTCACGGATACCGACGAGGGAATACTTCCATTCACCGGCAATAAGCTCCGCCTGAGTATCCTCCCATGCGCCGTTGCGGACGAATTCCACCGGCTGACCGTAAAGCTCGTTCTGATCCGGACCGGAAATAAATATCGGAGAACCGTTTGCATCTCGGAGCTTTCTGAGAGAATTTTTTACTCCTATCCTTGCGGCGAAGCCGTCTACGTCGTAGCCGGAATTTTCTACCGCAGCCATAACGTCGGAAGCCGCAAGATCGAAATTTGCGCTTGATGTTTTTACTATTGAGCCTGTGCTTTCAACAGCGCCCATGATAGATGTTGCAAATGGACTGTTATATCCGAAAATTGCAGCCGCGTCAAAGGACTCGTGGAACGCCTCGGCAATGCTGTCTCTCAGCTCGGAAAAAACGTCGATAGCCGCATCGTTCATTTTTTCTCTTGTTACCGGAATGATGACTCCGAGCTTTCTTGCGTGCAGCTCGGGGAATATCCACCTTGCGCCGGAGGTGCTTATGCGCTGTCCCTCTCCGACCCAGTAAGCGCCCGCGCCGGACGTCATTACCGGTATTTTCTTGGTGTCGCTCGTCATTGGTTCAACTCTTGAAAGTCTGATAACGCTTGAACCGCGCGCTACCTTTTTGATTATCTCTTCCGCCTGTTCCTTTGGAACAAATCCGCGGAGTTCGTCCTTTAAATAATTTGACATTATAAATTCCTCCCATAAATCAGTGTTAAGTGTTAAGAGTTGAGAGTTGAGAGCTTTAATAGTTTTGAGAGCTGAAAGTTAAGAAGTTGCATTGATTTCTGATTTGCTGTTTTTTAAAATTAAAAAATTTTGCAATATCAGATCAAAAACAAAATTCTTAAAATTTTGTCAGCAGCTCAACTCTCAACACTCCACTCTAAAAACTGTTATTTGCGTTTTACTTGGTTCTGCTTTATTACGTCGATAAAGCAGGACGTTCCGTGATCTGACGATCTCGGAACATTGTGTGTGCCTGTGCCTGTGGTTATGCCGCGAAGCGGATAACTAAAGCCATTTCTGCGGAATACCGGATACCTTTCTATGACCTTATCAACGGCGGCGTCAACGGAGGTGTTTTCGTCCGTGTATTTTTTAGCCAGAGTGATAACGTCGTCGGCATATTCGGGAGCTACGCCCTTTGAAAGACAGGATATAACGATCTCAAGATCATGCTTGTCCTTTTCGGCAGCTTCTCTTGCGCTGTTTGCCGCGGCAATATCGCTGAATGCTTTCATTTCAAAGGAATTGCGGTTCTCCTGCCATTCGCGGAATTCTTTTAGCTCGTCCTTGGAGGGCATATCCTTTTTTGCCCGTTCGAGCCTGAGCCTGATGATGTCGTCAAGCTCCTTTTGAGTAAATGTCTTTTCCGGCAGCGCATTTACTGCGGAGCCGTATGCTGCTGCGCCGTTTTCCTGTACGGAGTCTTCCTTATCGTCGGCACCGGATACCGCCGCAGCGTTTTCGATGGTTCTTTCCATAATAAAAATTCCTCCTTTTAGGTCGGGTAGACCATTATTTCCGTACGCAGTTTAACGCCGTAAGTACGTTTCGGGCAGCGGAACGGATCTCAGTCCTGCTGATGTTCTCCCTCGGCAAGCTGTCTTGCTTTTTCAATGGGGATACCCATTGCCGCCGAAATAATGCTTGACGCCTGACCGATGGTAAGCGTTCCTGATTTGTACTGCGTTATAGCCGACAGCACCGCCTGAGTGTGTATTCCGCTCAGAGCTTTGACTGAGCCGCCGTTTATATCGTCGGCGGAATTTTCCTCAGAAATAAGGGAGAGCTCCTTTCTTGCCGAAGCTTCATCGCAGCCGCAAATATCCATTATCGCGGAGGTCCTTGATCTCAGCCCTGCCGAAACGAGCCGGATATTGTTTTCCATGCGGGTATCATCGTCAACGATTATGCCGTCCGGAACATATACCGTAACGTGGGGATCGTCCGTTTCCGGCAGATCACCCATGACTATTCCGAGAGCGATAATGCTTTTTGCTGTTTCGGCAATAAATTCCGCAGCAAGATTTCTGTTTCCTGCGGCGGTGCGGGCAGTCTTGTTGTCCGAGGAAATTATTTCTGCGGCTGTTTTTATCCCGCCCTTTGCGGAATCGAACGAGAACGTTCCCGCAGAAAGCCCCGTCTGGAAGCAAAGCAGCTCTAAAAGAGCGTTTATTGCGTTTACGTGCTCGTCAATACGGAGCTCCACAGTATTGTCGGAAATTTTCAGTTCCTTTTCATCGTCGCATTTAAGAGCGACATAAGCCTCATCGTCAGCGTCAAAATATCTTTTTGGCAGACCGGAATCCACGTCTATTATCGTTCGTATGCACGAGGAGGGAACGATGATCCTTTTCTTTCCGAGGATAAATTCTCTTGAAAAGCTGTCAAAGGCAATATCCAGAGCTTTAAGCGTATCGAGAGTGCCGTCGAATACCGAGACTCCCAGCGGCGAATATCGGTCTATATTGTTGCTTACCGCCGGCTTGAAGTACCTGAACATAGGGACAGGAGAGGAATATCTTACCTTTTCCGGAATAAACGGGTAAAGCTCATAAAGAGGACAGCTTTCGCCGATGCTGTTTTTCTGATCCGAACGGAAAAGCTTGTGCTCGGCGGAATAGCCGCCGTTCTCGTTAGGAAAATATCTGTCAAAAAGCGTATAGAATATCCCGTCCTTAAAGATCCGGTTTTCAAATGCTCCGGAGAATATCCTGCTTTCGTCCCAGCCGAGAGGGACGAAAAGATCTGCGTCAACATAATTTATTTTAGGCTTCCCGCTGTCGGCATAGATCTTTATTACGCCTCCTCCGAGAGCGTAAGCGACCGAAAAGAATTCCGGCATACGTTTCCTGAATCCGTTTTCCTCAAGGACCTTGAGAACATATTCGCGGTACGGCTCGGCAGCGGAAATTTCCATTTTTTCCGAAAATGTAAGCCTTGAAAATTCGTCCGCTAAAGCCTTTGCCGCACCAAGTCTGGACATTTCACGTTCACCCGAGGAAAACAGTCCGCTTTTTTTCACTCTTGCCCAAGGCGGTCTGTTGGAAAAAACAGCGTTCCACAATTCAATGCGTTTATAGAATGCGCCAAGCTCGGGAACATTTTTGCCGTAGACCCTTTGAGCGTCTGAAATAATATTCAAAATTATCACATCCATTCATGTTTTCTGCGGAATATTTCGTCCGCTATTTAGCCGCCGCTTCGATAATGTCGTTCATAAACGGCTCGACGCTGTATTCATAAGCGTCTATGCTGTCAATGTTGTAATTTCCGTCGTCAAGACGGCGATCGGAGGACGCCTTTCCGTCCCAGACCGCCGCCTGCATCGCCTGTATGAAATGGCGGCAGTTTTTCATTACAAGGAATCTTTCCTGCGACATAATTATCTGTGTGAATCTTATGCGTTCCGTAATTTCGGATTTTTTTGCATTGTGAACGTTGAAATTAAGTCTTTCTTTGTCGCAAGCCGCCTTGACTCCGCGTATAAGAGTAGTTTCCGCACTGTCAAAATATCCGTCGAAAAGCGGGTACTTGCTCTGACATCTCCTGATAAGATCGGTAATATCCTTTTCAAGTCTTGCGGGGGAGACGGTTTCTTTCAGGTAATACTCTTCAAGGACGATCACCTTTTTATATCGCCTTGAAAATCCTGTGCATATGCCTGCATGAGCTGAACCGTTCCCGCCGAAATCGAATCCGATATTGCACTGGACTATATCCTGCGGAGCGCTGTCTATAAGATAGCGTTCGGTATTTTCGGCGAAATCCCTGAAAATAACTCCCTCTGCGGAGACCCAAAGTCCTTTTATGTATCTGTCGTGAAATACTCCCTTGAATTGTCTGTCTGCATTTTCAAGCATTTCATCTGTAAGCATGGGATTATCCGACATAAGGAAATGCAGCCGCAGTGCGCGGCGTTCCTCGGCGCGCTTTATCCATTCCGTGTAGAACCAGTGGAACTGACTTTCCGGATTGCAGTTGAACCATAGCTTTGCTTCGCTTACCGAAAGAGTTCGCGTTATTGCCTGTTCCACAAAGGAGCGCGTCATAAGAGCCGCCTCGTCGAACAGCACGCCCGAAAGGGTTATGCCCTGAATATGCGTGTAGCTGTTTTCGTCCTTTCCTCCGAAAACATAGAAGCTGTTTTTGCGGCTGCCGTTTTTCACCGTCAGCAGATTTTCCGAGCGGTGGTATTTCAGATCGAAATACGCGTTTATATCCGTTATTTCCATAATAGGGGAAATGATATTCCGTTCCGCAGAAAGAATGGTTTTTCCGCAAATTGCAAATACAGCTCCGTCAAAGCATTTCATTGCCCAAAGAATAAATGAAGCCGCCATACAGACTGTCTTTCCGCTTCGTACTGCGCCGTCGCATATTATAGCCTTGTAGTCGGAGCCGTAGCACCATGTAAATATAATTTTTTGTTTAGGTGAAAGCACCGAGAATGTCATTGCCTTTCCTTTCCGCGATCGCAGGATCGCAATTATAAACGGTAAATAAAAAAGGATCCCGTCAATTATTTTTGGGATCCTTTTCGGCTTTTAAGGAATTGCCGTTTTCCGAAAGAGCCTTATAAAGCTGCGGAAGCTCTTTTTTCACATTGGTGGGATCGTCCTTTTGGTTTTTGCCCCAGCCGTTGAAATTATTTTCAAGGGAAAATTTTGCACCGCTTGAACAGCTATGATCGTAAAGATGGCGTTCGGCAAATTCCTCACATTTAGATTTAGCCATAGTTATCAGATCGTCAATATCCTGTTTTCCCGAGTTGTAATTCAGGAATGACTGTCTTGATTTAAAGCCGAGCCATAGGGCGAGTCCCGTCACGGTAGGAGGGTGAGCGCCGTCGATAATAAGGTTGCCTTTTTTATCGCGGATCACGTCTCCGTTTTCGTCTTGTCTTATTTTTCCTCCGCAGTCGGAAAAATAAGCTTCAACAGCTGACCGGATCTCGTCCGCAGAATCAAATTCCGGTATAAATTTTTTTCCCGTATCGGTCTACCTCCTTTCGGGAACGTTCTGCAAAGCGAGCCTGCCGTCCGGAGCCGGACGGTTTGGGCTTCTGATTTTATTTGCTTTGCTATTATAACTATATCATAAAAAAATACTGCCATACAATGCCATAATTGATTTGCAAAGCGAGCCTGCCGTCCGGAGCCGGACGGTTTGGGCTTTTGATTTTATTTGCTTTGCTATTATAACTATATCATAAAAAAATACTGCCATACAATGCCATAATTAATTTGCAAAGCGAGCCTGCCGTCCGGAGTCGGACGGTTTGGGCTTCTGATTTTTATTTGCTTTGCTATTATAACTATATCATGAATAAATACTGCCATACAATGCCATGATTCTGTATTTATAAAAAAAATAACGGCATACTTTTTTCGAGTATGCCGCAGTCTGTAGAAAAAGTGATTATTATTTATAGCGTTGAGAGTTAAGAGTTGAGATAAATGCGTAATTAAAAATTATCTAAAAACTAAAGTTATATGATTCTTAGTAACCAAGTACAATATTACATTATTTTTATAATGTAATAGCATTATACGCCGAGAGATTAGCAGGAAAGGGGTGGAGGTTTAGGGAAAGAGTGTTCTTAAACCGGCGCAAGCGCCGGTTGGGAAAACCGCAAGAGGCAG
>CANQZS010000033.1 GCA_947628385.1 uncultured Clostridia bacterium | reverse complement strand
AAACTTGAGGACGATCCAAGGCTTCTGCCTCACGGTTTGGGAAAATTTATAAGGTGTACGAGCATTGATGAATTACCGCAACTTTTTAATATCATAAAAGGTGATATGAGTGTTGTTGGCCCAAGACCGATTTTGAGGGACGAGCTTGAGGAGATGTACACTGTGTCCGAGCAGAGACAGCTGCTCAGCGTAAAGCCGGGCCTCACGGGGTATTGGCAGGCGTTCGCCAGAAACAGAATAGGCTATGAGGATCACAAGCGCCAAAGAATGGAGCTTAAATACATAAAAAACAGAAGCGTGAGATTTGATTTGAAAATAATTTTCAGAACGATCTTCATTGTGATCGACAAAAAGGGTGCACTATAAATGTAAAACGGAGGGCTTTTATGAATCAGCCTATAAGAGTCGCTCAGGTGATGGGCAAAATGGAACGCGGCGGAGTTGAAGCGGTAGTTATGAATTACTACAGACATATTGACAGAAATGCGGTTCAGTTTGACTTTTTTGTGGATAATGATTCATCCTGCCCCCAAAAAGAGGAAATTGAAAGCTTGGGCGGCAAAATATATATGGTTCCGCCTTATCAGCAGATCAATAAGTATTTATCTGCCCTGACGAAGCTTTTTAAAGAAAACAAATATAAAATTGTACATTCGCATTTAAACACGCTCAGCGTTTTTCCGCTGTATGCAGCAAGGCGTGCCGGAGTGCCGGTGAGGATCGCGCATAACCATTCCACGGCCGCGAAGGGCGAGACGAAAAAGAACATAATGAAATATGCCTTGCGTCCGTTCGCCAAGATAAACGCCACGCATTACGCGGCGTGTTCAAGATACGCGGGCGAGTGGCTGTTCGGAAAGAAGAGTATGGAACGCGGCGAGGTCACGATATTCAACAACGCGATCGACCTTGACAAGTTCAGGTTTGATCCCGCCGTTAGAGACGAAGTGCGGCGCGAGCTCAGCATTGAAAATAAATTTGTTGTAGGCCACGTCGGAAGATTTTGCTTCCAAAAAAACCACGAGTTTTTAATAGATATATTTGCGGAGGTTCATAAACAAAACCCGAATTCGGTCTTATTGCTTGTGGGCGGCGGAGAGCTGCTTGATGAGATAAAGCAGAAGATCAATAATCTAAGCCTCGACCAAAACGTTATAATACTGCAAAATCGCAGCGACGTGAACCGCCTCTATCAAGCAATGGACGTGTTTGTTCTGCCTTCGCATTATGAGGGGCTGCCGGTTGTTGGAGTGGAAGCGCAAGCGGCGGGCTTGCCATGTGTGTTGTCCGACGCCATGACAAAAGAAACAAAAATGACCGACAATGCTGTGATGCTCAATCTCAACGACGGCACAGAGAAATGGGCAAAAATCATTTTGGAAACATATAAACTGCCGAGATCATCAAACATAAGCATTGACGATTTCGACATAAAAAAACAAGCCGGCAGACTTGAAAAATACTATTTAAATATAAATAGATTTTAAAAAACCGGCGCTGATATAGTGTGTTTTCAATATATAAAAATATATCAATTATCATGATTAAGAAAAATTTGAAATAAAATTAAAGACTTATATTTAAAAGAGAGGTGCTGCAGCAATGAAATATACAACTAAATTTTTCCGCGACTCAATGCCTGCTTGGAAAAGGAAAAAGGATTCTACACTGGGGAGGTTTATAGTTCGACCACTGTCTTTTTTCCTTGCAAGTGTGGCGGCAAATTTAGGGATTTCGGCAAATACCGTTTCGTATTGTTCAGCAATTGTTGCATTAATCGGCTGCGGCATGTTTTTGATTTCGGGAACAGTTTTTCATATTGTTGGAGCCGTGTTGATGATCATCTGGGGTCTCATGGATTGTATCGACGGAAATCTTGCAAGAGCGATACAAAAACAGCCGTTTGGAGAGTTTGCTGACAGTATCAGCAGTTATCTTTTGGTGGGTTTTATGTGCACAACGGTCGGATTTGCGGCATACCAAGAAGGCGGTTTGCTTTTTGAACAGGGCAATCCGTGGATAATACTTCTTGGCGCGCTTGCTTCAAGCTCTGACACTATGATGAGGCTTGTTTATCAGAAATATAAAAATACTGAGCGCAAAATGGCGGATCAAGGCATTGTTGAAATTGAAACTGATTTCAGGGCAGACGGAGATCAGCATACAAGTATAAAAACTATAATAGATAGAGAATTCGGCTTAGGAATAATACCCGAGATATTTCTGTTAACGTCAATATTTCATGTTTTGGATTTGGCTGTAATTTATTGCTTGTGCTTTTATGGTTCCGCATTTCTGGCTAATTTGTTTATTTACGTTAGAAAGGCAATAAAAAAATCTAAGAAATATAGTGACTAAAAACAGATAAATGACGGCTATAATTTAAAAGATCAGTATGAGAGCGATATGCAAATTTACTATGAGAGTATACTAATATATTAAATTTACCGGGGAAATATAAGGAGAAAACAGTGTTAACTATAGTTGTTTTCATATATTTGTTTGTAATAATTTTTAAGAGCAGAGATATTAACATTTTACGCAGAGACTTATTTACACTCAGCGTTGTTTTATGTCTGTTCTTTTTTTCTTCCGACGATCCATTTATAAATATACAATTATATATTTATCCTATGTTGTTAAGTATTATACTTTCATTATTTGCTAATCGTCGAATTAACATATCGGCTTTATCAGCTATAATGGTTTTAATTATTTGCCTTTTAATTCCTATTATTATGATGCAATATGGAATGATAACTGATAGATTTTTGCTTTTGAAGCAAAGTAATACTGATGTATGGGATATTAAAGCTCAATTATTTAAACCTACTATTAATTTTACTGTCATAAAACACTTTTTGTATTTGATTGCTTATATTTTGTTTGTTGTTATAAATAGTGATTTGTATATGGACAATGAATATATTGAAAGGCTTATAAAAGTAGTGACAAAATGGTTTAAAATATTAATTGTTGGCTTGATACTGGAATGGGTGATTGTTAACGCGTTGGGCGGATATAATGACAGAGAATTAATGGATAAGTTTTTTTCGTTAAACGGAACTTTCCAAAATACAAATTGGTATACATGGGGAAGCTACTCTGTTTGTCTTTGGCTTTCTGAAAGGTCAAATTATTTTATAATAACGATATTTTATTTAATATTATTAAAAAAACGAGAAATCGAACCAAGCGATTGGTTTTGGATTGTTATGTCCGGCGTCGCTTGTTATTGTACCGGTTCAAGCAGCTCATTGGTTATAGGAACTGTATATTTATTCACCGAATTTATTGTTACAATATTTAAGAATAAAAGAATAAATCAAGTTTCAATTATGACAGCAATAGTAATTTGTAGTGTATTTATAATGATAAATTATTATTCGGTAATTGCGCCTAAATTATTAGATTTTATTAATAATGAAAATAAATGGGGCTCAGCACATTTTAGAGCTCAGTCTATAGAATATGGACTTAAAGCTATAAAAGAATATCCATGGTTTGGTGTTGGAATTGGAACAATTTATGCTCACAGTATGCTTATACAAACTTTGGGAAATATTGGCATAATAGGTATTATTGTTGTGTTATGGATTCATCAAATAGTATGTTCGGTGCGTTTAAATTTTCAAAATATTGTTGCGGCAATATTTTTTGTAGGAATAAGTTATGGTGCATTTATGGTACAGCATTTTACGTCGCCGATAATAATTATGATATTTATAATACTGCACAGTGAGGAGGGAATTTTAGATGCAAGAAATAATACCGAGAATAATACACTATTGCTGGTTCGGGAGTAATCCTTTGCCCGAGCTTGCTCAAAAGTGTATTGCGAGCTGGAAAAAATATTGTCCGGATTATAAAATTATTGAATGGAATGAGAATAACTTTGATATAAATTGCTGTGACTATGTCCGTGAAGCATATGAAGCAAAAAAATGGGCATTTGTTTCGGATGTTGCGCGTTTACATGCAATTGTTAAATATGGCGGAATTTATATGGACACAGATGTTGAAGTTATAAAACCTTTGGATGATATACTCAAATATGAAGCTGTTTCCGGGATTCAACCTAACAATAGAATATCAACGAGTCTAATGGCTTGTGAGAAAGGACAACCCATATTTAAAGAGTTTTTACATGAATATGATAATATTCATTTTGTGCTTCCAAACGGAAAGTATGATATGACTACAAACGTATCAAAGATAACAAAGATATGCCTTAAATATGGTTATGTTCATAACAATATAGAACAGACGATCTCCGGTTTCAAGCTTTTCCCAAGTGATTATTTCGGCGCAAAAGATATGGAAACCAGAGAGATTAATATAACAGATAACACTTACGCGATTCATCATTTTGACGGTTCATGGAAATCCGATGTAGAGAGAAAAGCAATAGAATTTGCGGGGCGTCATAGAAAATATTTACCTATCAAAATAGCAAAATTTATATATATTGCAAGATATGACGGAGTGGGTACAGCTATAAAAAAAGTAAAAATGTTAGTAAAATTTAAGGTGGATCATTATCATGACAAAAAAGCTGAAAAATAAACGGGGGGGGGTACTATACTGGCTGCTCGTGGTAACAGGCGGAGCAATAGAATTAATCCAACGTTTTAGAAATGCATGTTTAAAACGTTATAAAACCGAACGAATGAAAAGATACAATCCCGACATTCTGTTTATCGGAGCAGATACGATATGTGAGAACCCGCAAAATGTAACAATAGGAAAAAATACATATATTAACGGCGGCAGAATATGCGCCTCAAAAGGGAAAATTATAATTGGCGATAATTGTATGATTTCATTTAATGTTCATATAAGAACCGATATGCATATACATGATACAATTGATATTCCCATGATCAAACAAGGTATTAGGGAGCAGGATATAATAATTGGTAATGATGTTTGGATTGGATATGGAGCTCAGGTAATGAGCGGCGTTAATATAGCGGATGGATGCATTATCGGCGCCGGAGCAGTAGTTACCAAAAATACAGAACCGTATTGTGTTTACGGAGGAGTTCCGGCAAGGATAATTAAAAGAAGAATAAAAACATAAGAAAGGAAGAATAATATGAAAATTGCATTGATTGCTTTCTATTATGGTAAGTTGCCAAACTATTTTAATTTGTGGCTTTTATCTGCAAAATATAATAAAGATATTGATTTTTTGTTTTTTACAGATAATGAAGAACATATAGATTACCCTGAAAATGTTCATAAAATATATCTAACATTTGCAGAAATGAAGGAAAGATTTCAAAAATGTGTCGACTTTCCTATTACTTTGAACAAACCTTATAAAGTTTGTGACTATAGGCCTGCATTCGGACTCGCCTTTCAGGATTATTTGGAATCTTATGATTTTTGGGGAGAATGTGAGCTGGATCTTATATTAGGAGATATAAGAAAGTTTGTAACTGATGATATACTGAACAGTTATGATAAATGTTTTACTCGAGGTTATTTTACTTTGTATAGAAACAGTAAAAAAATGAGAGAGCTTTTTTTAACTAAACATAATCAGCCATTTTATAGGTATGATGAGGTATTTAATACAGATTATATATGCCATTTTGATGAAAATGGTATTAACAAAATTTGTGATTTGTTGAATGTAGGGTTATTAAAAGACGTCTGTTTTGCTGATATAAACTATGAAAGAAGTAACTTTGAGATGGTCTTTATTCAAGATGAGTATAAAGATCAAATCTGGAGATGGGATAATGGAAAATTATATAGAGAATACGTTGTAAATGATAAGGTGAAAACAAAAGAAATGCTTTTAATTCATTTGCAAAAAAGACATATGGATATAGAAATACAAAATGATAAGGATTTAAAATCTTTTCTTATTGTTCCTAATCGCTTTTTGGATGATAAAGTTGTTAATGCCTCAGAGATTAGAGAATATAATAGAAAAAAATATACATTAAAAAAAAGTTTTAAGCGTGTACAAAGATGGATAAAAAAAATTCCTGAGGGTGCTATTGAACAGAGATTTTATAGGTTAAAAAAGAGTTTGAAGTGCAAATTTATAAAAAATAATAAGTGATTTATATTATAAAGTTATTATTAAGGGTGGTTGAACATGTCGAGCAAGAATAAACTTCTTAATTTTACTAAAAACATATCTTATACTGTTTCGGCCAATGTTATTAGTCTTATAATTTCTGCTATAACAGTTTTGTTAGTGCCGAAATTTATTGGCGTTGAAGAATATGGTTATTATCAACTTTACTTATTCTATATCCCTTATGTAACTATTATGTGCTTTGGCTGGGGCGAAGGAATATATCTGCGTATAGGTGGACAGTATTATAATAATATTGACAAAGCTAAGTATTTTACACAATTTTGGCTGTTTGGAATATTTGAGACAATAATATATTCAGCAATTTTAGTCGTTTATTTATTAATTTCAACAGAAGTTAATCGAATTTTCGTTGTAATATGCACATGTATTTCAGCAATACCTATTTGTTTAATTGTATTCTTATCCTATATTCTGCAAGCAACAGCAAGAATAAAAGAATATGCCATTGTGACAATTTTTGAAAAGTTGTCAATGGTTGTTTTTGTCACATTTCTTATTTTAATCGGATATCACGATTATCATTTAATAATAGTTAGTAACATATGTGCACTCATTATTTCTTTATCTACTGCTATCTTCTTTTGCCGTGATATAGTTTTTAGCAAAAAATTTCTGCCTATAAAATCTCTCATTTATGAGATTTATGTTAATATTTTTGCAGGAATGAAACTTATGTTTGCATCTCTGAGTGCGAGATTAATTGTCGGTATTATACGATTTTTTATGCAAAAGCAATGGGATATTGTGACTTTTGGAAAAATATCATTGACTCTGAATTTATCAAATATGATAACAACTACAGTTAATGCAATTGCTGTTGTTGTGTATCCTATGCTTCGCCGCACAGGAAATAATCAATTGCCTGTAATATATAGAGTAATGCGTATAATTCTAATGGGACTGGTGTTCGGAGGATTAGTTTTTTACTATCCTGCACAAAAAATTCTTGTAATGTGGCTGCCGCAGTATTCCGACAGCATAAGATACGCTGCTATTTTGCTTCCGATGTGCGTATATGAAAGCAAAAATGCAATGCTGATCAACACATATTTTAAGACTCTGCGTCTTGAAAATATGATGATGATATGCAATATAGCGGCTCTTGCTGTCAGCGTGGTATGCGCGGTTCTGTCAATAGCGGTATTCGAGAGCGTGACGCTTTCTATCATATCAATACTTATCGCGTTAATGTTTAGAGGGATAGTAAGTGAACTTGTGCTGTCGCGCCACATAGATGTGAGTGTTAAGAAGGACATAGTGATTGAATTTATACTGTCGATCGTATTCATAATCTGCAACTGGTATTTAGGCTTTGTGGGCATGGGGATATATGCGCTGTGTTATGCCATATATATCTTGCTCAAGAAAAATGATCTGAAACAGGCATTTAACTACATCATAAATATGAGATGATATAATGCCGAAACATACAACGGCGAACTGTTTAAAATCGAACTTTGCACAAAAATACGGCGGGGAAACCGTCGTATTTTTTAGATATTATGAAAATATTTCAAAAGCAAAGATTGATTTTTTTTCAATAATATGTTAAAATTTAATTTAACTTCCGATAATCTTTATTATGAGAAGCATGAGAGGGGTGCAGTACATGTTTTTGCCCAAAAAGAAAATGACGGAGGAGGATATAAAATTACAATATATCACGCCCGCGATAATTTCTAAATGGGATATGGGTTATATCACAATGGAAACAAAAATCACAGACGGACGCATTAATCTTAAAGGCAGTTCTGTTTCCAGAGATAAACCTAAAAAGGCGGATTACATTTTATATCTTACCAATAATAAGCCTATCGCAATTGTTGAGGCTAAAGATAATAATCATAGTGTATCATACGGAATTCAGCAAGCAAAGGATTATGCTAAAATGCTCGATGTTCCGTTCGCTTACAGTTCTAACGGCGACGCATTTCAGGAATATGATTTTTTCACGGGAAAGGAGCGTCGTATTTCCATTGATGAATTTCCGACGCAGGAGGAGTTAAAACTGCGTTGGGAGCAAGAGGTAAATGAAGGGAAGGGTATTGGTGAAAATGAAAGAAAAATCATAAATCAGCCCTATTATACAAATCAGGATACATATGAGCCCAGATATTACCAACGCAATGCGATTAATCGTACGGTTGAGGCGATCGCGAACGGTCAAAAGCGGCTTTTGCTAGTTATGGCAACGGGCACTGGCAAGACGTATACGGCTTTTCAAATCGTGTATCGCTTATTAAAAGCAGGCTTAATAAAAAAAGTGCTTTATCTTGCGGATAGGAATATTCTTGTTGATCAATCTATTCAGCAGGATTTTGCCCCGCTTGAAAAAACAATACACAAAATCAACTTTGCCAAAGACGATCCGACAACAATAACGTCGCACGAGGTATACTTTTCGCTGTATCAGCAGCTTGCGGGCGAGGAAAACGAAGACGCCGATGATAATGAAGATATTGATGATAACGAAAAAGTAGTAAAGCGTTTTGAAAAATTATTTAATAAAGATTTTTTTGACCTTATTATTGTTGATGAATGTCATAGGGGATCGGCAAAGGAAGCGAGTAATTGGCGAAGAATACTTGATTATTTTTCACCCGCGGCGCAGCTTGGCATGACCGCCACACCCAAAGAAACCAAAGATATTTCAAACATCGGTTATTTTGATGAACCCGTTTATACTTACAGTCTTAAAGAAGGAATTGATGACGGTTTTCTTGCTCCGTTCAGAGTAATAAATATAAGGACAAATATAAGTGAAGGCTGGAGACCGTTTTTAGGACAATGTGATAAAAAAGGCGTACTTATTGAAGATAGGATATATACAAATAGCGACTTTGATTATAATATCATTCTTGAAGACAGAACCAATGAAGTGGCGAGAGAGATCACGAAATATTTAAAGAGCACCGACAGAATGCAAAAAACCATAGTGTTCTGCGCAAACGAAGATCATGCGGAACGCATGCGTGTTGCGTTGACTAATCTTAATTCGGATATGTGCAAAAAAAATCCGGATTATGTTGTGCGTATTACCGGCTCCGACGTATACGGTAAAAGCAAGCTTGATTATTTTATTTCGGTATCTTCGGAATATCCGGTAATAGCCACCACTTCCAAGCTTTTGTCGACAGGAGCCGATTGTAAAATGACGAAACTGATTGTTCTTGATGAAATGATTGGTTCTATGACTGAATTCAAGCAGATCATAGGCAGGGGTACAAGGCTTCGCGAAAAGGATGGAAAAACGCATTTTGTTGTGATGGATTTTCGCAATGTAACGTGTCTTTTTGCCGATCCCGAATGGGACGGACCGATTGAGATCGATCCTGATTATCCTTCGAGAGAGCGTGGGAAAACTGATGAGCCGCCGGTCGTTGCGGCGGCAGATCCTTTGCCCAAGGCCGAGAAACCTATTATTGGTCCGGACGGATGTCCGGTAGAGATAATCGGAAAGTCCGTATCGGTATATGACGCCGACGGAAAACTGTTAAGGCAGGAAAGTATTATAGATTACACTAAATCTAATATTATCGGTGAATATGCATCTCTTGACAATTTTATAAATCAATGGACCGCGAAAGAGAAAAAAGAAGAAATCAGTAAACTGCTCAAAGAGCGGGGCATTGATCTTGAACAAATAAAGCGGGATCAAAATATGAGCGATGTAGATGATTTTGATTTTATATGTCATGTCGCGTATGGGCAAAAGCCGCTCACTCGAAAAGAAAGAGCCGATAAAGTAAAGAAACGTGATTTCTTTGCCAAATACAGCGGCGCTGCTCGGCAGATTCTGGAGGCATTGTTGGAGAAATACATGAACACGGGCATATACGAAATCGAAAAAACAGCCGTATTGAGATTAGATCCGTTTTCGAAAATGGGAACACCTTCAAAAATCATTAATATGTTTGGCGGTATGAATGAATATATTGCCGCGGTAAAAGAACTTGAAAACGAATTATATAAGGTGGCATAAAATGAGTAATTTATCAAACTTTGTAAAGAGAATCAGAGATATAATGCGAAATGACGCCGGTATTAACGGCGACGCACAACGCATTGAGCAAATTGCGTGGATGCTCTTTTTAAAGGTATATGACGCAAAGGAAGAAGACTGGATGGTTGATGACCTCGATTACGTATCGATCATTCCGGAGGAATGCCGCTGGAAGAATTGGGCTGTCGATGACAAAAGCGGCAATGCAATGACGGGAGATAAGCTTCTTGACTTTGTCAATAACACGCTTTTTCCAATATTAAAAGGCTTGGAAGTAACACCTGATACTCCGATCAAAAAAGCCGTTGTGAAAACAACTTTTGAAGATGCCAATAACTATATGAAAGACGGCGTTTTGCTGCGTCAAGTGATCAATGTTATAGACGAACTCGACCTAAACGATTATGATGAGATCAACGCTTTCGGAGAAATTTACGAGGGTATCCTCAAAGAGCTGCAGAGCGCCGGAAGCTCCGGCGAATTTTACACTCCGAGAGCCGTAACGGATTTTATGGCAAAAATGATACAGCCTCAAATTGGAGAAAAAATGGCGGATTTCGCATGCGGCACAGGCGGATTTTTAACGAGCTGGCTGAATGAGTTGAAAGCGAAAATAAAAACAACTTCTGATCAAGAAGCGTATGATAATTCGATATTCGGAGTTGAAAAAAAGCAATTTCCGTATATGCTTTGCATTACAAATATGCTTCTCCATGATATTAATGTCCCGAATATTCGTCACAGCAATTCGCTTTTGCATGATGTTCTTGATTACACCGAAAGAGATCAATTCGACGTAATTTTAATGAATCCGCCTTATGGAGGCAACGAGAAAGATGATGTTAAAAATCATTTTCCGTCGGACCTTGCCAGCAGTGAAACCGCAGATCTTTTTATGTCCGTCATTATGTATCGTTTGAAAAAGAACGGCCGCGCGGCGGTTATCTTGCCTGACGGATTTCTTTTCGGCACTGACAACGCTAAAATCGCTATTAAGAAAAAACTGCTTGCGGATTTTAATTTGCATACGATAATTCGTATGCCGCACAGCGTGTTTGCGCCATATACATCGATAACTACAAATATTTTGTTCTTTGACCGAACGGAGCCCACAAAAGAAGTTTGGTTCTATCGGCTTGATATGCCCGACGGATATAAAAACTTCTCAAAAACCAAGCCGATGAAACTTGAACATTTCGCCCCCGTTATGGAATGGTGGAATGACAAAGAAGAAATCGTTGTTGACGGTTTTGACAAGGCGAAGAAATATTCGATTGAAGATATCTCGGCTCGTAACTATAATATTGATCTTTGCGGTTATCCGCATATAGAAGAAGAAATTCTGCCGCCTAAGGATTTGATCCTGCAATATAGGGAAAAGAGAGCGAGTTTAAACACGGACATTGACCGTGTTTTGGCACAAATTACCGATATTCTCGGTATAGATTTAACAGAGGAGGATTAGTATATGACGGCGCAGCAACTGAAAAATTCTATATTACAAATGGCCGTTCAGGGCAAGCTTGTACCTCAAGATCCGAATGATGAACCCGCCTCTGTCCTCTTGGAGCGCATCAGAGCCGAAAAAGAGCAAATGATAAAAGAGGGAAAAATCAAGAAGGAAAAAAATCCTTCCTATATTTTTCGAGGTACCGATAATTTGCCTTATGAGAAAATAGGCAATAATGAGCCGGTCTGCATTGCGGATGAGGTGCCTTTTGACATTC
>CANQZS010000032.1 GCA_947628385.1 uncultured Clostridia bacterium | reverse complement strand
AAACGGCGGAATTCCTGAAAAGCCATGATAATTATTATATACTGACCCACCAGAGCCCCGACGGGGATACCATGGGAGCAGGCTTTGCGCTTTGCCATGTGCTGAGAGGAATGGGAAAAAATGCAAACGTTCTTTGCTCGGACGAATTCCCCAAAAGATACAGCTTTATGTTTGAAAGCTATGAACCGCAAAGATTTTCTCCGGAAACCATAGCGGCTGTGGACGTCGCCGACGAGAAGCTCCTCGGCGCTCATCTCGCTCAATATGCGGACTATGTCGATATTTGCATAGATCACCATATCTCAAATACCGGATATGCAAAAAGACTTCTTGTTTATCCGGAAGCCTCCGCAGCCTGCGAGGTGCTGTACAGGGTATTTGCTGAAATGGGCGCGGAGATAGACAGCTATGCTGCCGAATGTCTTTATACCGGAATATCCACTGATACCGGCTGCTTCAAATACGCAAACACCACCAAGCTCGCACACACCATCGCCGCAAAGCTCATGGACTGCGGCGCGGATATTGAAACGATCAACAGGAAAATGTTCGATACCAAAAGCAAGGCAAGGCTTGCTGCGGAACAGCATATCCTGACGTCTATGGAATATTATCTCGACGATAAATGCACGATAACCTCCGTTTCTCTTGACGAAATGGCTGCAAAGGGACTTTGTCAGGAGGATTTCGAGGGGATCGCAGGAATGACCGTCCAGCCTGAGGGCGTTAAAGTCGGAGTCCTTATCAAGGAAAAGGACTCAGGGAAATTCAAGATCTCCATGCGCTCCGCATCTGATGTGGACGTTGCCGCAGTATGCGGAAAATTTGACGGCGGCGGTCACATAAAGGCTGCCGGCTGCACCATCGAGGGACAGCTCGGAGACATAAAGCTCCAGCTGCTTTCCGCTATCGCACCATCTCTTGGTATAGATCTATGGCTGGCATGACGAACGATAACGCCCTCTGCGGGATAATATGCATAAACAAGCCCAAGGATCTTACAAGCTTTGATGTTGTCGCCAAGCTCAGAGGGATACTTAAAACGAGAAAGCTGGGTCATGGGGGAACTCTTGACCCTATGGCTACGGGAGTTCTTCCCATATTTGCGGGGAGAGCGGCAAAAGCCTGTGATATTCTTCCGGACAAGGACAAAAGCTACATTGCCGGCTTCCGCCTCGGAGCAAGATCGGATACTCAGGATTCCTCCGGCAGGATAACGGAGGTATCGGATCCCGCGGGTATCACGGAAAAAACGCTTTCGGAAACTGCGGCAGGATTCTGCGGAAAAATAATGCAGATCCCGCCTATGTACTCGGCGGTCTCGGTGAACGGCAAGCGTCTCTATGAGCTTGCAAGAAAGGGCATAGAGATCGAGCGCGAACCAAGAGAAACAGAGATATATTCCCTTAAAATAAACGAATATGACGAAACGACCGGCTGCGGAAGTCTTTCGGTAGCCTGCTCAAAGGGAACGTATATCCGAACGCTCATAAACGATATAGGCGAGGCTCTCGGCTGCGGAGGGATAATGACCTCCCTTGTACGAACGGCGGCTTGCGGATTCACGCTCGACGACTGCGTAACGCTTGAAGAGCTTGAAAGGATCTCCGCAGAGGGCGGGGATATTTCAGGGCTGATAAAGCCGGTGGAATGTATTTTTTCAGGGCTTCCCGAGCTGCATATCAGGGGCGCTCAGGAAAGAATGTACCGTAACGGCGTAAAGCTCAGCCTTGACAAGCTGCGCATAAACGCAAACGCCGTGCGGATAAAGGTCTATGGAGAGAACGGCTTTATCGGAACTGCCGTTCCGGACAGGGAAAAGGGCGTTCTGAGAACGGAAAAAAATTTTTATATATAATGAAAAGAAGGAATGATCCATGATAGACCTGACCGGAACAAATAATGTTCCAAAGGGAAACACTGCTGCGGCAATGGGACTTTTTGACGGAGTTCATCACGGTCACAGGGCTGTTATAGGAGAAGCTGTCAGAGCGGCAAAAAGCTGCACGGGAGCAGAGCCGGCTGTTTTTACCTTTGATACGGCAACGGTCACCTCAAAGGGCAGAATGGGAGTGGAATATATCTTCCCGCCCGAAGCCAAAAAGGAGCTGATCGCAGGTCTGGGAGTAAAATATATATATTCTCCGGATTTTATGAATTTCAAGGATCTGACCGGTGAGGAATTTGTGGAGCTCGTTCTCTGCGATAAGCTTTCGGCAAAATTTGCGGTGTGCGGCGAGGATTTCAGATTCGGAAAAAACGCCTGCTGCGGCGTGGCTGAGCTTGACGCAATGTGCAGGAAACGCGGGATAAAGCTCGTGACCGTTCAGGCGGTAACGGAAAATAATGATAAGATCTCCTCAACGGCTATAAGAGAGTATATAAAAAACGGAGAAATAGAAACGGCAAACAGACTGCTCGGCTCACGGTTCGGATATGCTCTTCCGGTGGCATACGGAAAAAAACTCGGACGAACGCTGGATTTCCCCACGATAAACCAGTACCCTCCCAAACGTCAGGTAACTCCGAGATTCGGAGTTTACGCTTCGGAAACGGAGATCGGCGGGAGGATCTACGGCAGCGTTACGAACGTCGGGATAAAGCCTACGGTCGGAAGCGAAGCCCCTCTTGCGGAGACCTACATAATGGATTTCCCCGGAGGAGATCTTTACGGTGAAACGGTAAAGGTCTCGCTTGTGAAATTTATCCGTCCGGAAAAGAAATTTTCCGGCGTTGACGAGCTTAAAGCACAGATCGCCGCAGATACCGAAGCGGCGCGGAAAGTGCTTTATCCGTAAGCTCTCTTATGTACCTCCGCGCCGGCAGATAATTTTTAAGATCATTCGTAAGGAGAAGTGTATTATGAAAACAGAAAATATAAGAACGCGGTTCGCGCCGAGCCCTACCGGATTTATGCACATCGGCAACCTGAGAACGGCGCTTTATACCTACATCATCGCCAAAAAATACGGGGGAAAATTCATTCTCCGCATTGAGGACACGGATCAAGGCAGATTCGTTGAGGGAGCTACAGACGTTATATACAACACTCTCAGAGCCTGCGGTCTGAACTGGGACGAGGGACCGGATATAGGCGGTCCGGTAGGTCCGTATATCCAGTCGGAAAGAATGGGTATCTTCAAGGAATATGCCGAAAAGCTGGTGGAAATGGGACACGCTTATTACTGCTTCTGCACAAAGGAACGCATGGAACAGCTCCACGCGGAGCAGCAGGCACAGGGCATGACTCCCGCATATGACCGCCATTGCCGCGATCTTCCCAAGGAAGAGACCGAAAAGCTCCTTGCGGCGGGAACTCCTTACGTTATCAGGCAGAAAATACCTCTTGACGGAACAACGACCTTCCACGACGAGCTTTATGGGGATATTACCGTTCCCAATGCGGATCTTGACGATCAGATACTTCTTAAAGCTGACGGTATGCCCACCTACAATTTTGCCAACGTAGTGGACGACCATCTTATGGGGATAACCCATGTTATCAGAGGAAACGAGTATCTTTCCTCCACGCCGAAATATAACCTGCTCTACGAGGCGTTCGGCTGGGAGGTGCCAACATATATCCATGTGGAACGCATTATGAGAGACGCGAACCACAAGCTCTCCAAGCGTGACGGCGACGCGTATTTCGGCGATTTTGTGGAAAAGGGCTACTATATTCCCGCAATACTGAATTACATTGCTCTGTTAGGCTGGGCGCCCAAAGGCGAAAACGAGATCTTCACCCTTGACGAGCTTATAAAGGAATTCGATATAAGCGGGCTTTCAAAATCCCCCGCCATATTCGATCCTGTAAAGATGAAAGCTATCAACGGCGAGTGGCTGAGAAAAATTTCCCATGAGGAATTCAAAGCTGCCGCTCTCCCCTACATCAGGCAGACCTGCAAACGCGAGGATATAAACATGGACGTGCTCGTGAACGCCTTGCAGCCGAGAACGGAGCTTCTGACGGAAATTCCCGAAAAGACGGATTTCATAGACGAGCTTCCGGAATATGACACGGAGCTTTTCTTTAACAAGAAAATGAAGACCACGCCGGAAACTGCGCTTTCCGCGCTTAACGCCGTTCTGCCGGTTCTGGAGGATATTCCGGAAAGCGACTGGACGGAGGAAAAACTCCATGAGGCTGTTTTTGCGGAAATAGAACGTCTCGGCGTCAAAAACGGTTGGGTTCTGCTGCCCATGCGGGCGGCTCTTTCCGGAAAGGCTCTCACTCCCGGAGGAGGCATAGAGCTTGCCGCAATTCTGGGAAAAAGCGACAGTATTTCCAGAATAAAGAAAGCCGTTGAAAAGCTTTCCTGAGATACAGTCAATTTTTACTATGCTGTCACAAAACAAACACAATAGACTGATAAAATTGTTACCGGGATAAATTAAGATCGGTCTCATAATATCAGATATAGAAATTCACGAAAGGCGGCTGTTGCCAAATGATCGAAGTTCGCAACCTTACAAAGCAGTACGGCGCGAAAAAAGCCGTTGACGATCTTTCCTTTACGGTAAACGACGGAGAGATCCTCGGCTTTCTTGGTCCTAACGGCGCGGGAAAATCCACGACGATGAATATGCTTACGGGCTATATCTCCTCTACGTCGGGAAACGCGCTTATAAACGGTATCGACATTCTCGACGACCCTATCGCGGCAAAAAAGAATATCGGTTATCTGCCGGAGATCCCACCGCTGTACCTCGATATGACGGTAAAGGATTATCTCAATTTCATCTATGACCTGAAAAAGTGTAAGCTCCCCCGAAAGGCTCACCTTGAAGACGTTTGCAGTCTGGTGATGATAAAGGACGTTTACGAACGTATCATCAGGAACCTTTCCAAGGGCTACAAGCAAAGAGTAGGACTTGCTCAGGCGCTTATAGGGAATCCTCCTATACTTATTCTGGACGAGCCTACGGTAGGTCTTGACCCTAAGCAGATAATCGAGATAAGAACTCTTATCAAAAAGCTTGGAAAGAAACACACCGTCATACTTTCCTCGCATATCCTGTCCGAGATACAGGCGGTATGCGACAGAGTCATCATCATAAACGGCGGAAGGATCGCCGCCGACGATACCACCGAGAACCTTACCAAGAACATCTCCGCCGATCACAGGCTCATCGCCCGCATAGACGGTCCGAGAGAGGAGATCCT
Source organism: uncultured Clostridia bacterium (assembly GCA_947628385.1). Lineage (GTDB taxonomy): Bacteria > Bacillota > Clostridia > Oscillospirales > Ruminococcaceae > RGIG8773. Next base: position 6,865 of record CANQZS010000032.1, on the reverse strand, counting down.
CAAGACTATAAAGAATATCTCCGGCGTAGTTTCGGTGATCGCCGATATGGAGCGCGAACCCGGTATCTACGACTACGAGATCGAAACAAAAGAAGACGTGGATATTCGCCGCGAGCTTTTCAAAAGAGTGGTTTCCAGAAGCTGGGTAATGCTCGGGCTCAGATCCACCGAAATGACTCTTGAAGACATCTTCCTGAAGATAACCATGGGTGACAATGTTGTCATAAAAACAAAGCAGTCCGCCGAGGAAATGACCGAAAAATACGAAAATGACGCCGAGGGCGTTCCGCAGGAGCAGAGCGGAACCGATCCCGAAGCAAAGACTGACGGTCAGACGGACAGCGACGATGAAAAGGAGGCTGAGGAATAATGGGCGCGATTTTCAGACGCGAGCTAAAGGCTTATTTCACCTCGCCTATAGCTTACATTTTTATAGCGGTATTCTATATTTATACAGCTGTATTCTTTGTAAACTACAATCTTTATTACGGAACGACGGATATGTCCACTGTATTCACCAGCGCGTTCACAATAATGATGATACTTCTCCCGCTGCTGACAATGAGACTTTTTACCGAGGAAAAACGCCAGCGCACCGATCAGTGCCTGCTGACCGCGCCGGTGAACCTGTTCTCAATAGTTATGGGAAAATTCCTTGCGGCGGTATGCGTTTTCCTTTGCGCAATGGCGATATACGTACTTTACGTTATAACTCTTGTGACGCTGGCAGGCTCTGTGGCTTGGGCGACCGTCATAGGAACGTTCATCGCGCTGCTGCTTATGGGTTCGGCGTTCATTGCAATAGGCATATTTGTTTCCGCAATGACGGAAAGTCAGGTAGTCGCGGCTATACTCAGCTTTATAATAATCATGGCGTTCTATCTTATTGATATGCTGGCGGGACTTGTGCCTGTGGAATGGCTTAAAAATATCATGGCGTCTCTGGGATTCTACACAAGATATTATGAATTCAGCACGGGAATACTTAACATTCCGAGTCTGATATTCTTTATAAGCGCGATATTCGTTTTCAATTTTCTTACGGTGCGTGTTCTTGAAAAGCGCCGCTGGTCCTGATCGGAGGTAATTGAAATGAAGATCAATACTAAAAAGCTTAAATACGGCGCTGCGGCAACGGTGATAACGATCATCGTAGTGGCAATGGTAGTGCTGCTGAACGTGATAATCTCCGCTCTCAGCGACAGATACAATATGAGCATCGACCTTACTCCGGGAGGAGATTTCGAGATAAGCGACGAAACAAAGGACTACATCACTTCCCTAAACGAAGATGTAGAGATATGTACAACGGTGGACGAGCTTGCCTTTGAGACTTCCGACAGCATTTACTACCGTCAGGCATATGAGGTCCTTAAAAAATATGCGTACAATTCCGACAGGATAGACGTCAATTTCGTTGATATGACCGTTGACCCCACTTATGTGGAAAAGTACAGACAGTATTATGACGGAAGCATTTCCGATTACAGCGTTATTGTTTTCAACAATGATTCACACAGGATAAGGGTACTTTCGGTAAACGATCTGTTCAATATGGACATAAACTATTATACGATGAGCCAGGAAATAGTCTCCTCAAAAGCGGAACAGACGCTGACCTCAGCAATTATGTATGTTACCGATCCGGATCCGCAGAAAGCGGTCTACTTCAATGTTGTTCACGCTCAGAACAGCACCGGCGACGCAAACGGCGAAAACATCATGGCTATGCTGGAAAGCAACGGTTTCGAGACGGTGACTATAGACCCGAATATCGAGGATATTCCCGAGGACGCGGATATGCTGGTAATAAACGCGCCGTTAAACGACTTCTCGGAGGAGCTTATCGACAAGATCTATGACTTTATGGAAAACGACGGAAATTACGGCAGGAACATGATCTATACCGCAAGCTATTCACAGAACGATACCCCGAACATCGACGCATTCCTTAACGAATGGGGAGTGAAGATCGGCAAGGGACTTGTGGGCGAGGACAATATGCAGAACGTAATTTCCCAGACAAGCGTTTATGCGATCGCCGCATATCCTGAGGAAAACGACTACACCGGCGGCATACCCTCCGAGATAATGTCAAATCCGGTTGCAACATTCAATTCACGTCCTATCGAAGTGCTTTACGATTTTCAGGGCAACGTTACCACCGACGTTCTCCTTACCACCTCGGAAACGGGCTTTATAATGACCGACGAGATGATACAGGAATATCAGGAAACAGGCGCGGAGCCGTCTATCGACGAACAGGCTGTTACGATTATGGCTGTTGCAAGCAAGTATACGTTTATAGATACCAAACAGGTCAAGTCAAATATCCTTTTACTGGGCTGTGACGATATTCTCAATTCAAGCTTTACAAGTCAGCCGTATTATACGAACGGAGATTATTTCGTTTCCGCAGTAAACAAGATCTCCGGCAAGGAGGACGGTCTTAATATCGTGGCAAAGGATCTTACCGGCGACACATACGAGACGAATGCCGCTCAGCAGAACGCTTTAAGGATAGTATTCATGGTAGTTCTGCCGCTGCTGGTAGCTGCTGCGGGCTTTACGGTATGGCTCAGGAGGAGACATAAGTAATGAAAAAAAACATTAAGATGATCATTATCTGCCTTATCGCAGTCCTCATTCTCGGAGGAGCGGCGGCAGCGCTCCTGCTGACGGCTCCCGAAAAGGAGGAAGCCTCTGCGGAAAACGAGGAGACCTCCCGCCTGATGTATGATAAGGATCCGAACGATATTTCGGAAATTTCTATTGAGAACGAACACGGAGCCTACAGGATCCTCCGCGTGGGTGATGGCGACGATATTAAATGGTCAATTGAGGGAATATCCGGACTTCCCATAAGCAGCACATCTCTCGGAAATGTTATCGAGAACGCCGCTACCCTCACCTATCAGAAGCTTGTTGCGGAGGCTCCGGAGGATATTTCAATATACGGTCTGGACGCTCCCTCCGCTACGGTGAAAACGACGTTTTCCGACAGTGCCGGAACGGTAAGCACGCTCATTCTCGGAAATGAAGTTCCCGACGGCATAAACAGATACTTCATGATCGAGGGAGATCCTAACGTATATACCGCCAAGAAAACGGAAATGCAGTATTTCCTGAACGACAAGTACGATCTTATCGACAGGGTGATCTATACCGCAAGATCGGCTTCCGACGAAAACGATACTACGGATTATACCCGCATCAACAAGCTTACCATTTCAAGAAAGGATCTTGATTACGACGTCGTTATAGAATACGACGTCCGTCAGGACGACGACAGCATTATGACGGGAAATTCCACGGAATATGTAATGACCTCTCCCGCATTCAGGGATCTGAATCCGGAGACCTCCTCAGGCGTTACGGACGGGATCTTCGGCTTTACCGCCACAGATCTTGGTATCCTTAACCCCACCGAGGACGACGCTGTAGCCTGCGGTCTTGCAGATCCGGCGGCTATAGTCAGATATGAAATAACCGGCGGCGACAAGGTGAACCTTTACATCGGCGACGTATGCTTCGACGATGAGGGCAATAAGCTTGGAAGATATGTTATCGCCGACGGTATCAATATCATCTATATAATATCCGAGGATGACCTGCCGTGGCTGGATTTCAAGCCGATACAGATAGTTACCACCATGTTTACGGGGAATTATGTGTTCACGCTCGGATCTATGGACATTACCGGCGGGGACAAGGATATGCACTTCACCATGACCGGAAGCTCCGACAATGATTTTGAGGTAAAGCTTGACGGGAATGTTGTTGACAAGGATAAATTCAAATCGCTTTATCAGTTCATACTGCGCGCCCCCAGCGATGATTTCTGCTTTGAGGAGACCGACGCCGAGCCTGTTGTCTCGATAAATATAAAGACTCAGAGCGGCGGCGGTGATCTTATAGAATTCATTCCTTGGGAAAACCGCAAGAGCCTTGTAAGACTCAACGGAAAAATAACCTATACCTGCGCCGAGGCATATGTTGACCGTCTTGTAAAGAATCTTGAGCTTTATGAGAACGGCGAGGACATAGTTATAAACTGGTAGAAAAAAAGCTCCGTTTATCCCTGTCTGCGCCGGAGACGGAAGATAATTCCGCCGCTCCACGATATGATAAAATTTTCATTCCGGATATGGTAGAATATATCTGTCTGCAGCGCTTCTCAAAAATGAATTCTTTATAAAAAAATACTTGATTTTATGAATTTTTTATGCTATAATTATATAGCAGTCCTGTCAGGGCAGGATCAGAAGCTTTGTGAGACAAATAATGCAAAGGAGGATTTTCAATGGCAGAAAAAAAGACCGCCGATACGGCAGAAAAGAAAGAAAGCCGCTTTCTGAAATATAAAGGCTATCCTCTTGTAAGAAAAGAAGATGAGCTTTATTACGGAAATATGTCCGATAAGTACGTTGTCTGGATGCAGATCACAGAAAAAACAAAGGTCGGAGATCTGGACGTTGCAAGCAAGGTAAAGATATACAAAATGGCGACCGATGAGAAGCTTTCCCCCATCGAAGCCATAGAAAAGCAAAGCGAAAAGAACAGCCTTTATGAAGCGCTGGATATTGCTTACGCATGGCTTTCAAGACAATCCGCCGAATCGTAATAAAACACGGATCGATCGTGCAGGACAGATAGGAGATCAGTATTGATATATCCTATCTGTCCTGCATTATTTTTTGAGAAATTAAACAATTATTTATAAATATGCCTCTGAAAATTCATCAATATGACGATACCTTTATGGTATACTTATAGTGTATAATTATGCTTTAAGGAGGTCGGAAGCATGAATGGCAGCAGTTTCGGAAAGAAAAATAAAAAAATCGCCGCTTTAGTCTCAGGCGGAATAGACGATTCATACCTTTCTCCGCTCGTTCAGTCATTTATAAATAAATGCGAGGAATTCAACTGCCATGTCATGTGGTTCCAGTCGCTTGCAACGGACTTCAAGGACACTCCTTACGATACGGGAGAAACAAATATTTATGAGCTTATAAATTTTGATCTTATAGACGCTCTTGTCATAACGGCAATGTTCATGCCTACGGAAAAATGCACCGAAAAGCTTATTGCAAGGGCAAAAGAAAAAAATATCCCCATAATCATAATAGACGGTGAATACAGCGGCGCATACTGCATTTCGCTGGAATATGAAAAAGCCTTCGGGAAAATAGTCCGCCATGTCATAGAAAAGCATGGCGCAAAAAAGCTGAAATTCCTTGGCGGATCAAAGGGAAACGATGTCTCGGACGAAAGAGAAGCCGTTTTCAGGAGCGTTATGCAGGAATGTGGGCTTCCTGTCACAGACGACGATATAGACTACGGTCACTTCTGGTGGGCGTCGGCAGGAGACGCCGTACAGAGACATTACGATAAATTCGGCTGTATGCCGGACGCATTTATCTGCGCAAACGATTCAATGGCTATCGGCGCGTGCTTTCAGATCGCAAAGCTTGGATTTGAAGTTCCCAAGGACGTTATCGTCACCGGCATTGACGGCATTGCCGAGGGAAATACATTCTTTCCGTCTATCACAACTATAATGTGCAACGTAAGCGCAGCCGGAGAAACGGCGGCTGTTCGCCTGAACGAGATATTCTGCGGCAGGATACCTCCCGTGGGCAATGAGACCGTTGACGGCAGCATTATGTTCCGCGAATCCTGCGGCTGCGAACCGATAAACCGCTCCGCTACGGATAACCTGCTCAAACATGAGCTTTATAACCATATAGATCTTTGGAACGGCTTTTCGGATTCCATAATCAAAAATGCCGAAAGCGCTACGGGAAGCTTCTCCTTTGATGAAACTCTGGAAAAAATACAGCTGTTCCTTAACGATGTATGGGCAAAGGAATGTTGGCTCTGCATATGCGACAATTTTATTTCAAACGACTATCCGGACAGTATCGGTAACGAAAACACGGCTTCCTACGGCGGCTATAGGAAAAAGGGATACGATCCGGTAATAAAATACGTTATCCACGGCAGACAGAACGAGCCCTACGGATCCCTTGAACCGTTCAGATCGGAGGAGATCCTGCCGGATCTTGACGGGATACTGGAAAGGAACCGCAATATCATGTTCCTGCCGCTGCACTTTCAGGACAGATGTATAGGCTACATAGGTCTGGAATTCTCACTTACAGGCAGGAATTTCCACCTTTTGTATACGCTGATAACCAATATAAGCAACGTTCTGGAAAACGCGCGGATCCGGCATGAGATGCGCATGGTGGTAAATCGTCTGGAAGATATGTACATCAAGGATTCCATGACCCGCCTTTACAACAGAAGAGGCTTCTACAGGCTCACTCCGGAAATATATGAAAAATGTGCTGCCGAAAAGCGGGAATTCATGGTGCTTTCGGTAGATATGGACGGTCTTAAAGGTATAAACGATAATTTCGGACATCATGAGGGCGATAATGCAATAATCACAATAGCAAGGGCTCTCGAGGATACCTCCGGAGGAAAGGATATTGTCGCCAGATTCGGAGGCGACGAATATATCGTTGCCGGAATGTGCCGCAGCGACGACTATGCGGAGGATTTCACCAAGCGCTTTGAGGAATATCTGAAAAGCTATAACGAAAGCTCCGGAAAGCCGTACCTTGTGGAGGCAAGCTGCGGAATAGTCAAGGGAGTCCCGTCGGAAGGAGAGACTATAGACCAGTTTATCAAAAAGTCCGATGAGCTTATGTATGTTCAGAAAGCTTCCAGACGAAAATACCGAGGCTATTGCAGAAGAAAGGAACGCGACTGATCATCTATATGGAATGTGGGAGGATTGAAATGGAAATAGAAAATTATATAGCTAACTTAAACTCGTCTGATAAAGAGGTGC
>CANQZS010000031.1 GCA_947628385.1 uncultured Clostridia bacterium | reverse complement strand
GCGCCCTCTATCGCAGGGCAGCCCCCTCTTGAAGCCGCTTTGCGGCTTAGACGACGCTTGCGTCGTTTTATTCACACACTTGCGGAGCTCTTAAAGCAAAGGATTCCGCGCTACTGCGAAAAACGAACTACGTTCGTCTCGGCGGCAAGGGCTTAGACGACCGCAGGTCGTTTTCCCCTTAGACCCCGCAAGCTGGGCTCAGCTTGACCAGCTTTATATTTTGCGCCTACGGCGCAAAATAGTAATCACTTTTTGACAAAGTAGAGGGAACGCCTTAAAAAAGCGTTCCCTTTCTGATTTATGCGTATTTCATAAGAATATCTGCCGCTTCACGAAGCACGGCAGCAGCTTCCTCAAGATATTTTTTTACAGAAGAACTGCTTATGTCAGAGGTCATTTCCATTGCATGGTTCAAAGCGTCACGGCTGACGTCTACCTGAGTCTGATAAAGATTGTCAAGCTGCCTTACAGCGGTATCCTCCATGGCTTTATATGCGGATTTGAGATCTTTAAGAGTGCTGTTCCTTATGTCATCGTAATTTTCAAGCGCAGTGTCTATTATATCTGTCTGGCGCTTTTTGTGAAGTATGTTTTTGAATGATGACATAGTTCCGCTGGGAAATGCGTCGCTGCTTCCGGCGGAGGCTGCTCCCATTACTGATTTTGATACAAGCATATTGAGATCATCAAAGGATTCGTCTACAGACATACCGGCATCGTCCGCAAGCGCAGAGATCCCAAGCTTTTTGGAAAGCTCTGAACCAAGCTGTGCAATAATAATGTTAAGTCTCTGCCAGTGAATGTCAAGGCATTTTCTGTATGCTTCTCCGACCTTATCCACAAGATATGAATAGAAATGCTTATCAATATCCTCGGGAGATGTGGTATTGCGGCTTTCAAGTATATCCTCTCTGAGCTTTGAAAAGAATCCATACATCCATTGCTCGGCTTCCTGCTGCATTTCGGTTATGCTTAGGAGTATCTTTGGCTTTTTGCTTTCAAGAACATTGGCAAGCGTTGAACATTCATGCTCTATGCTTTGTGAAATATCGTCAAGCTTTTTTCTGTCCATAGCCATCATATCGTATATCATATGTATACGTGCGGCGGTATCCTTTATCATGAGATTCAGCATTGTGAATACGCGCTGAGTCCTGATAATATCCTTTTGCATGATTATTTCACGCTTGAGGGACATTTCAAATTTAAGGAATTCATTTTCGTAAAATTCCTGAAAACCCTTTATATCCGGACGGTTAAGACCGATCTTGCGGCGGTATTCATCTATTCCGCTGACGCCGTAAACAAATGCGTTAGGCATTATCGCTTCACAGCGTTCATTTATGCGGTTGAGGATCTTTTCAATATCCTCCTGAGTATTCATGGCGTCTATCATATTTACCAGAACATACAGCTTGCTGAATCCAAGGGGACGTATATGACTTGCAAGAAAGAACTGCTCGGATTCCGAAAAGGGAGAAAGCGCACTGGCAACGTAAATTACCGCGTCTGCGTTTACAAGATAATCCTGTACCTGCTTGTCAAGGCAGTCAAGGTCGCTGAGACCGGGAGTATCCACTATACGGATCTCTTTAAGGATCTCGGCGTTATCCCTGATGTCTATGTATTCGAGCGTGTCGGGAAATGCTCTCATAAGCTTTTCAAGCTTTTCACGCACAAGATCGTCTGCGGTGAGGGTGATCCTCTGACCGTTTTTAAGCACGGCTTCCGCCTTGGGGATCTCGCTGTAGCTTATGGAATTTATGGTAAATGTCTCGGGAGCAACATTTACCGGAGCGATGGATTTTCCGAGAATAGCATTGATTATGGTACTTTTTCCGCGCTTGAAATCTCCCAGAACAACAAGGGAGAACGGTTCGGTGCGGCGTTTTGTGATAGCTGTATCCCAGTCGCGCAGATGATCTGAAAAATCGTCTCCGAGAATTTTGCAAAGGGGCTTGTTTGTGATAAGAGAGCGCAGCTTGTTCTGGACGTTTTCAATGTCCGGCTCTGCTGCCGAATAGCTCATTGAAACCTCATATTCTGTATTTTCGGACATATCAGACACCTCCCTTTGCCGCGTCAAGGATAATTTCACATCTTACCTCAAGCGCCTGCTTGTTTACGGTGTGAATATCCGCTTTGCTAAGATCAGTACGCCAATTGTACAGCAGATCGCAGCTCAGGAATTCAAGACCCGCGAAAATTCTTCTGTTTATAGCCGGACAGTCTCTTGGTATTCGTATGCTTCTTGCCGGAGTGACGTGCAGTATCTCGTACCGCTCCATAATATCGTTTATATCAAATTTATCCTTGCCGTAGAAGCTCAGGGCTCCTTTATTATACAGACCGGACATTACCATAGAATAGCTCTGCGGGTCGTCCATGCAGATGATACCTGCGCGGTCTCCGGTAATATCGGAAAGCTTCAGCCATTCCGAGATCGTTCCCGCGATCTGCTTTACAGAGCTGCCCTTTTCGTATCCGTCGGTTAATTCGGATTCCTCATAAAGATTGATCCCGAAGTACGGCGCAGCCATACTGAATATGCAGTGATTGTTCTGGATATGACCACATTCGCAGCCTACAAGGAAACGAAGCTCTTCCTTGGTACAGGATTCCATAAGACCTGTTGTTACCACAATGCATGGCTCTATTCCCTCAGCGTAGACCGAGTAGATCTCGTTTTTGTCCGGAGCGTTTCTGACATATACCGTGGGAACGCTTATCTGCAATCTTTCGGCGCAGACCTGCACGATGCCGTATATTTCCGGATGCTTCAGCGATCCGGCAACGTCCGTTGATTGGAAAAGCCTTTTTACCTTATTGGGAATATCCCGACTGATAAGAGTTTTATACACCTTTGACCATGCGGAAAAAGAAGTTATTTTCTGCTTTACCGAAAAATCCGAATCAAAAGCATAATCCACCATTCCGCCTACTATATGATCCTTATAGGAACGCGTTCTGGCGTTAAGATATGCGGCAAAGCTGGTTTCTATTTCAAGCAGCGGATTATAATCCGCTGTTTCTGACGAATTGTACATTATGAAAACCTCCCCTGAAACGACGCAGTATTATTCCATATCTTCTGTAAGAGCCTTATGAAGATTGTATGTTTCCGCAAGAAGCGCTCCGGTATATTCGGCAATTGTCTGGAGCTTTTCCTTTTCGTTGTCGGACATGGTTTTCTTCTCGGCTTTGAGCTCGTTGAGGCTGTCAAGGGTCTTTTGCGTATCGAGCAGTATGACCTCTGTTTCCTCCTCGATCTTTGTTTTGAGTCCTTGGAACGAAGCATATACCTGCTGACGGACTGTTTCGGTAAAGTCGCTGGAAATTTTCATTTCATGGAACTGTTTCTTTACGCTCTGTTTGAAGCCGGCTTTATATTTGTCTATCCTTTCCTGAACGAGCAGCTTATCAACAGAGAATTTTCCCGTAAATGTTCCCGCAAGACCGGCAATTGCCATCAGGCAAAGTCCGGCGGGGGAGAGGAATGCTCCTCCCACAACCGTAGTTACGAGCAGGAACGATGTTGCGAGCCATGTGGTGAGTCCTGTAAGACCGCCGAGAAGCGCGCCCTTTATTCCGGCTTCACGGAAGCCTATGAAAAGTCCTCCCGTACCGACGCTTCCTATGGCAACTCCGATGATCTGATCCACAACTCCGCCGTTCCGTGAGCGCTTCTGCGTTACCGAGAACATTTCCTGTATCCTGCTGACCGAAGCAAAGAACTCGTCCTCAAAGGATTGGAGACGTACTGCTTCATCGCTGAGGGCAACGTTTATTTCGTTCTGTATCTGTTCACAGATGAGCTGAGCCTTGTTTTCGATATTGTCGCGTATTCTTTCAGTCATTTTGGAATAAACGATTTTCAGCTTATCGCGTTTAAGGTCGTCCGCGCTCATGGGGTAATCGTCGATGACCTTCATGGCGGTTTCCTCTATCTGCACCCAATAGCTGTCAAGTATAGGCTGGAGTCCTGCAAACACGCTGTTTGCCGCATCGTTTATACGAACGAATTCCGCGCGCTTTTTGGTGCGTATATCGTCGATCTCCTCGATCGCGGCGGTATATTTGTCCATGAATTCGTCTGTTTCCATCATAAGGGAATTCTCTCTTATGATTATGGAATTTATAAGCTCTGAGCCGGAGCTTATTATCTTATTTGCAAGGATCTGTAACGTGATCGAGCCGCGTTCCTGAGTGAGCATGGTTTCAAGGACTCTTTCAAAGGTAGGAAAGTTGCTTTCCTCAAGCATAGCCTGATCTCCGCTTTCCTTAGCCATGAGAGCTTTCTTTGCGTAAACTCCTATGACCTTTGGCTTGCCTATCTTCCGCTTATATACGGCGAATTCCTTTGAATCCTCGCCCATTACCATTTTAGCCTTTTCCATTACGTAGCTGCCGATACGTTTTTCAACGGTTTCTACGATCCTGTCCTCGTCCTCCTTGGAGAATGTTCCGAAGCAGTTTACGGCGAATATGATACGTCCCATATCGCTTGTGAGCATACGCTTTTCGAGGAATTCCTTTTCAAACTGTGAAAACGGGGAGTTGGCGCTTATTACGAAAACTGCGGCGTCTATTTCGGGAAGAATTGAGAGAGTAACGTTGGTCATCTGTTCGTCGTCGTTAAGACCCGGAGTGTCTATAATATCCACATTATTCTTACAGAAAGCGGTATCGTAGTAAACGGTCGCCTGCTTTACGGTCTCTGCGGTCTTTTCCGATTCATAGGAAAGCTTTGTGACGTAATTTTCGAGCTGGTTTATATCTACTCTTTCGGTTTCGCCGGTTTTGTATTCTACCATAACATAGGGCGTTTCGCTGTATGTAACTCTGTTAAGGGTAGCAGTTGCGGGGAGAACATCGGCGGGCAGCACCTCCTGACCGAGGAGCGCGTTGATGAGCGTACTTTTTCCGCGCTTGAATTCGCCTACGATAGCGACTTCAAAATGCTCGCTTGCGATCTTTTCGATAGTATCGCCGATAGATCTTGCGGTATGTTCAAGACCGATCTCCTCGCAGTAACCCTTTAACTGAGCGAGGCTGTCAGCAAGATCTGAAACAGTCTGCTTAAAGGCTGAATAGCTTCCGTAGTTAAATGTCTGTTCCATAAAATTCCTCCCAAATAAAGATCTATGAAATAAACCGTATCCGGCAAAATTTAAAATCATATTTAATTAATTATAACATATTTGTTCCGCAGATGTCAACATTTTTATCAGAATTTATGCACAAAACTTATTATAAATTAGTCAAAAAGTAAAATGTGACAAAAATTGCCCACTGCTTTGCTTAAAACAGTGGGCTATTTTGCGCCTACGGCGCAAAATTATATCTCAACTCTCAACTCTAAATTTTAGTAGCCTCTTTTTTCCATAGTCCTTACAAGATAAACAAACTCGTTCTTGTATTCATCGCTCCGGTAATCGTAGTTATCAAGCATTTCAAGGATATGTTCACAGTCGGCGCTTCCCTTGTATTCGCTGCCACGCAGGACCATTGCAAATTCCGCCGCCGCAGCCGCAAAGGTCATGTTGGAGGGCATTTTCTCGGTGTATATCTCCGTTGAAACGGGAACTTCAAGCAGCTTGCTGGTGTCGCCGTCAGGTTGTTTGTAGCGAAGTGAAACGGTCAGAAGTTCATAGCTGTATTCGCCGTTGCTTTCGTAGGAATAGTTTACCGAACTGTATTTAAGCGAAGCAGGAGGAACGTCTGAATTTTCCCCGTCATTTAGGATAAGCTCATACAGCGCAGTAACGGTGTGTCCCGCACCGATCTCTCCGGCGTCCTTGGTGTCGTCCGCAAAATCCTCATTGGCAAGAGCGCGGTTCTCGTAGCCTACAAGACGGTAGGAAGCCACATTTTCGGGATTGAATTCCACCTGAATTTTTACGTCCTTTGCAACTGCATAAAGCGTTCCTGCCATTTCCTTTACGAGAACCTTTTCTGCTTCGAGACGGCTGTCAATGTATGAATAGTTTCCGTTTCCGTGGTCGGCAAGAGCTTCCATGCGGTTGTCCTTGTAATTTCCCGTACCGAAGCCGAGTACCGATAGGAACACGCCGGAATCGCGCTTTTCCTCAATGAGCTTTGTAAGCTCTTTCTCGCTGGAAATACCTACGTTAAGGTCGCCGTCGGTTGCAAGGATAACGCGGTTGTTGCCGCCGTCTATAAAGTATTTCTCCGCAAGCTCATATGCGCGGTTTATTCCCGCTTCGCCGAAAGTGGAACCGCCCGCTTCCAGACTGTTGATGGCTTTCTTTATCTTTTCTTTCTGGTCGCCGGTAAGACCCTTTGCTACGACTTTGTCCTCGCCCGCATATGTTACGATAGAGATCCTGTCGTCCTCGGTAAGATTGTCGGTAAGCATCGAGAAAGATTCCTGAACAAGGGGAAGCTTATCCTCCGAAAACATAGAGCCGCTCACATCTATAAGGAAAACAAGATTTGTGGGAACACGCTCTTCCTGCGGAATATCCTCCGCTTTAAGACCTACGAGCAGCAGCTTTGCCTCGTCGTTCCAAGGACAGTCGGAAAGCTCCGTGTTCACCGAGAACGGGTCGTCGGTAGTAGGTTCGGAATAATCGTAATCGAAATAGTTTATAAATTCCTCAATGCGGATTGCGTCAGGGTCAACATATCCGCCCATTTCTATCATTCGGCGAGCGTTGGCGTAGGAAGCCGTGTCAACATCTATGGAAAATGTTGAAAGAGGCTCTTCTGCGGCGGCTTTGAAGCTGTTTTCAACTATGGGGTTGTATTCCTCGGTGTTGTAATAACCGTTGTCATACGGCATCATAACAGCACCGTTTACTGCACCGGGCATAGCTTCCATAGTAAATGCCATTGTTGTTTCGGGCATGGCTTCGGCTATCTCACCCTCTGCCATATCATCGCCGATAGTTTCGTAAACCTTTTCATATGATTTGTTATCCTGAACAGCGTCATAAGAATTTCCGTTCATAGGCGCTCCTGCGTTGCCGGTGCTTTTATCTGAGGCTCCGCAGCCCGAAAGCGTTCCCGCTAAAATTGAAATTGCCGCTATAAAGCTTAATATCTTATTTTTTTTCATAGTATCAGTTCCTTTCTGTTAATTGAATGACTGAACAACGCCCTCGAAAAGTGTTTCGCCGGAGGGTGATTCTATTTCGTACATAAACGGACGGTCGGCGGTGAAATATATGGGTTCGGCAAGACACATCTCCGCCTCATCGGTTACAATTACCGCAGTTACCGCAGCGGCTTCCGTGCCTTTTTCGCCGCATTTCAGCTTTGCGGAATGTATAACTTCGGAAATATACAGGTTATTGTCTGAAATATCAGCCATTTCCCCGAAATTTGCGTTATTCGGGTCAAATGCTTCAAGTATCGCGTAACTTTTAAGAGTTTCCACCATTGAATTATTGAACTCACATTCAAACCTCGGCATGGTAATTTGAACTTCCGTGGAATTATAGGAAAGATCCATTGCCTCGGCAAGCTGTTCATTTGTCATGGAAGATATAATATCGCCGATGTTTTTGCTTTCGTCCGTGGGAAGATACAGCTTCATTACCGAACCGTCCTTGTAGGTCAGGATAATGCTTTTAAAGATTTCTCCCTCGGCGTAATCCACATTGTGAGTATCGTGCATGAACATTATGAAAGTGTCTCCGTCAACACCGTGGAAAATATTTTCATTGGTTACGCCGCTGAAAGGTATTTCCCATTCGTTGTTGAAATATAATGCGTTCACAAGCACCATTCGTGCAAAGTCGCCAAGAGGTTCGGAAAATATCGTGGGGATAAGCCCGTTTGTCTTGTCATTTACCCAGTTGTTGATGTAGTTTACAAATTCGTCGGAGGTCAGATCCTCGGTAAAGCTCTCGGCATTGAAATTTTTGCTTATGCCGTTCAGGTATTCGGGATAAACATTATCAAACTTTTCCGACAGCCAGATGGAATCGCTTACCGTGATAGTGCCGTCCTCGCGGTCAAGTTCGGAAATAAGCCTTTGGCAGTCCTCGGTCATTTCCGCTTTTGAGGAATACCCAAGCGCGTTCAGCATCTGCGTTTCGGTGTCCGAGCCTGTTTCCGCGCCTGCCGCAGCCATACTCAGGGCAAGCTTTATGCTTAATGGAGAAATTACAAAATTCTTTTTCTCGTCCTGCAAACAGCTTTTCAGAAGCGCCTCGCTGAGATTTCCGTTTATGGGCTGAAAATCCGTTGGTATATTGATTCCGGTGATAGGGGGCTTTTCGGACTGTCCGGTGGAAGCTTCGGTCACCTGAGGGATCTTTGCGGGCGCGGCGTCGGTGGTCTCGTAAGCTTCTGAATTTTTTGCTGGCATTGTATCTGTGGGGTGGTAGGTTTCATATGCAGTTGTAACGTCGATCTCGCTCAAAGCTCCGGTGTCTGCTTTTTGCGCAGTGCAGGCGGAAAGGCTTGCCGCTGCCACAATTGCGGAAATAATTTTTAAAAATTTCCTTTTCATACTTTTACCTCTTTATTCTTGTTTGACTTCGTGCCATTTTTCAAGAAGCGGGGAAATATCTCCGCTGTAGGAATATCTCATTCTGTCGTAGAAAAAGTCGTCAACGCTTACCTGCGGATATTCGGTGGGTGTGGAATTTTCGTCCAGACTTATCCAGCCGTTGTGGAAGAGCAAGCCGCCGTTTTCCGTTTCCTCGATCTGCGGGGCGTTTTCAAAGGCAAGAGAATAGCTGCCGTTCTCACTGCTTTTCAGGGGAAGAATGTAATTCCCGTCCTGCTTCATGGTGTAGATGGAATCGGTTTCAAGAGTAATGCTTTCCGGTTCTCCGGTTTCGGCATTTTCGGCTGAAATTTCGTAGCAGGTGGAATTTCCTTTGCTGTAGACCCGATCAATATAGGCGTTTACGATAACGTCAGTTTGAATAAGAACATTTTCCTCAATGAAATATTCATTTTCAGATATTGCCTCGGTGGGAACGG
Organism: uncultured Clostridia bacterium; assembly: GCA_947628385.1. GTDB lineage: Bacteria > Bacillota > Clostridia > Oscillospirales > Ruminococcaceae > RGIG8773. The sequence goes on along the minus strand of CANQZS010000031.1, from coordinate 3,206 downwards.
ATCCTGCGAAATACATTCCGTTACTTGGTTCAGCCTCTTCAACGACCGCTTCATTAAATTCCTCTTCGTTAAATTCATTATCGGCGGCTTCGGTGTATTCCGGAAATGCTGTCGTAAGAGCCTGAGTTTCTGTAACAGCCTGTGTTTCCGGAGCGGCGTCCATTGACATTGACTCGTTTGATGTCATATCCTGTGAGTTATTTATAATTCTGACGGAGATAGGTAAAATTATCAGTGCCGCTGCGCAGACGGTCGCCCAGACGGTAGGCTTGCGGAAGGTCATCTTTTTTGGCATGGGCTTTGAGGTGACAGCGTTTTCGGGCTTAGGTCCAAGGCTTCCCTCGATCCTTTCCCAGATATGATCCATATCGGGGGAATTTTTTTCCGCGTTTTCCTTGTAAAGCTTTATGAGTTTACTTGTTTTCATGAGGGATCCACCTCCCCGATAAATTTTTTCAGCTTGCTTAATGCGTTACGGTATTTCCATGTGACCGTTCCGAGAGGCTTTCCAAGAATTGCGGCAATATCCCGAAACGTCATGTCGGCAATTATTTTCATGCTGACTATTTCACGTTCGCTGAGATCAAGCTTTTCCAGAGCAGCCGAAACGGTGATATTTCCGGCTGCCGTATCCTCCGCAGAAGTGCTGTCGGCGGGCTCTGAAACGGTTTCGTCCTCTCCGTCAAAGGGTGTAATCAACTCACGGTCATGCTTTTTCAGCAGATCGAGGGACATATTTCTTGCAATAGTGACAAGCCAGCGCTTATGCTTGCCGCCAAAGCAGTATGTATCTGCGATGTTCCAGAGCTTCAGGAAAAATTCTGATGTAATATCCTCGGCGTCGTGGGTGTTATGGAGGATCTGCAATGCGCATTGATAGATCATTTTTCCGTATTCATCGTAAATTTCCTTAAGACCCTGTTTGTCGCCCTGTTGGATAAGCGTTATCCTGCGCTCAAACTGTCTGTCCGTCATACTGTTTACCACCTCAATTTTACCCGTCTGATATATATACGATTTGGGAATGTGTTTTTTATGGGGAAATTCTGCACAAAAATTAAAATAAAAATTTGTTGCTGTTTACAAAAAATAAACGGCGCACCGTAAGGGTACGCCGTAAATTCAATTTTTTTATCCTATTTTGTTAAGCTCGTCAAGAAGATTTTTCTTTGCTTCAAGGCTCTTCATGCCCTTTGCAAAAATGCAGTCCATTCTGTAGCGGATATAATCCTCATATAGCTTTGTGCCAAATACGTTTTCCTCAATAAGCTCTTTGTAGGAATTCGTATCCATGTTTCCGGAAATTATATACAGAAGTTTTTCAAGAGCCTGCATCTTCTTGTCCTCTTCCGAAAGAGTCTTTGAAGCGGGAAGAGCATTCATCTCTACCATGTAATTTCTCTTGTCGGAGCGTATCGAGAAGCCTTTTGTATCCAGATCGCCGAGAGTCCGGATAATATTCGTATCCAAAGCCTTTTCGGCAAACGGGAACATACGCAGAGGAAGATCCTCTTCATTTACCTCAATATAAATTGCCTTGTCGCACGCCGGAGCAAGTATTACCTTGTAAACGTCGGCAAACCAGTATGTTCCGTCATCGTTGAATGTAAGTGGGTACTTATATCCTTTCATATCGGCGCTGAGAGCAAATTCAAGGATCGGCTCTCTTCCGGAGGAATAATACTTATCATGGTTCACGGAGCATTTTTCGGCAGTTATGCTTGTGAGCTTTTCTACATCGAATTCTCCGACATCGTCCTTATCTCCGTCAAGGAATGTACGTGTTCCGTCATAGGTGTTTTCGTAGAGATTTTCAGCAAATGACGTGGAGCATATGTAGCTCTTATTGAAGCGGCTCATTGCGTCGGCAAGAACATCGTCAAGGATAAGATCGTCCGCTTCGTTATAGAAATATTCGTCTATAACATATTTTTTGAGCGATGATCTGATTATCTCGTTTTCGTCCTTGGTAAGCTCGGTAAAGCTGAAACGGAAGTATATCTGCTCCATCATTACGTCAAGCGGGATCTCTCCGCTTATATACTTGAATCTGTCGTTATTGAGGAGCATTGCCATTTTAGGGAGGATCTTCTGCTTTGCTGAATCCGGAGTGCTTATCTTATTTGAAATTATGCCAAGGCATACGAGAAATTCCGCATAATCTTTCATTACCGTCTGCTCGTTGAGATAGTTAAAGAAATAGCCGTATACGTATCCTGCAAAGAATTCTTTAAGACTGTTGAAAAGATCCGGATCCTTTCCTATCTCCTCAACATACTTTTCACGGAGCTCAGCTGCATTTTCCGGCGCGATAGACTTGCTTCCGCCGTTTAATGATACGAGTCTTTTTTCCTGTCCTTTGAAAAACAGTTTGAGATATGTATTATATCTCGGATTTTTTGCGCCGGATCTGAGATCCTCATAGAATGTCCATATAAGGAACGCGCGCTGCATATTCCTGACTACATCTGAGGAGGACTCTATAAGCCCGTTTACGTCGATCTCAACATTTGCTCCGAATTTGGAGTTCTTGTTGAAATCTGCGAGGATCTTTCCTATTTCCTCCTTGAATGCGGCATATGCCGGCGATTTTTCCATGAATATAACTGCGTCAAGTATTTCAGGACCGGTAACTGTAAGATCGAAAACGACACTCATTTTATGCTCCGTTTCTCAGCGGCTCAAAAATTAATTTATCATCATCGCTTATACTCTCATTAGTATTTGCCCCGCCTGCCGCTGACGGCGGGAAGCGAAAAAAGTCATGCACCGTAGACGCTGCGGTATTCAAGCATTCTGTCAAGATATTCACTGCCGGAAACTATGCCGTCCCTTATTGCTTCTATGATGTCGTCCATATTCACTATGGAAAAGACGTTTATGCCGAACTCTTCCTTTATATCCTGAACCGCTGATCTGCTGCTGTTCAGTCCTTTTTCCATGCGGTCTACCTGAATAAACATTCCGGTCACGTTTACATCGGCGGCTTCCTTGAGCTTGGGGAGAACTTCCCTGAGTGCTTTTCCGGAGGTGATAACGTCCTCAATGATTATGACTTTTTCTCCTGCGGTAAGCTGTTTTCCGACGATAACTCCGCCCTCGCCGTGATCCTTTGCTTCCTTTCTGTCAAAGCAATAGTTTACGTCTATCCCGAATTTATTATAGAGTGCGGAAGCAGTGGCCGCTGCAAGGGGGATACCTTTATA
>CANQZS010000030.1 GCA_947628385.1 uncultured Clostridia bacterium | reverse complement strand
AGGATCTGGGTATTTCCTCTGATACCACCGTACAGGAGGCTGTTTTCACGCTTTCCGAGGGAACGGGGCTTACCCGTGAGGACATAAGGGAGATATATGAAAATTCCACTGCCGGAGAATTTCTTGCCGATCAGCTTGACGGTTACGCAAGGCTTATCCGCGAGGGAGAAATGCCTGAAAAGCTCACCACTGAGAAGCTAAAGGCGGCGTTTACCGAAAACATAGATCTTATAAGCGAATCTATAGGGACTCCTCTTTCGGGGCATGATATAGATCTTGCCTTTTCCGAGCTTGACCGTGCCGAGCCTGTTCTTGAAGCCATAGCTCCGGCAAGGCTTGAATCGGCTGTAGGGGAAAAGGCACTGACGGCTTTAAGGCTGTTCCGTTCGCTTCCGGTAATGGTAATTGAAAGCTGTATAGCGGTATCAATGCTTTTTGTTCTGCGTTTGATAAACAAGAGGACGTCAAAGGTCCTCAGCTGGGGCGGCGGAGCGGTGCTTGCAGGAGGAATGGGGATACTTCTCACGGCGTTTTTATGCTCTGCGCAGGTATTTTTCACCGGCAAGGAAAGATTTATCCGCAGCATAATCAAATGTGCTGCGGACGTGATCTGTCCGGATATTTACCGTCTTGGGGCGGTACTTGCCGTTATTGGGATAATAATGCTGTTATGGTCGGCGACTCTAAAAAAAAGCCGAAGCAAAGCGTAACTAACAATTTTGCGCCGCAGGCGCAAAATTGCATTAAATTTACGTTATCGGTTCCAGCTTGTCAAGATCGTACGGAGTCTCCTGATATACACAGTAATTGAGCCAGTTGGAAAATATCAGATTCGCATGCGCCCGCCAGTTGAAATTCGGCGGCTGCGACGGATCATCATATGGAAAATAATGCTTTGGAACAGCTATCTCTAACCCCTTGCCTTTGTCACGGAAATATTCCCCAGAAAGCGTCAGACGATCATATTCAAAATGTCCCATGAAAAAATATTGCCTTTCCGTAATGTCGGAAATGATGTTTACTCCCGATTCCTCGGAGGAAGCCAGTATACGCAGCTTGCTTTCCCTCTCAACGTCCTCACGGCGTATTTCGGTATGCCTTGAATGAGGTACGAAAAACCTCTCGTCAAATCCCCTCAGTAGCGGACAGTTCACCACCTCCGCCTTATGTGGAAAAACTCCGAACATCTTTTTCGGAAGATCATACTTTGGTATGCCGTAATGATAGTAAAGCCCCGCCTGCGCTCCCCAACAGATATGCAGTACCGAATATACATTGCTGCGCGACCATTCCATGATCCTGCAAAGCTCGTCCCAGTAATCGACCTCCTCAAAGGGTAGATGCTCTATCGGCGCACCGGTTATTATCATTCCGTCAAAACGCTGATCCTTTACATCGTCAAAGGTCTTGTAGAACTTTGTAAGATGCTCCTGAGAAGTGTTTTTCGTAACATGGCTTGCCATCTGGATAAGCTCCACATCTACCTGAAGCGGAGTATTTGAAAGGAGCCTGAGTATCTGAGTCTCAGTCTCTATTTTTTTAGGCATAAGATTCACAATGGCGATCTTCAGCGGACGAATATCCTGATGCGATGCATCGGTATCGGTCATAACAAAAATATTTTCCTGATTCAGCACCGCAAATGCCGGAAGATCGTTTGAAATATTAATAGGCATTATCCTGCTCCTCCATCGGAATTAATGATATTTACCGCAGTTTCCGTATATACGGGCGGCGAGGTAACGGCTTGTATACCTCCGGCGACCGCTGTATCCGCTGCGGGTCTTTCTATGGAAATATCCTCTGCCCTGACCGTTTCCGGCAAGGATATTCCCACGCCTGCCACATTCATATCTGCACTGTAGTTCCCCTCCGGTATCTCCGGCGCAGACATAGGTACTGACGTATCTGCTGATGGGATCTCCGGTATACGGCTGTCCGCAGTCACATCGGTATAAGGCAGAGCCGTAACAGCCCCCACAGAGCCTGCGCTGAACTGTGAAGCGGCTGTATCCGCCGAAACATCTCCTATTACGACTCTCTGCCGGACGTCATTTGCTGCGGACTCCTCCTCCGCCCGTCTGGAAGCAAGATACTCGCTGTATGTATCCGCAGGAGTGGTAAAGGTCTCCATCGGCATAACGGTTATATTCGGATCGGCGTCGGTATATACGACCGTTCTGGTAGTATCCACATTGCAGGCAGCCATTGCCGCCGACAACAGGATCAAAGAAAAAACACATATTCTTTTCATAATGATATAATTGTAGCACACTTCCGATATTTTTTCAAGTAGGCATTATATGAATTCGGGCGAATTTTTTTCCCGCCGGCAGCATAGTCATTAGTATAACGGAACGGAGGTGCCTGCCATGCGCAGAAAGGATCCCGCCAAGCGTATGAAAGAACAGCGGATCATTATGATAATACATACCGTCCTTGCCTTTGTGGGAGCCGTATTTACGGCAAGCATGATATTTTCGGCTGTCGCCTCCGTTATCGACCTTAACGACGGTATATTTTCGGTAATGTCAAGCTTCGCCCTGTGCGCGGGCTGCTTTGCGGGAGGCTTTACCGCCGCCAAGCGCCGCGGCAAATTCGGCATAAGATCCGGTCTTGTCTGCGGAACGGTCATATTTGCGGCGGCTCTGATATTCGGCTTGATATTCGTCAGAAGCTTTTCTATAGGCGGCATCTTTACAAAATTGTTAATAATACTTGCCTGTTCTGCAATAGGTGGCATATTTGGTGTAAATTCCCCCCAAAGATTTCGTTAAAATGACTATTGCAATATGTCGGAATATGTGTTATAATTATCATAATCTTTTTTCTGGAGGTTTTTCCAATGAAACACATAATCACAATCAACAAGGCTAACCTGAAAGGAACTGCTGCTAAGGGCGGCTGCGGCAAATGTCAGGCTTCGTGCCAGTCTGCCTGCAAAACTTCCTGCACAGTTGCTAATCAGAAGTGCGAGAAGTGATCGTGAAGAGACCTTCCTTTCGGAGGGCTGTGTCTTTGCGGAGAGGGTAAGGGGCAGAAATGTCCCTTATTTGCTTTTAATGGAATTTTTTGTGGGGGAATTTTATGATACATAAGTACAAGCTCAACGGTCTGAATATAGTTCTGGACGTTCACAGCGGAGGCGTCCACCTCGTAGACGAGATAACCTTTGACCTGCTGGACAACGTAAGTCCTCCCTTTGACGACGAATGTCCACGCTGGGTCATAGAAAAAATGATGCGCTTCCACGACGAAAGAGACGTTGTGACCTGTTATAACGAAGTCGTTCAGCTTTATAAGGACGGCATACTGTTTTCCGAGGACGATTACGAAAAATTCGCTTCATATTCCGTAGCTTCTCCGGTAAAGGCAATGTGCCTGCTCGTTGAACAGGACTGCAATCTCAGATGCGAATACTGCTTCGCTTCTACCGGAGATTACGGTCTTGGAAAGCGTATGCACATGAGCTTTGAAACAGGAAAGAAAGCTATCGACTTTCTTTTGGAAAATTCCGGCGACAGAGAAAATCTTGAGCTTGACTTTTTCGGCGGAGAACCGCTCATGAACTGGGACGTAGTAAAACAGCTCGTCGAGTACGGCAGGAGCCGTGAAAAGGAATTCGGAAAGCGGTTCAGATTCACCATAACCACCAATGGTATGCTCCTTGACAAGGAAAAAATGGATTTCATCAATAAAGAGATGTCCAATGTCGTTCTCTCGGTAGACGGCAGAAAGGAAGTCAACGATCGCGTAAGAAAGCGCGTGGACGGCACAGGCTGCTACGACCGCATAATGGACAAATATAAGGAGCTCGTTGAACTGCGCGGGCGTGAAAATTACTACGTAAGAGGAACGTTCACAAAATACAATCTTGACTTTGCCGAGGACGTTCTGCATCTTTACGGCGAGGGCTTCGATCAGATCTCGGTAGAGCCTGTCGTATGTGATCCGTCCATGAGCTATGCCATAACGGAAAAGGAGCTTCCCGCTGTTTTTTCAGAATATGAAAGGCTTGCGAATATAATTCTTGAACATGACAAACAGGGAAAGCATTTCAATTTCTTTCATTTTATGCTTGATCTGGATCAGGGACCCTGTGCAATAAAGCGGCTGCGGGGCTGCGGCAGCGGAAACGAATATGTTGCAGTCACTCCCGACGGGGATATTTACCCATGTCATCAGTTTGTAGGCATAGATCGGTACAAAATGGGAAATATCCATGAGGGAACATTCAATACCGACATCAAGAAAGAATTTGCCGCGGCTCACATCTACACCAAAGAGGACTGCCGCAAATGCTGGGCGAAATTCTATTGCAGCGGCGGGTGCAATGCGAACAACTATATTTATACGGGAAATATTCTTTCCGCGCATAAGCTGTCCTGCGAGATGCAGAAAAAGCGTCTTGAATGTGCTATCATGATAAAAGCCGCAAAGGCTGCGGAGGAGATCAATGCCGAGGCTTAATATCCGGCACGGATACTGCTCAATTCGGCAGATATACTCTGAAAAATGCATAAAGCTTTAAAAAGCCCTTGAAATTTTCCGCGGAATGTGGTATAACATTAATAATAACACATTAAGGGAGAGGGATCATTATGGGAGAATATAACAGACGCGATAAAATAAATTATTATCTTGACATTGCCGAAGCTGTTCTTGAACGAAGCACATGTATACGCAGACATTTCGGAGCTATAATCGTCAGCAATGACAGGATAATTTCCACCGGCTATGTAGGCGCGCCGAGGGGACGTTCCAACTGTGTTGATCTTGGCTACTGCACAAGGGAGAAGCTCAACATTCCCAAAGGGCAGCGGTACGAGCTTTGCAGGAGCGTTCATGCTGAAGCTAATGCGATAATTGCTGCTTCAAGGCAGGATATGCTTGGTGCGACCTTATATCTTGCGTGTCATGATGCAAAGACGGGCAAGCTTGACGGTGAAGTAGAGCCATGTTCCATGTGCAAAAGAATGATAATAAATGCCGGCATAAGCACGGTAATTATCCGCAACACCAAGGAAACATACACCACCATAAATGTTGAGAACTGGATAGACAATGATGAATCCATAAACGGCACTGATGGATATTAATTTTGCGCGAAGCGCAAAATTGTTAAAAACAGGGAATGTTCACCTGAACATTCCCTGTTTTTAACAATATTAGATCATGCAGGATTAACGATCTGCCTCCAGTCAAGATCTCCACGCTCAAGAGCGTGAATAAGCGCCTCCGCTGTAGCTATGTTCGTCGCTACAGGTATGTTGTGTACATCACATAACCTCAGAAGATTCATCTCGTTAGGCTCGTGAGGCTTTGGCGTCAACGGATCTCTGAAAAAGAGAAGAAGATCTATTTCATTGCAGGATATTCGCGCACTTATCTGCTGATCCCCACCTTGGGAACCACTCAGATAGCGCTGAATGTTCAGCCCCGTTGCCTGCGCTACCATCTTTCCGGTAGTGCCGGTCGCACATAGGTCGTGCCTCGATAAAATACCGCAGTACGCTATGCAGAACTGTACCATGAGCTCTTTTTTGGAATCGTGCGCGATCAAAGCTATGTTCATTACTATCACATTCCTCTCGTTAAAGATCGAAATACTTGCATTACTGGAGAAGAACCTTAAAGCTGAGCGGAATATCTTCTCCCTTGATCCTCTTTGATATTGCATCAAATGCCTTGAATGCAAGCGAATTCGATGGGAGCGGTATTCCCTTGCCGGTGGAGATCACAACTTCATTATCACTTGGGATAACTCCTATAAGCTGAACTCCTACCGTATCTATGATCTCGTCAAGATCCATAATAAGATTTGCCTTGAATATATCCGGATCGACCTTGTTTATAATAAGACGCTGCTTTTTATTCCCTCTTTTATAGAATTCGTCCGACATGAGCCTTGCGTCACGCACGCAGATAGGATCCGGAGTGGTATTTATAAGAATAAGATCGGACTGCTCAACAACATCAAAAACGCTTTCGTTCGTTCCTGCGGAGGTATCAATGATTATGTACTCATAATACTTTCTCATCTCGTTGCAGATGTTTGAAATGGTCTCGGCGTCTACCTTGGCGAACGGATCTTCAGGAGCGCATACTATGCTGAGGTTGCTTGCAAGCTTGACCTGCGTTGTAGCCTTGTAAATATCACATTCTCCCTTGAGTACCGAACCGAGATCGTATTTTATATCGTCCTTGACGCCAAGCATGATGTCAAGGCACCTCAGACCGAAGTCAAGTTCCATAATAAGAGTTCTATGACCCTGTTTTGCAAGGGCAAATCCAAGCTCAGAACATATTGACGACTTGCCGGTGCCTCCCTTGCCGGAAGTTATTGCAATTATCTTTGACATAAGAAACTCCTTTCGAGGGTATGCGGACAGGAAAACCACGCTCCGCAAAAGTTTAGCTACTTTTTATTATAACACAAAATACTCATTTGTCAAAGCGTTTTTAAACATTCTGCACAATTTTGTAAATCTGTTGCTAAATCTTTTGTTGTTTTTGTACATTTTGTACAACAATAATTTTACGTAATTTATTCACTGATCCGCGCCGCAGCTCCCTCCTCCGAAAGACCCGCAAGCACCTCATCGGGAGGAGCCGTGACCGGTTTTGCCGGAACGTAATCCTTATCATAATAGGCTTCTATTATCTGCTTTATCATGAATTTTGAATACTCTCCATGCTCCACAAATCCGGAAAATGCGATCTCCGGATCGTCGGCGGGATAAAAGCCTATGAACGCCGAGCTCGTATCCTCCTTTGTGCGCTGGGGAGTTCCCGTCTTTATAGCCGCCGCCTCCGGAAGCGAGGTGAGCAGATAGTCGGTATAATAATCCTTTTCCTTGGGATAGCTGTACGGTGCAAAAGCAGCCGCCTGCTTCATTCCCTGAGTAACGAGCGCAAACGTCTCGCCGGAATTGTCCGGTATAGTCTGCTCGATGACTGCGGGAGTTTTATAAAGCATTTCATCCTGAGTATAATTATAGATGCTGTCTACCATATGCGGTCGGTACCGTATACCCTTATTCGCAATAGTACACGCCTGAACAGCCATTTGCAGAGGAGTAACTCCGGTTTCCGACTGACCTATGGCTTCCTGTACCACAAGACCCGCGCTCCATTCAAGATTCCGTTCCGCAAGGCTTTCCGGAGTGGCGATATAGCCCTTGCTGCCGCCGGTCTCAAGATATGTGTCCGTTCCGAGCCCGTACATATTGGCATACCTTGCGATAAGCTCTGGACCCATTAACCGTCCCATTTCATAAAAAAAGATATTGCAGGATTTCTCCAAAGCGGTAACAACATTTATTTTTCCGTGGAATCCCGTACATTCCGGCTTGTAATCGTTCCAGTAGGTATAGACCTTGTTGCAGGTCACCGTTGAACCGGAGGTTATATATCCCTCGTTGAGCGCCGCAGTCGCAGTTACGGTCTTGAACGTTGAGCCGGGACGGTAAAGTCCGTTGGTGGCTCTGTTCGTAAGCGGGGAATTCTCGCCGTTCACCACGGAAGCGTAATCGTTGATATAATCGTTAAGATCATAGGTAGGATACGTTGCCGCCGCAAGCAAAGCGCCGTCCTTTACGTCAAGGACCACTATAGCTCCCGCGTCAGCCTCGGTACCTTTTTTGTTTACATTGGTCTGGTTGTTCAGCCAGAGGATATGGTTCTCCAGTATCTCCTGAACATCGCGCTGATAGTCTATATCGAACGTGAGCTTTACGGTATGCCCCGGGCTTGCCTCCTCGGTAACTATGTCGGAGGTCACCGCTCCGTTCACAAGCTCAAGAGTTCTCGTGCCCTTTGTTCCGCGTAGCTCGGATTCCATAGCCTTTTCAATGCCTGATTTTCCTATAACGTCGTTCAGGGCGTAGCCGTAATCTTTAAGGGAATCGTACTCCTCGGCGCTTATGGCTCCCACCGTTCCGATAAGATGCGGAGCGGCGTCGCCTACGGAGCAGACCCTTACGGCTTCCTCGACTATATCCATTCCCTCTAAGGAATAAGCGGCTTCCTTAAGCTTTACAACGGTATCCATAGGAATATCCTCCGCAAAGGTATACCTGTTTGAAAGTGAAAAGCTGCGCATGAACATTTCATATCTTATTCCGGCGATCATGCGTTTTTCCCTTTCGGAATATTCGTCGCTTATATTGTACATAAGATACATTGCCGAAATGCAGTCTCCCGCCGTGGCATATGGCTGGACCTTTATATTCTTTCTGAGCCGGACTATGCTGCTGTCCTGAGCCTCGAGATATTCATAGGGCTGCTCCATGGTAATGGGAAGATTATCTATCCATTCCACTCCGTCCTTATCGAGGATCCTTGCTATCCCGCAGATTATCCTGTTTATCTCGCTGTCGTCGGACGGAAAAAAAGCCTTTTCGATTATTACGTTAAAGCCGGTCTTGTTGCTGATTATATCCGTTCCGTCAATATCAATGATCTCACCTCTGGGCGAGGTTATGACCTGAGAAGCCATGCGTGTGGTCTTGGCTTTTTCGAGATATTCCGCGCCGTTTACTATCTGGATCTTCATAAGGACTATGCAGCAGGCGGCAAGAGACGCCAGTATCAATATGAAAAAAAATACAGCTCTCAGCCGTTCAAAAAATTTCAGCATATTCCCCGATCTCCTTTCCGAGGGATCTATTCTCTTACAATATCGTCCGATCTTTCCTCAATGTAATTTTCATTTATCATTCCCAGATGCTTTACCAGAAATTTTATTATATAGAAAAACGGCACCGCCGCGATCTCGGTAAAGATCATTACCGGCAGGAATTCATTAATAAATATCCCCGCCGAGGGATCGTATCCCCATATAGCATAGTAGAAAAAGTAATGTATTATCCCTTGTATAAGCACAGCCGCTCCGTTCAGCATTATAATGTTCACTATGTGCTTCCTCATATAAAAATGGAACAGCAGCGACGTCACAAGGCAGCACCACAGCAGTATTATCCCGCTCAGACCTATCAGCGTTCCCTGAGCGGTATCTAACAGAAGTCCTGCAATGCAGCCGCATACCGCCGAATCAAAAGGCTCCTCAAAAGCCGCTACGCACATTGCCGTAGGTATCACCAGCAGCAGCGAGCGCCAGTGGAACGGTGTGGTAGTCATGTAAACATATTCCGCCGCAAGAAGCAGCATATATATTGCCCAGCGCAGGAAAACATTGCGCCGCTCCTTTTTTCTTTTAAGGTCAATATTCATTATCTCACCTGCAAAAACGTCATGTATCAGAGCTGCCCGCCTGACCGTTAAAGCTTGTTATCACAAACACTGTTGAAACATCGTCCGGATCAATGGCAGGCTCTATCACCGCATATTTGGAAAGCCCGCTGTCATCCATGCCGACCTCCTTTACCGTTCCCACGAGCTGACTTGCCGGGAACGTTTCGCTTCCGGAGGTAACGACAATATCCCCCTCTTTTATATCGGCGGTATCGCTTATATAGCTCATGCGGCAGTATCCCTGTTCGGAATATTCGTAATCTCCCTCGATTATCCCCGTCGCCTTGGAGCGCAGTATCGTTACGCCCACAGCCGTTCTGGGAGAATATAACGTTCTCACGCGGCTCGTGCTGCGTGAAACGTCGTAGCAGACTCCCACAAGTCCCGCAGACGTCACCACCGGATCATACGGAGCAATGCCGTCCTGACTTCCCTTATCTATCGTAAATGAATGATACGGGTCGTTCGCGGCTCTTGCGATAACGTTGCACGGTGCGGAAAACACATAATCCTCATGCTCCTCGGTAAGACCGAAAAGCACGCGGTACTGTTCGTTTTCTCTTGCGAGCTTGTCATAATCTATAATATCGTTGTATACCTCGTTCAGGGTATCCTTTAGCTGTTGGTTCTCCTCGTAATATTTTTTTGCGTTGAAAAGCATATCAAGGGTGGAGGTGACCTTTTCCGATATATTATTTGAAATTTTCTGGAACGGTTCGAGCACGATCCCGAAAACCGATTCGCTGTCTGAGGAATATCCGCCCTTTGTCAAAGAATAGATCATCACGCCTATGATAACAGCCATAAGCGCGACAAGGATCTTGAATTTAGTTGTTCCGAAAAATCCCTTCAAAAGCGGACACACCACCCCTCTTATAGTGTTGAGAGTTAAGAGTTGAGATATTAAACATCTCAACACTCAACTCTCAAAACTCAACACTCAATAAGCGTGCAGGCTCAGCCTGCTCTCAAAACTCAACTCTCAATAAGCGTGCAGGCTCAGCCTGCTCTCAAAACTCAACTCTGAACTCAGTAGTATTTTGAATCGTCATTAAGGACCTCACGGAGCCTTTCAATGTCCTCAAGGACCTTGCCCGTTCCGTCCGCAACACAGTCAAGAGGAGTCTCCGCAACATATACCGGCATTCCGGTCTCCTTGTTTATCAGTCGGTCAAGACCTCTTATAAGCGCGCCGCCGCCTGCAAGCATAATTCCCTGATCTATAATATCCGCCGCAAGCTCAGGAGGAGTCTTTTCAAGCGTGACCTTTATAGCCTCCACAACATTTGAAAGCGGCTCAGCCAGCGCTTCGCGTATCTCCATTGAGGAAACGATTATATTTTCCGGAAGTCCGTTGAGCAGGTTACGTCCCTTTATCTCCATTTCGGTCTCCTGCTCCAGTGGGAACGCCGAGCCTATAGCTATCTTAACGTTCTCGGCGGTACGTTCGCCTATGAGAAGATTATATTTTTTCTTGATGTAGTTGATTATAGCCGCGTCGAAAGCGTCTCCGGCAACTCTTACCGAACGTGAAGTAACTATTCCGCCGAGGGATATTACCGCAACTTCGGAAGTTCCTCCGCCGATATCTACTATCATAGAGCCCTGCGGTTCGGACACCGGCAGACCTGCTCCTATAGCGGCAGCCATAGGTTCTTCGATAATATTTACCTTTTTGGCGCCTGCGTTTTCAGCAGCTTCCTTAACGGCGCGACGTTCAACGGCAGTAACTCCCGACGGGATACATATTATAACGTGCGCCTTTGTAAAAAACGCGCCCTTCAGAGCTTTCCTGATAAATTCCTGAAGCATTGTGGTAGTTATTTCAAAGTCGGCTATAACGCCGTCTTTAAGAGGTCTTACCGCAACTATAGAGCCGGGGGTACGTCCTATAACGTCCTTAGCTTCCTGACCGACGTATTTTGCGCGGTCTGTACGGGTATCCACCGCAACGACGGACGGTTCCCGTATGATAATTCCTTTTCCTCTCATATATACAAGGGTATTTGCTGTTCCAAGATCAATGCCGATCTCCTTAGTAAACATTATTTTTACCTCCGATTTTGTAAAAAATATCCGACATAATACATCATGCAATCATTCCGCAAAATATCCGCGTTCCGGCGCGCAGCCGACCGCCGTTCAATACAAAAACAAATCGCACTTATTCCTATCGTCACATAATTATTATAACACTTGAAAAGCAAGTGTACAACACTTTTTCCGAAATTTTCACCAAATTGTAATTTTTGTTTTTTACTCCAAAAAGGTGAAAATCGTACTGAAAATTTTAGTGCAGTTTTACGTCTGTTTTTTGGGATATTTTGTCATCTATATTCCTTTGCAAGTCTTGTTATAGACGATAAGCGCGATTATCACGCATATTATCTGCGCCGGATTGACCGTAAGCGTGAACCCGAACGCCAGTTTGAACACTATCAGATCCAGCACCAGCGGCGAAGCGGTATCCAGTCCCACCGACATGGAATATGCCAGCCACCACAAAAACGGCAGATCGGCACAGATCTTTGCTATTATCGTTCCCAGAACTATTCCCGCCAGCAGAAAAAACAAAAATGCAATGGTCCTCTTTATGTCCTTTCCCATTTTATCTATCCTTTCAATTTATCCCTCTGTAGTAAAGTCCTCTCGTAAAGCCGCTTTCCAATGCTTTTTTGCCGGAAACGCAGCATTTTATGATATCCGAAACTTCTTCCGCAGTCTCGTCGGTAAAATCAAGTATCAGGATATCTCCGCATATCTCTCCGAGCCTGTCCGTCATCATAAGTATATCGCTGTTCAATATTTCCACACAGGAACTTTTCCCGCACTTTACAGGAAACTTTCTTCCTGTCCGATCGGTCAGATATCCTCTGCATTTTGCGCAGTTCCCAGCCGCCTGTTTTATCGGACAGTTTTTAGTGAGCATTACCGGCAGCCTG
>CANQZS010000029.1 GCA_947628385.1 uncultured Clostridia bacterium | reverse complement strand
CGTTGCCGCTCAGCCTCTTTACCTGACTGTAATGCACCGCACCACAGATAACGGTCTGAATTTCAATTTTGAGTACCGCAAGGACGTTGTTTCACAGTATGAAATGGAGTATCTTTATTACTATCTTTGCCGCGTTCTTTTCCGCGGCATAGAGGATAAGGACCGCACCGTAGGCAAAATTCTTGAAATGATATAAAGGAGGAAAATATTTATGTTCGATCAGTTAAAAGAGCTTATCTGCAATTATGTTGACGCCGCGCCGGAGGACATCAGACCGGAATCAAAATTCATTGACGATCTCGGATTCAATTCCTATGATTTCATGAGTCTTCTGGGCGAGCTTGAGGAAACTCTCGACGTTCAGGTGGACGAGCAGAAAGTCATGGAGCTCCACACCGTGGGAGACGCTGTAAAATATCTTGAAGAGCTGAAAAAATAAGAGCTTGTTCTCATTCCGTCAAAAAATTACAGGAGGAATATAAAATGGACAAAAATTCCGTAAAGACTCTTGCAGACCTGATCTGCGCCTCTGCTGACGAATACGGCGGCAAAACATTTACCATGGAAAAGAACGGAAAAGAGGTCGCCGAGACCTCCTTTAAGGAATTCAGGGACAGCTGCCTTAAAGTAACGGCGTTCCTCAATTCCAAGTCAGACGGCAAAAAGCTCCACGCGGCAGTTATCGGCGGCACAAGCTCCATGTATCTTGAAAGCTATTTCGGAACGGTCATGGGCAGGAAC
This sequence comes from uncultured Clostridia bacterium, assembly GCA_947628385.1. Classification (GTDB taxonomy): domain Bacteria; phylum Bacillota; class Clostridia; order Oscillospirales; family Ruminococcaceae; genus RGIG8773. The sequence goes on along the minus strand of CANQZS010000029.1, from coordinate 11,695 downwards.
GTTATCGTTCCTCTTGACGCGCAGCTTTCCTGCGAGGATATTTGCAGCCTGATGAACAGAGCCGACGTATCGGTATTTTTCTATGACGCAAGATATTCTCCCATGATCCCCGCGATCAGGACGGCTTGCCCTCAGATCGGCATTTTTATCTGCTTTTCCGAAAGCGAGGATACGGAATTTTCCATACCCCGCATACTTTCGGAATATTCCCCCGCTGCACCTGCGGATATACAGCCCTCCGATCTTGCGGCAATAGTCTACACCTCCGGCACCACCGGAAAGGCAAAGGGCGTAATGCTTTCCCACGGGAACCTTATCGACAATGCCATGTGTCAGGACGGCGAAAGCTCGCCGGAGGACACTCTGCTTACCGTTCTGCCGGTACATCATATATATTGCTTCACCTGTGATATACTGCTTTCACTGCGTTACGGCGCAACTCTCTGCATAAACGATTCAATGCTGCGTATCGCGCAGAATCTTAAGCTTTTCCGACCTACGATAATACTTCTTGTTCCCATGATAATCGAAACTCTTTACAAACAGATCATGGCTGCGGCTGCCGCAAAGCCGGAGGTCCCTCCTGCCGCCATTGCGCAGGCGGTATTCGGCGGAAGATTAAAGGGCATCTACAGCGGCGGAGCATATCTTGATCCGGATCTTATCACAGGATATAAGGAGCTTGGCATTCCCATTGCTCAGGGCTATGGAATGACCGAATGTTCACCGAGGATCTCCACTGCAAGCTTTGACGATAAAAACGCCGGCGACAGTGTAGGAACTATCGTAAACGGCTGCGAAGTGCGCATTGAGGACGGCGAGATAGTTGCAAAGAGTCCCTCTGTAATGCAGGGGTACTACAAGGATCCCGCCGCAACCGATGAAGTCCTTACCAAGGACGGTTGGCTCCACACAGGTGATCTCGGATATGTTGACAAGACATCTCACGTACACATTACCGGACGAAAGAAAAATCTTATTATCCTCAGCAACGGTGAAAACGTTTCTCCTGAGGAGATAGAAAATAAATTTTCCGGAGTTGACGCTGTTCTGGAAGTTCTTGTTTACGCCGAGGAGGGTGTTATAACCGCCGAGGTATTCCCCAACAAGGACGTTTGCGGCGGCATGGACAGAAACGAGACGGCTAAGCTTATTTTTGCCGAGGTACAGAAGATAAACAGATCTCTGACCTCCTCAAAGACTATACACAGGCTCAGGCTCAGGGACGTAGAGTTTGACAAGACGACCTCCAAAAAGATAAAGAGGCAGCAGTCCATTCAGGGAGAGCAGGTATAAGAACGGTAAGCGGCGAGGGAAGCTTCCCCTCGCCGCTTATGTTTACCTAAAAATTATAACAATTTTGCGCTTCGCGCAAAATTGAAAAGCTGGTCAAGCTGAGCCCAGCTTGCGGGGTCTAAGGGGAAAACGACCTACGGTCGTTTGAGCCCATTGCCGCGCAGACGAACGCAGTTCGTTTTTCGCAGTAGCGCGGAATTCTCTGCCTTTAAGAGCTCCGCAAAGGGTGAATTGAAGCCGCAAAGCGGCTTCAAGAGGGGGCTGCCCTGCGATAGAGGGCGCCCCCTTGAATTAACGGTTTATTATATGTAAGCCTTTTGAAACAGTCCGGTGGACTGTTTCAAAATCAATTTAAATTTTTTACTCATCATCTTCATTGCTTTCCTTTGGCATATCTATCTTTATGCTGACCTTTGATACGGATTGTTCGTCCGATTCAAGTATCCTTATAGTGAATATCCCGTCGGTAATTACCGCGTCCGGCTCGGGTATGCGCCCGAAAAGCTCCATGACCCAACCGCCTACGGTATTGCTCTCAGTCTCAATTATCCCCTCCGGAAGCTCAAGCTCCTCTATCATGTCCGAAACGCTTATATCCGCTTTAATATCATAGGTGTTCTCAGCTGCCTTTACAATATTATGGACTACCTCGTCGTTTTCATCATATATCTCTCCCACAAGCTCTTCAATGATGTCCTCCATTGTGACTATGCCGCTCGTGCCGCCGTACTGATCCTTTACTATAGCCATGTGTATCTTTGAATGCTGCATTTCATACAGCACCTCGGAAATAAGCTTCATTTCCGAAACATAAAGCGCTTTCTGGATAATGCCCTCAATGCTTACCGGCTTTCCCTCCGCGCCAAGGATAAGCGCAAAAAAGTCCTTTTCATTTACAAGTCCGATTATGTTGTCTATGGAATTTTCATACACCGGCAGCCTTGTATATCTGTCGCGAATGAAGATCTCCTTTATTTTTTCAATATCCTCTCCCCGCTCTATCGCCACGACCTTGACCCTCGGAACAAGTATCTGCTCAATTATTATCTCGTCAAATTCCAGTGCCGAGCGCACAAGATCGCTTTCCTGCTCTTCAAGGACTCCCTGATCCTCGATCTCCTCAATAATGTATTTCAGCTCGTCCTCGGTGAAATTAGGTGAATCGTCCGTTTTCGCGATCCTTAACATTCCCTTTTGTATAAAGGAGAATATTGCCGAAACAGGAGTGAGTATCCACATTATGCCTTTAAGCGGCGCGGAAAATGCCAGAGCGCACTTTTCCGCATTCTGCTTTGCAAACGTCTTTGGCATTATCTCACCGAATATGAGTACCAATACGGTCATTACTACCGTTGAAACAGCCACTCCCGCAGGTCCGAACAGATCCACAAAGAAAACCGTTCCCAGCGATGAGGAAAGTATATTTACTATATTGTTGCCGATAAGAATAGTAGTCAGCGTTTTATCAAAATCCTCCGCAATCTCAAGCGCCGACTCCGCCCGCTTGTTCCCGTTTGAAGCTTCATGCTTAAGGCGTATCTTGTTTACCGATGAAAAAGCTGTTTCCATTGACGAAAACACGGCTGACATTGCAATAAGCAGTATCAGTGCAATTATATAGCTCACGTTAAAGACCTTACCTTTCGGAATATTTTGCTCAACGCCGCGAAAAAGGGCTTATCCGGCTTTTCCACGCTTATGATAGCTGTTGAAGTCAAATTTTATGTATTCGCAGATGAATTCCGTCATTTCATCTGCGGCAAAGAGGATATTCTCCGCCATTTCACGGGTGATCTCCTCCGGAATATCCGCAGGATACCTTGTTTCAATGTAGAAACGGTTCAGCAATGCGCATTTGCTGATCCATTTTGTGAATTCCTGATCGGTCATTGCCGCCTGCTTGCAAAGCCATGTCAGGTTATGCCCGTCAAAAAGCTTGTGGTGCTTATAGAGCAGGAACGCTTTAAGTCCCTTTTCTATAGCCTGCTGGCAGTGGAATACCGTCTGACTGTACAGCCGCTTGTCGTCGATAAGCTTTTTTGCGGAAAGAATGTCCTGATAGGCATGATAAAGCCAGTCATAATAGCGCTTGCTGTCTCCGGAATGATTACTTGATCTGCTCATACACCAGATTCCTTTCACTGTCGATCCTGTAGGCAAAGGTACAGTCGTCCTCAAGACATTCGTTCCACTCGGTGACCGTATATACTATCACGTCGCACGGAACGGGGCAATCCGTATGAACGAGTATCTCCGTTTCAAGATCGGTATGGCTTTCGTATTTATCGTCTACAACTATGCAGAGCTTGAACGAGGTAAGCTCGCCCTTGCTGTTCTTTTTCTGTGAAACAAGGAATATCTGGAACGGAGAGCATATCTTTACAATATCCTCCGCTGCGTCCTTTATTATCTTATCGAATTCCATAAAGCTTCAGATCCTTTCATCAGAAGATCAGGGAATAGGTCTTTCCCGCTTCCGTTTCAAAGCAGACCGTGTCCCCATTGTCGTCGGCGGGAACATTTTTACCATCGCAGGACACCTTTATGCCGCTTCCGACGACCCGACAAAGCTCTCCGTTATTGGAAAGTATGCTCACGCTTTCCGCCTTGCCGTTACGCCATGAAATGTTCAGCTCAAATCCGCCGCGAGCCTTTATCCCGCGTATAGAGCCGCTTTCCCACTCGTCCGGAACTGCCGGCAGGATATGCAGCTCGCCGCTGTGGCTCTGGAGTATAGCCTCCGCTATGCCTGCCCCGCCGCCGAAATTTCCGTCTATCTGGAACGGCGGGTGCATATCGAGCATATTCGCGCTTGTGGAATGTGCGAGCAGCGCGTTTATGTTTTCGTTTACGCGTTCCTTTTCGTGGAGCCTTGCCCACATATTGATTATCCATGCTCTTGACCAGCCGGTATGACCGCCGCCGTGGGTAAGCCTGCGTATGAGCGTAGCCTTTGCCGCTTCCGCAAGCTCGGGGGTATGTCTGCGGCTGATCTGATCTGAGGGGTGAAGAGCGAAAAGCTGCGAGATATGGCGGTGTCCCGGTTCAAACTCGTCATAATCCTCAGCCCATTCCATTATCTGACCGTACTTTCCTATCTCAGGCTTGGGAAGTCTGCTGCGCAGCTCCCTTATTTTCTTTATGAATTCGTCATTGTCCGGCAGCTTTGCGGAATCGTCCACTATCGCCGAACTGTTTATAACGGCTGTAAAAAGGAAGTAAAGTATCTGACTGTCCATTGACGGCCCCTGACAGATCGTTCCCTTTGCTCCGTCTGCGGTTATATATGTGTTCTCAGGAGAAACCGAGGGACTCGTTACCGCTCTCCCCTTGCCGTCGTCAATAAGGAAGTCTATAAAGAATTCCGCAGTCTCACGGAGGGTATCGTATTTATTTGTAAGGAATTCCCTGTCTCCGGTGAAAAGGTAATGCTCATATATATGCGTGCAGAGCCATGCAAGACTTGTCTGCCAGAGAGTTCCGGGGAGCCATTTATCCTGCGGCGCAGTATCTCCCCATATATCCGTATTGTGGTGGCATACCGTTCCCCGACAGCGGTACATTTCCCACGCGGTGACTCTGCCGTTCTCGCGCATTCGCTCTATATGGTCGAACAGCGGGGCATGACATTCGGAAAGATTCTGTATCTCCGCGCCCCAGTAGTTCATTTCCGTATTGATATTTACCGTGAATTTGCAGCCCCACGCAGGCCACATATCCTTGTTCCAGATCCCCTGAAGATTGAGTGGGAGCGTTCCCTCACGGCTTCCTGAGATCATGAGATAGCGTGAAAAATTGAAATACATCTCCGTCAGCTTGTTGTCCAGCTCTCTGATACGGAGCTTTTCGAGCCGCTCATTGGTAGGAAGCGAGGAATTCCCTCCGCTGTTGTCGCACAGGGAAAGCTCGCAGCGGTCGTAAAGCCTTTTATAGTCGTTTATATGGCGTATCTCAAGAGCGTCGGCAGTTCTGCGGAGAGCCGTTCTTGCCTGATCTACGGCAAGGTTCTCGTAATTTCCGGTGCGGTAGGCTGTCTGGCAGGCAACGGCGATCATCGCTTCATCGGCGTTTTCCACCTTGATGCGGTTAGCGTCGGTAAAGGCTTTCCCGCCCTTTGAAGCGCAGGAGACCGCCGCCGCATAGGGTATGCCGTCGGACATGGTAAAAATTATCGTATCGCGATTGTACGCTTGATTTTTGTCGTAATCGTCGTCCTTTCCGTCGAACCAAGCGGTAAGGCTTATTTTCCCCTTTTCGGAAGCGGAGGCTCTTACTATCATGACCTGATCCGGATAGGAAACGAATACCGATCTTTTATACAGCACTCCTCCGGAGCGCCATTCGGTAAGGCATACCGCTGTTCTCAGATCGAGACTTCTTTTATACGAGGAGATCGTTTCAGCGCCGTCCTGCTTTATATGGAGATCTCCCATAGGCTGATAATGGCGCTGGTTCTCGTTTGTTCCCACAAATGCGTCAAGGCACAGCTCCTCCGCCTCGGAGGTCTTTCCTCTGCGGACGAGATCCCGTATTTTCTCCAGATTATCATATGCCTTGGGATTGTTCCTGTTGCGGAACCCGCCGGACCAGATAGAATCCTCGTTCATCTGTATAAGCTCCTCGGAGGGACGTCCGAAGACCATACCTCCTATCCTGCCGTTTCCCACAGGGAGAGCCTCGTTCCAGTTCTCAGCGGGAGAATCGTACCATAAAACATTTGAAAGAATATCCATAGCAGCGTCACCTTTCCGTATTGCCGCCCGTACGTGAGGTATAAAAAAGGATCCTTTATCGTCGGGCAGTCTTACAAAGAAAGTATACCATAAAAATATCCGGATTGCAAGGAAAATATTTCAGCTATCCGGCATATAAACAAACATTTTTTGCCGTATTCTGAAAATTTTACTTTATTTAATGATTTTTGCAATAATATATGTTATAATATTATGAGTTGCCAAATAACGGCTCCGCGGCGGGAGCTCTCCCGCCGGAGCTATAGATCTCATGGAGGAACATATTTTGCTTGACAGGATCATTTCAAAGCTGCTTTCCGTTTTTCCGGAAAGCATAAGGAATTTTTATTATAAGCACGAAAGCGTCATGCTGTACCTGATAGTCGGCGCAATGACTACCGCCGTATCGGTGATCTCACAGTATATCCCCGCTTTTTTCGGGCTTCCCACGGAAGCCAACACGGCTATAAGCTGGGTATGCGCCGTTACCTTTGCATTTTTCACCAATAAGGCGTGGGTATTCAGGAACAAGGAAAACTCCGGAGCCGCTTGGATAAAGCAAGCCGCTTCCTTTTACGGCGCAAGACTGTTTACGTTTTTCGCCGAGTTTGCGTTCATGGAGATCACCGTAAGAGTGCTGGAGCAAAACGAATACATCATGAAGCTTATCGCACAGATCTTTATTCTTATCGTAAATTATCTTCTCAGCAAATTTTTTGTATTCAGGAAAAAGCCGACCGAAAAGGAGAATAACGGCAATGTTTAAGCTTGCAAAAAAATATCTGCCTGCTTTTAAAAAAGAACTTATCATAGGTCCCGCCGCAAAGCTCACCGAGGCTATCCTTGAGCTTATAGTCCCGCTGCTTATGGCTGACGTTATAGACATAGGCATAAACGGCGGCGCAGGAAAGCCCTACATCTACCGCATGGGCGGGATAATGATCCTTATGGGAGCTTTCGGACTCGGCTGTGCGCTGGTATGTCAGTACCTTGCTTCAAAGGCTTCTCAGGGCGTGGGAACGGTCATACGCAGGGATCTTTTCGCTAAGATATGCGAGCTTTCCCATTCCGAGCTTGATAATTTCGGCACGCCGTCGCTCATAAACCGCATCACAAACGACGTGAATCAAGTGCAGAACGCCGTTGCAATGCTTATACGGCTCGTTGTGCGCGCGCCGTTCCTTGTGATAGGCGCGGCTGTAATGGCTATGACAATAGATCTGAAGCTTTCGGTGATATTCCTTGTGGTCGCTCCGCTGGCTTCACTGACGATATATCTGGTAATGTCCCGCTCAGTACCGTATTACAAGGTGATACAGAAAAAGCTTGACAGGATAGGTCTTGTGACCCGCGAGAGCCTTTCCGGCGCAAGAGTTATCCGCGCGTTCTCCCGCGAGGAAGCGGAGGAAAAGCGCTTCGGAGAGGCAAACGCCGACTATTCCGACACATCTCTGCGCGTAGGCAGACTTTCGGTGCTGCTCAATCCCCTGACCTACGCGATCATGAACCTTGCCATAGGCGTTATAATCTGGTCGGGCGGCTTCAGGGTGAATGTGGGAGAGCTTACTCAAGGACAGCTTATAATTTTTGTAAACTATATGACGCAGATCTCCCTTGCACTTGTGGTAGTGGCAAATCTTGTGGTCATCTTCACAAGAGCTGCCGCCTGCTCCGTCAGGATAAACGAGGTCCTCGATACCGAGCCGTCCATAACCGACGGAAATGGTGCTGAGGAGGTACCGGACGCTCCTGCTATCGAATTCAGGAACGTGTCGTTCTCATACCATTCCAACGGCGACTGCGCTCTCGAAAACATAAGCTTTTCCCTGAAAAAGGGTGAAACTCTGGGCATAATCGGAGGCACAGGCTCCGGAAAAACAACTCTCGTTAATCTTATTCCAAGATTTTACGACGCGGACAGCGGCGAGATCCTTATAAACGGCGCAAATGTCCGCGATCACAAGCTCGAAACGCTGCGGACGATCGTAGGAGTCGTTCCGCAAAAGGCTCTGCTGTTTTCCGGCACGGTAGCGGAAAATCTCCGCTGGGGACGTGAGGACGCTTCGGACGAGGATCTGAAAAGAGCCGCCGGGATCGCTCAGGCTGCGGAATTCATCGAAAAAATGCCGGACGGCTACGATACCTATATAGCTCAGGGCGGACGCAGCCTTTCCGGCGGTCAGAAGCAGCGCATGACCATTGCAAGAGCGCTTACCGCCGATCCCGAGATACTGATACTTGACGACAGCGCCTCGGCTCTCGATCTTGCGACCGACGCGGCTCTGCGCAGGGCAATAGCCGAAAACACCGGCGAAATGACGGTGGTCATCGTTTCACAAAGGGCAAATTCCATACGCGGCGCGGATAAGATAATCGTTCTTGACGACGGCGAGGCTGTAGGAATAGGCACTCATGAGGAGCTTCTTGAAAGCTGTCAGGTGTACCGTGAGATAGTTATGTCACAGGAAAGCGAGGTGCACGGCAGATGAAAAACAAAAGCGTCACCATGCGGCTCTTCCGTTATACAAAGCCCTTTGCGTACCTGCTCGTGCCGGCGTTCCTGTCGGCTGTGATAAGCGTTCTGCTTTCACTGTATGTTCCCATACTTGTGGGACGCGGAATAGATTATATCATCGGAAAGGATAACGTTGATTTCCCGATGATAAAGCACTATGTCATAATGATATTTATATCCGTTGTGCTTTCGTCGGTATTCAACTGGATAATGTCCTTTCTGACATATAAAATAACCTATCGTGCCGTAAGCGACATTCGCAGAGACCTGTATGCAAAATTCAACCGTCTGCCCTTGGGATATATCGACGCCACTCCGCACGGCGACCTTATCGGACGTATGTCCGCGGACGTGGAGCTTATCTCGGACGGAATGTTACAGTGCTTTTCCCAGTTCATCACAGGCATAGTTACTATCCTCGGAACGCTTGCTTTTATGGTGAGAATAAATCTGAACGTTGCGCTCGTGGTGATCCTTATAACTCCGCTGTCGCTGTTTGTGGCTGCGTTCATAACAAAGCTTTGCCGTGACAGGTTCAAGGAACAGTCCGCTGTCAGGGGCGAGCTTACCGGCTGTATAGAGGAACTGGTCGGCGGTCAGAAAGTCGTAAAGGCATTTGCCTATGAAAAGCGTGCGGAGGAGAAATTCGGAGAGATCAACGGCAGACTTTACAAATGCGGCGTTCTCGCTCAGTTCTGTTCCGCGCTGACAAATCCCACAACACGTTTTGTAAACGGCATAGTCTATGCGGCGGCAGGGATCTTCGGAGCGATCTCCGTTATAAGCGGAGCTGCGGGAGCAATGTCCGTAGGACAGATAGCCACGTTTTTAAGCTATGCTAACCAGTATACAAAGCCGTTTAACGAGATCACGGGAGTAATTACGGAATTGCAGGCGGCTATCGCCTCTGCGGCAAGAGTATTTGCTGTTCTGGACGAATCTGAGGAGGTGCCTGAAAGATCCCCCGCATTACCCGTCAATGCCGACGGCAGAGTGGAAATGAAAAACGTTTCATTCAGCTATGATCCCGAACAGAAGCTTCTGGAAAATGTGGATCTGGATATAAAAGCGGGACAGCGCATTGCAATAGTCGGTCCCACAGGCTGCGGAAAAACAACTCTCATAAACCTGCTCATGCGCTTTTACGACGTTCGGGAGGGTTCTATAACCATCGGCGGAACGGACATACGCGACATGAAGCGGCAGGATCTGCGCTCCTCATTCGGAATGGTATTGCAGGATACGTGGATATTCACCGGAACGATCCGAGAAAATATCGCTTACGGCAGACCGGACGCCTCCGATGAAGAGATCCGCGCGGCTGCGGAGCTTTGTCACTGTCACAGCTTTATAAGGAGACTTCCCAAGGGCTATGATACGGTAGTTTCCGATGACAGCGGAACGCTTTCACAGGGTCAGAAGCAGCTCCTGTGCATAGCAAGGATAGCTCTTACCGATCCGCCCATGCTTATTCTTGACGAAGCGACTTCAAGCATAGACACCCGCACGGAGCTTAAGATCCAAAGCGCCTTTGCAAAGCTCATGAAAGGAAAGACAAGCTTTATAATCGCGCACCGTCTTTCCACCATCAAGGACGCGGACGTTATTCTTGTTATGAGGGACGGAAACATCATCGAACAGGGCGATCACAGGTCGCTGCTCGAAAAGAACGGCTTTTACGCAAAACTTTATAAGTCACAATTCCAGAATAATGCGTAATTCGTAATTCGTAATGCGTAATTATAAATTTCCATTACTGCTGAATTATCCGGAAATTACAGATAATTGATTACGCATTACGCATTAAGCATTATGAATTAAATTACGGAGGTATAATTATATGTTTATCAAAGGATTTACTTATGGTTTTGACGGCAGAAAGGGAATGTACCGCACTCCCGAAGCGCAGGAGTCTATGGAACGTCTTGCCTCGCTGGGCGGCGACTGGACGGCTCTGGCATTCACTGTCATGCAGGACAGCTTCAGCTCAACGCTGATACGCCCCGACTTCCGCTATACCGTTACGGATAAGGACGTCACCGCAGCTGTGGAAAAACTCCATTCCCTCGGCTTAAAGGTCTGCATGAAGCCTATGGTCAACTGCGCGGACGGAATATGGAGAGCAAATATATTCTTTCCGGAAAGGGAGACCGGCGATAAGGACTACTGGAAAGAATGGTTCGACAGCTACACGGCGTTCCTTTGCCACTATGCCGAGATCGCCGAGGACACCGGCTGCGAAATGTTCTGCGTAGGCTGCGAGATGCTCGGCACGGAACAGCGCGTGGAGCAGTGGCGGGAAGCTATCCGTCAGGTGAGAGAGATCTATCACGGTCCTCTTGTATATAACACCAACCACGGCAAGGAAGCCGGCGTGAAATGGTGGGACGCCGTGGATTACATAGGAACTTCCGCTTATTTCGGAGTCGGAAAGGTCCCCGGCGACAGCGAGGAAAATATGTACCGCGAATGGCTCAGACAGACCGAGAGCCTTGCCCGTCTTTCCGAGGAAAACGGCGGAAAGCAGGTCATTTTCATGGAAATAGGCTGCCGCAGCGCAAAGGGCTGTGCAATGATCCCCTATGATTTCAGTCACAGGGAATTCCCCTACGATGAGGACGAACAGGCAAATTTCTACAGCTCCTGCATGAGAGCGATGTGGGATAAGAAATGGTTCGCGGGATTTTTCTGGTGGGACTGGTACACAAGGCTCCCGCAGCGCTCTCCGGAAATGGGATTCTCAATAGTTGGCAAAAAGGCTGAGCAGGTGGTCAGAGAGTGGTATAAAAAGGACAGATAACAGCTCAATTAGCATATAATACCATATTGAGTATTCAAGAGGATATGCGAGAATTCCGGAGAATTTAAAAGATTTTAAAATATTTGTCTTTATTCTGAAAGAAATTTGCGGAAATCTATTGACATTTTAGGGATTTTGGCGTATCATTCAATGTATATGGATATTTCAAAATGAAAGGAACGTGATGATAGGGTTGAACGACAAGCTCAAGCTTTTCGGCTTCAATAATCTTACCAAGACCCTAAGCTTCAATATATATGATATTTGCTACGCAAAAAGCGCAAGGGAACAGCAGGATTATATCAAATACATTGACGAGCAGTACAATTCCGACCGTCTGACTAAAATTCT
>CANQZS010000028.1 GCA_947628385.1 uncultured Clostridia bacterium | reverse complement strand
AACGCGCGGAACACACAATGCTTGTCGATCTCGGCAGAAACGATGTGGGCAAGGTATGCAGCTTCGGAACGGTGAACGTTACCGACTTTATGAGAGTTGAACGCTATTCAAAGGTAATGCACCTTGTTTCCGACGTTCAGGGACGCCTTGCTGAAGGAAAAACTGCTATGGACGCGCTCATGTCCGTACTTCCCGCAGGAACGCTCTCCGGTGCGCCTAAGGTGCGCGCTATGGAGATCATTGACGAGCTGGAAAACAAAAAGCGCGGTCTTTACGGAGGAACGGTGGGATACCTCGGATTCAGCGGAAATATTGATACCTGCATAGCTATCAGAACAGTTCTTTTCCGCCATGGAAAGGCTTACGTTCAGGCGGGCGCGGGCATCGTTTACGACAGCGTTCCCGAAAAGGAATATGAGGAAACACGCAACAAGGCTCTGGCTGTAGTAAACGCTATTGCCGAAGCAGCCGGAATCAATTGAAAGGAGTAGATACCATGATCCTGATGATAGATAATTACGACAGCTTTACCTATAATCTTTACCAGCTTATAGGAACCATTTATCCGGATATAAAAACTGTCAGAAACGATGAGATAACGATAGATGAAATAGAAAAGCTCGCTCCGGAAGCTATTATCATCTCCCCGGGTCCCGGCTATCCTGCCGACGCGGGCATCTCCGTAGAGGCGGTAAAGCATTTCAGCGGACAGATACCCATTCTCGGCATATGCCTCGGACATCAGGCTATTGCAGAAGCTTTCGGAGGAAAGATCGTCCGCGCCAAGCTGCCTATGCATGGCAAAAGCACGGAAATTTCCATAAATACGGGCTGCCCGATATTTGAGGGACTTCCGGATAGGATAAGCGCCGCAAGGTACCATTCACTTATTGTGGATTCGATCACGATACCAAGCTGCCTGACCGTCGTTGCCACCGACGGCGAGGGTCAGATAATGGCTGTTCGCCATAAAACGCACCTTACCTTTGGATTGCAGTTCCATCCGGAATCCATTCTTACCGAACAGGGCGCGGCGATAATAGCCAACTTCCTGCGTATTGCCGGAATAAAGAGCATAGGAGTTGAAACGGCTTCTCTTCCCAAGGAAAAGAGAGTTGCTCTTAAAAAATATATCGCAATGGCTGCGGACGGAAAGGATCTTTCCATGGAGGAAGCCGAAAACGCTATGAACATCATCATGTCCGACGGAGCTACCGACGCTCAGATAGCAGCGTTCCTTATGGCTCTGCGCTGCAAGGGCGAGACTATCGACGAGATCACCGGCTTTGCAAGGATAATGCGTCAGAAAGCAAGCGTCGTTCCCTCGGCGCGTTCGGCTGTAGATATTGTGGGAACGGGCGGAGACGTTTCAAATACGTTCAATATTTCAACAACATCATCGTTTGTTATCGCAGGAGCGGGTCTTAACGTTGCAAAGCACGGCAACCGCAGCGTTTCCAGCAAGAGCGGCGCCGCCGATGTTCTGGAATCCCTTGGAGTAAAGCTGAACCTTACTCCCGCTATGGCTGCCGCCTGCATGAAAGAAACGGGAATTTCTTTCCTGTTCGCACAGTCATTCCATAAGGCTATGAGATTTGTAGGCCCCGCAAGACGTGAAATAGGCGTAAGAACCGTTTTCAATATCCTTGGACCTCTTGCGAATCCCGCGCTTTCGGATTATATCCTGCTTGGCGTTTACGATGAAAAGCTTCTTGAGGTAATGGCAAAGGTTCTTATGAACGTTGGCGTAAAGGGCGCAATGATAGTTTACGGCGACGGACTGGACGAAATGACCGTTTGCGGAACTACAAAGGTCTGCGAGCTTCGTGACAGAAAGCTCATCAAATACGAGATCACTCCTGAGGATCTCGGCATGAGACGCGCTAACCGCTCCGAGGTCGTAGGAGGCACTCCGGACGAGAACGCACAGATAACTCTTAACATTCTCAAGGGAATTGAAAAGGGAGCAAAGCGCGATATAGTCCTGCTCAATGCAGGAAGCGCGATCTACTGCACAGGCGCTGCGGCTTCGATAGAAGAGGGCATAGCAATGGCGCGCGATTCCATCGACAGCGGCAAGGCATATGCAAAATTCGAGAAGATGAGAGATTTTACAAACAGAGTTTAAGGAAAATGCTATATGATACTTGATGATATTGCGGCAAAACGCCGCGTACAGCTTGAAAGAGATATGTCCGCAGTTCCCTTTGAGGAGGTGCGCAGAGCGGCGGAGGAAGCGGCAAGGACAGATACGGGACGGAGCTTTGCAAAGGCGATAACAGCCGCGCCGTCTCCGGCGTTCATAGCCGAGGTCAAAAAGGCTTCGCCGTCAAAGGGGATCATCAGCGAGGATTTCCGCCCTGTAGAGCAGGCTCTGGCATACGTTTCCGCAGGAGCGGCGGCTATTTCCTGCCTTACCGAGGAATACTATTTTAAAGGCTCTGCGGAATATTTCAGGGCGATACGCGAAAAGGTAAATATCCCCATGCTGAGAAAGGATTTTATTATTTCCCCCTATCAGATCTATGAGGCAAAGGTCATGGGCGCGGACGCCGTACTTCTTATCGCTGCAATGCTGGATATTCCCACAATGCGTGAATTCCGCGAGATCGCGGGATCGCTGAAAATGGACGTTCTTGCGGAAAGCCACAATGCCGAAGAGCTTCGTGCGGTCTCCGAAGCGGGCTGTAAAATTTTCGGGATAAACAACCGCGATCTTAAAACGTTCAGCGTTACCCTTGAGACCACAAGAAAGCTTGCGGAGCTCGTTCCGGAGGACGGCATCATCGTTTCGGAAAGCGGCATAAAAACTCCCGAGGATATAAAATTCGTTACGGACTGCGGAGCAAAAGCCGTTCTTATAGGGGAAACTCTTATGCGGAGCGGCGATCCCGTTTCCGCAGTCAAGGAGCTGAAAACACTTTTATGATGATAAAGCTTTGCGGATTGAGACGTCCGGAGGATATTGAATATATTAACGAAGCCAAGCCTGATTTTGCAGGATTTATCCTTGCAGAGGGCTACCGCAGGACAATTTCTCCCGAGACTGCGGAAATGCTTGTGAAAAAGCTCGACAGCTCCGTCAGGGCAGTGGGCGTATTCATAGACCAGCCTGTGGGATCTATTGCGGAAACCGCCGCAAAAGCGGGATTTTACGCCGTTCAGTTACAGGGAAATGAGAACGCGGATCATATTGCCGCGCTCAGAAAAATTTCCGATGTGAAGATATGGAAAGCCGTCCGCGTGCGGTCTGAGGAGGATATTCGCGCTGCCGAAAAATACGGCGCGGATATGCTCGTGCTGGACAGCTACTCTCCCAACGCCAACGGCGGCACGGGAAAAACAGCCGATTGGGAGCTTATACGCAGAACGGAGATCTCCATGCCTTATCTTTTAGCCGGAGGGATAAACGCGGACAATATTTCCGAGGCAATGAAAATTTCTCCGTACGGCGTGGATATTTCGGGCGGCACTGAGACTGACGGAGTTAAGGATCCCGAAAAAATACGAGCAATTATGAGATCAGTACGAAAGGTTGATAAAAATGTCTGAAAAAGGAAGATTTGACATATTCGGCGGACAGTACGTTCCCGAGACCGTTATGAACGCGGTGAACGAGCTTGACGCGGCTTACACAAAATACAAGGACGATCCGGATTTCAAGAACGAATTAAAAGCCCTTTACAGGGATTATGCGGGCAGACCGTCTCTGCTTTACTATGCAGAAAAGATGACCAAGGATCTGGGCGGCGCGAAAATTTACATCAAGCGCGAGGATCTGAACCATACGGGTTCGCATAAGATAAACAACGTTCTCGGACAGATCCTGCTTGCCAAGAGAATGGGCAAGACCCGTATCATTGCCGAGACCGGAGCGGGTCAGCACGGTGTTGCAACGGCGACTGCCTGTGCGCTTTTCGGATTGGAATGTCAGGTATATATGGGCGCAGAGGACGCCATACGCCAGTCCCTTAACGTTTACAGAATGGAGCTTCTCGGTTCAAGCGTAGTTGCCGTTCACGAGGGAACGGACACGCTTAAGGACGCTATAAACGCCGCAATGCGTGACTGGGCGGAAAACGTAAATACAACGTTTTACTGCATAGGCTCGGTAATGGGACCTCACCCTTACCCCACAATGGTTCGCGATTTCCAGAAGATAATCTCCGAGGAGATACGTGAACAGCTCATGGAAAAGGAGGGAAAGCTTCCTGACTGCGTTTGCGCTTGTGTAGGAGGCGGTTCAAACTCCATGGGTGCGTTCTATGATTTTATAAAGGATAAATCCGTCCGCCTTGTGGGTGCGGAAGCCGCCGGTCTGGGTGTTGAGACGGGCAAGCACGCTTCCACCATTGCCAAGGGCACTACCGGTATATTCCACGGAATGAAATCGCTGTTCCTGCAAAACGAATTCGGACAGATAGATCCCGTTTACTCGATCTCTGCAGGACTTGACTATCCGGGAATAGGACCGGAGCACGCCATGCTTTATAAAACAGGACGTGCGGAATATTTCCCCATAACCGATGAGGAAGCCGTCCAAGCGTTTGAGTATCTGTCAAGGACGGAGGGAATAATTCCCGCTATCGAATCCGCACACGCCGTAGCCGTGGCGCAGAAGATCGCTCCGACAATGAGCAGGGATCAGATACTTGTCATAAATCTTTCGGGACGCGGCGATAAGGACGTTTATTCCATAGCAAAATACCGCGGAAAAGACGTTGTCAATTCTTGATAGAAAGGAACGGTCATTCATGAACAGAATAGAAAAAGCTCTTGCCGAGCTTAAGGACAAGGGCGAAAAGGCACTTATAACATTTGTAACCGCAGGCGATCCGGATCTTGAGACTACCGAGAAGTTAGTTCTCAAAATGTTTGAAAACGGCGCGGATATTATAGAAATAGGCGTTCCGTTTTCGGATCCGGTAGCTGAGGGAAAGGTGATCCAAGCGGCAAGTCTGCGTTCTCTTTCGCACGGAACGGATCTTACGGGGATCTTCGGAATGGTGGAAAGGCTGCGCAAGCAGACCGACAAGCCGCTTATACTTATGATGTACATTAACACGATCTTCCGATTTGGAACGGAGAAATTCTTTACGCTTTGCAAAGAAAAGGGAATAGACGGCGTTATCGTTCCGGATCTTCCGTATGAGGAGCGGAACGAGATAAAGCCATATGCAAAGAGTAACGGAGTAATTGCGGTGAGCATGGTCGCTCCCACATCGCACCAGAGGATAGCGGATATAGCGTCCGAAGCGGAGGGATTCCTGTACTGTGTTTCCTCCACGGGAGTTACCGGAACGAGGAGCAAATTCACCACGGATTTTGACGAATTTTTCGGAGAGATAAAGAAGAGCTGCAAAGTCCCTGCCATGGTGGGATTTGGGATCTCCGATCCCGAGCAGGCAAAGAAGATGAGCGGTTATTGTGACGGAGTAATAGTAGGAAGCGCGGTAGTAAAGATCGTAGCCGAGTACGGCAATTCTTCCGCAGAGAAGGTAGGGGAATTTGTCAGATCCTTAAAAGAAGCGATAATATAGCCGAAAGCTCCGCAGAGAATTACCTCTGCGGAGCTTAATTTGTAAAAAAGCATTTTAAATTGATTTTAAAACAGTCCACCGGACTGTTTTAAAAGAGAAAATAAAAATATAATCGTTAGTTCAGGGGAACGCTCTCTCTTGCAGAGCGTTCCCCTCTTGCAAACAGCTGCGCAGTTTGCAATTCACCCCTTTGCAGAGCGCTTTGAAAAGGAGAGTTTCGCGCTCTGCGGAGCGCGACCAAAGGCTCTGCCTTTGGAATCCGCAAGCTGTGCTCAGCTTGACCAGCTTTATATTTTGCGCCTGCGGCGCAAAATAATAATCTTTTTTTTGATAGTTTGACCGGCTTTTAATTTTGTCCGTAATATGCGTTTGCACCGTGCTTGCGAAGATAATGCCGGTCAAGAAGCTCCTGCTGCATTTGCCCCGCCTGCGGAGAGATCATCATGGCGTGATAATTCATAAACGCCGTCTCTTCAAGAACTACCGCATTGTGAACAGCTTCCTCAGCAGTGCGTCCCCATGTGAATGGACCGTGGCTTTTTACAAGGACCGCCGGTATCGTGAGCGGATCCGTATCCTTGAACGCTTCAATAATTACGGTACCCGTCTCCTTTTCATATTCTCCGCGTTTCTCTTCGGGAGTCATAGCGCGCGTGCATGGGATCTCTCCGTAAAAATGATCCGCGTGCGTAGTTCCCATAGGGATCATACCCGTTCCCGCCTGCGCAAATGAGGTCGCCCACCTGCTGTGAGTGTGAACTATCCCTCCGATACCCTCAAAGGCACGGTATAATTCCAGATGTGTGGGAGTGTCGCTGGAGGGTCTGTATTTTCCCTCTGCAACCTTTCCGGTGGAAAGCTCAACAACTACCATGTCGTCCGCCGTTAAACGATCATATTCTACACCGGAGGGCTTTATTACCACCATTCCGCTTGCTCGGTCAACAGCGGAAGAGTTTCCCCATGTAAAGGTGACAAGTCCGTATTTCGGAAGCATAAGGTTTGCTTCAAGCACCTCTTTTTTCAGTTCGTCAAGCATGATCTTCTACCCCTTCCAAAGCTTTTTCAGCCGCAAGTCCGGCTTTGTATCGCTCCATAAATTTTTTGAAACCCTCGGCGCCGCTTTTTTTCGGCAAAAGGGTCATTTTTTCATTTTTTGCAAAAACGCTGCCGTCCAGCCAGTCGGCAAGTGAAGCTCCGCCGCCGTCGGTCATATATGCCGCAAGGAGAGCCATTCCCCATGCGCCGCCCTCGCCGGCAGTCTCCATTACCGATATTGGGATCTCAAGAGCGTCCGCAAGCACCTGCTGAGCTGCATTTTTTACCTTGAAAAGCCCGCCGTGAGCCGTGAGTCCGTCAATGGAGATCCTTTCCTTTTCAAGGAGAATGTCCATTCCCATTTTAAGAGCTGCGACTGTGGAATAAAGCTGCGCTCTGAAAAAATTTGCAAGTCCCGCAGCGCTGTCCGGCGTGCGGAAATACATCGGTCTGCCTGAGCCTATGCCGACTACAGGTTCTCCGGAAAGGAAATTATATGCCGTAATGCCTCCGCAGTCGGGACTGCCGTTCATTGCGTTTGTATAAAGAAGCTCGTAAAGCTCGGATCTGTCCATAGGGTGTCCGGAAAGCTCCGCAAATTCACCGAACAGCTTTACCCAGACGTCTATCTCGGAGCAGCAGTTATTACAGTGTACCATTGCCACAGGAGCGCCGTCCGGAGTGGTAACTACGTCTATTTCCGGATAAACTCCGTCGAGAGGCTTTTCAAGCACAGGCATTGCAAAGACCGATGTGCCTGCGGAAATATTGCCTGTACCGGCACGAACGGAGCAAGTCGCCGTCATTCCCGTTCCCGCGTCTCCCTCCGGAGGGCAGAGCGGAATACCGGCTTTCAGATCTCCTCCCGCGTCGAGAAATTTTGCTCCGTCCTCGGTGAGGAACGAACACATCGTGCCTGCGTCGGCGGCTTCCGGAAGAATTTCTCTGAGCGGACGGTCAAAGCCGTGGCTGCGGAAGAGCTCCTCGGTCTTTGCGAGCATTTTTTCATCGTAATCCTTGCCGTTTACCGGAAATATCCCCGAGGCTTCGCCTATGCCGACGATCCGTTTTCCCGTCAGAAGATAATGGATATATCCCGCCAGCGTGGAGATATATGCCGTTTCATGGATATGCTCCTCATTATCAAGTATAGCCTGATAAAGATGAGCAATGCTCCATCTCTGCGGGATATTGAAGCCGAGCAGCTCGGTAAGCTCGGAAGCCGCTCTTCCGGTCGTGGTGCACCTCCACGTCCTGAACGGAACAAGGAGCCTCCCGTTTTTGTCAAAAGCCATATAACCGTGCATCATTGCGGAGATCCCCATTGCTTTTGCGGAGGAAAGCTTTGCGCCGTATTTTTCCGAAGTTTTTTTGGAAAGCTCTGCAAAGCATGATCTTATCCCATTGTGAATATCATCGAGGGAATATGTCCAGAAGCCGTTTTCAAAACGGTTTTCCCAATCAGCCGAGCCGCTTGCAATGGGAGAGTATCCGTCGTCGGTAAGCACAGCCTTTATCCTTGTTGAGCCGAGCTCTATTCCGATAAAGGTCTGTCCGTTTTCGATCTTTTCTTTAAGAGTCATATTTACCAGCCTTTCAGATCAAATCATTAATTCGGTGCAGGACAATTCCGTCCCGACCTGATGATCGCTATTTGTTTTTGGAGATCCTGCGGAATATCATTACCGCCGCAGATACTACGGCAGCTACGGCTGCGGCAGCCACAGCGGTAAAAACGGGTGAGACCGATCTGCTCTCATGCTTTATCACGAATTCCGTTACCGACAGCGGAGGAAGCTCGTATTCAAAGCTGTTGTCCTTGATCCCGTCTATATCGTCCAGACGCTTTATTTCTGCAAGATCTCCGGACAGGGAATATACCTCCGCAGATGTATGATCGAGAGATCCGTCAATTGCGATCCTTGCGGGAGAGGATCCATGGATCGAACGGTTAGTCACTATCATTCTGACCGTATCGGAGTTATCTCCGTCAATAGCCGAATATACCGAAATATCATCGCTTCCCGAAACGCTGCTTTCAACGAGCGTATCGCCGAAGCTGCTGCCTGCGCCGTCGTAATTGGTGAACATATTTATTGCCGCAAGCTGGAATCCGTTTTTGTCAAACGACCATATAGAAGCGAAATAAACGCCTTGTTCAGCGAAGATGCCGAGAGTGTCAGCCTCTGCTACGCCGCCGGAAATGTGATCTCCGCCGCCGAAGTTGTATTCCGTAAACGCAATTTTCGTATCGGGATAATATTTATCTATGGACTGCTCTATATTTGGCAGAAGCGGGAAAAATTCCGCGCCGGAATCAACTATCCAGCTGTTTTCCCTGTAATTTTCGTCGTAAAGCGAGCGCACGCTGTTGAGCCTTGCGGAAATGCAGCCGTCGTTGTCATAATGCGAGCAGGAGCGTTCTCCACATTCGCCCTTTGCTTCGGTATAATAATGAATATCAAGAACGTCAAGTAAACGCTTTCCGCTTTCCTGCTCAGCCTTTTTCATCTCGTCAAGGTAGAAGTCTATGAACCAGCGGTAGCCGTTTTCGGACTTTATTTCCTGCCAGTCGGGAGCATTCTGGAAATTGTTGTAGGCGTTATATCCGTAAAGCGACGGACCGAAAACCTCAGCATTGCCGTCCATATCCTTTACCGTAAGGGCAAGAGCCTTTGACTTTTCTATAAGCTCCGAGCAGGTCAGCGGAGAACGCTGTACCATGCTGTGAGTACTGCTCCAGAGAGACGGCTCGTTATCGAGAGCGTAGGCGTTGAAGCCTGTGCCGCTTTGTGAATTGCCGATCTTTTCAAAAAGGTAATTGAGATATTCGTCAATGTAAACGGCGCCGTCCTTTTTATCCGGCTCAAGGGAGAATTCGCCTGACTTGCGGTTCTCTACCTTTACCCAACGCTCGGAGGGAGCGGCATATTCCTCGGTGATATTGCCTCTTTTTCCTGCGGAAACATAGCCCAGCATCTGGAGAGTCAGCAGGCGATAGGGGATATTCCCGCCGTTCGCTTCATTTGCCGCTGCAAGCGCTGCTCCGGCAGGAACGTTTTTGAATTCGTCGGGAACATTCTGAACAAGATACAGGTCTGTGGAATTGTGGTAATCCGAGCCTGCGTTCGAGTAGTTGTTTTCCCAGTTATAAGCGGAAAGTCTGTTCCCTCCCAGACGGAACGAGCCTGCGGAAACGGCGTTCAGGTCAACTCCGCTGTTTACGCCGTATATGTACGGAGAGATCCTGCGAACGGGATCGTCAGCCTTTACGTTTATTTCCACAGTCGGGGACGCGGCTGCGGCGGATCGTGCAGCGGCAGTCATTGCAAGTGCGGCAATTGCGGCGGTTATTTTTTTTATCATTATCAGTCCTCCGGATATTTACGATCGTTTTATAAAATTATAACATCAGATGCAGGTTTTTTCAACAACTTTTAGAAATTTTTACGACTATACTCCAAAAACATTTCTTACAATCTTTAGAAAAACATATTAAATTGATTTTTAAACAGTCCACCGGACTGTTTAAAAAGGCTTACATCTCATAAATCGTTAGCTTAGGGGAACGCTCTCTCTTGCAGAGCGTTCCCCTCTTGCCGCCTTTGGCGGCTTAAACGACGCTTGCGTCGTTTTATTCACGCCCTTTGCAGAGCGCTTTGAAAAGGAGAGTTTCGCCCTCCTGCGAAAAACGAACTGCGTTCGTTTACGCGACCAAAGGCTCTGCCTTTGGAATCCGCAAGTCTGGGCAAAACAAAACCAAAGGTTTTGTCTGGCTTGACCAGCTTTATATTTTGCGCCTGCGGCGCAAAATAGTGATCACTTTTTCGGCATTGCCTGAAAAAATTTCCAATGCGGACAAATTTTATTTTAAAAAATTTTAAATTCTGTAAAACAGCTATTGAAATCAGCACGGAAATGATGTATAATAATATCATAAGCGTACTAAAGTGCGTTATATTGATTTTATTTAGGAGTTGTATTTATAATGAGACTTATTACACGTTCGGATTTTGACGGTCTTGCCTGCGGTGCTCTTCTTAAAGACGTGGGCGTGATAGATAACTGGAAATTCGCTCACCCTAAGGATCTTCAGGACGGTCTTATCGAGGTCACCGAAAACGACTGCCTTGCTAACGTACCGTTTGTGGAGGGCTGCGGCTTGTGGTTCGATCACCATTCCAGCGAATTCGAGCGCAATCAGCTCGAGGGCAGATATAAGGGCGAGAGCCGCATAGCTCCCTCCTGCGCAAGGATCATTTACGATTATTACGGAGGAAAGGAACGCTTCGGTCATTACGACGATATGATGATCGCCGTTGATAAAGTAGACAGCGGTAACCTCACAAAGGAGGAGATCCTTGATCCAAAGGGATGGATACTGGTTGGCTTCCTTATGGATCCAAGAACAGGACTCGGACGCTGGAGAAATTTCACCATCTCAAACTATCAGCTCATGGAAAAGCTCATAGACTGCTGCCGTACCATGAATACCGACGAGATACTTGCTCTTCCGGACGTTAAGGAAAGAATAGACGTTTACTTTGAACAGACTGAAAAATTCAAGGAAATGGTAAAGGCTCATACCCGTATCGAAAAGGACGTTATCATCACCGATCTCCGCGGAGTCGAGCATATTTATTCCGGCAACAGGTTCCTTATATACAGCCTTTATCCGGATCAGAACATTTCCGCATGGATAGTAAACGGAAAGGGAGGACACGGCTGCAGCGCCGCAGTAGGATATTCTATCCTTAACCGCACCTCAAACGTCAATGTAGGAAAGCTCATGCTCAAATACGGCGGCGGCGGACACAAGGCGGTCGGCACCTGTCAGTTCACTGACGAAAACATGGATACCGAGCTTCCCAAAATGCTTGACGAGCTTATAAACTATAAAGAATAGTATATTTCTACATAAGCAGCGGCGGCAGATCATATGGTCTGCCGCCGCGATTTTTCTTTAAAATAAACGGGAACGGTTATCTTTCTATCTGCTGCTCCCTGTCAGGACCTACGCCTATCATGGCGATCTTACATTCGCAAAGCTCCTCAAGGCGCTTTATATAGCTCCTGCAAATTTCCGGAAGCTCGTCAAAGCTCCTGCATGCAGTAATATCATCGCTGAATCCCTTGTGCTCCTCGTAAACGGGTTCGCAGCCCTCAAGCTCCTCTAAGGTCGCGGGGAAATCCTTTATTATCGTTCCGTCCGGCTTTTTATACGCAACACATATTTTCAGCGTGTCAAGCCCCGCAAGAGTGTCAAGCTTGTTGACTACAAGACAGTTAAGTCCGTTTACTCTTACCGCATGACGTACGATGACCGCGTCGAACCAGCCTGTTCTTCTGGGACGTCCCGTAGTCGTTCCGAACTCGCCGCCCTTGTTCCTGATATAGTCTCCGATCTCATCGTCAAGCTCCGTGGGGAACGGACCTTTTCCGACCCTTGTGGTATATGCCTTTGCAACTCCGTATACCTTGCTTATCATCGTAGGACCTACGCCTGTGCCTATACATACGCCCGCCGATATTGGGTGAGAGCTCGTAACATAAGGATATGTTCCGAAGTCGATGTCAAGAAGAGTAGCCTGTGCGCCCTCGAAAAGAATCTCCTTGCCGGCTTTGTGAGCCTCATAGGTAAGTACGGAAACATCGTCAACATACTCCGCAAGACGTCTGCCGTATTCGCTGTATTCCTTTATCACCGCGTCGAGATCCACGGGATCCCCGCCGAAAACATTGGTTATTATGCTGTTGCGGAGCTTTCCTGTGGAGCGTACCTTTTCCTCAAAGACTTGGGGGTGAACGAGATCGTATATGCGTATGCCGCTTCTTTCGTATTTATCCATATAGCATGGAC
>CANQZS010000027.1 GCA_947628385.1 uncultured Clostridia bacterium | reverse complement strand
ATTTTAATAAATTTTACCGAAAGGAAATGATACCGATGAAACTTTTTATTGATACCGCTAATGTAAACGACATCAGAGAAGCCAATGACTGGGGCGTTATCTGCGGAGTTACCACAAATCCGTCGCTTATTGCCAAAGAGGGACGCGTTTTTGAGGAGGTCGTTAAGGAAATAACAAGCATTGTTGACGGTCCTATCTCCGCTGAGGTGATTTCACTTGAAGCGGATAAAATGGTCGAAGAGGCTATCCCGCTTTCAAAAATACATGAAAACATCGTTATAAAGCTCCCTATGTGCGCCGAGGGTCTGAAAGCCTGCAAAAAGCTCACAGCTATGGGAATAAAAACAAACGTTACGCTTATTTTCTCCGCCGCACAGGCTCTGCTTGCTGCAAATGCAGGCGCTACCTATGTTTCACCTTTCCTTGGCAGACTCGATGACATTGGCATGGAGGGAATGGCTCTTATTTCAGAGATCGTTGATATTTTCAATGCTCAGGGTATCGGAACTGAGATAATTGCCGCTTCGATCAGGAATCCTATCCACGTTACAGCAGCGGCTCGTCTCGGCTGCGATATTGCGACAGTTCCTATGAACGTTCTTCGTCAGATGATAAATCACCCGCTGACAGATGCGGGTATCGCACGCTTCCTCAAGGATTGGGAGGGCGCAAAGAAAGCATAAGATCTTATTATGCGATTTGCTTTGTTTCTGCAAATGGATCTTAAAAAATTTTTGTGCAAAATGTCCTTTGAAATTTTGACTTCAATATAGTATAATAACAATAGTGCGTAGCCATAAGGCGTAAGTCCAGCTTTTCGGATTTACGCCTTTTTATTTTTCAGGAGGTCATATTATGGAACAGAACAGATCCTTTCTTGCAGAGGAAAAAATCAGCGTGCTTATGAAAAAATATGCCGTTCCCTGCATAATTTCTTTGCTTGTAGGAGCACTTTACAATATCGTCGATCAGATATTTATTGCGAACGCATCATATCTTGGATCCTACGGAAATGCCGCAAATACGGTAGTTTTCCCATTGACGGTAATTGCGCTTGCCGCCGCGGTCATGATCGGCGACGGCTGCTGCGCCTTTGTCAGTCTTAGCCTTGGCAAGGATCAGCCGGAGCGTGCTTCTGTAAGCGTAGGAAACTCGATAATCATGTCAGTATTGACAGGTATTGTCCTGACAGCCGTTTATCTTATCTTCAATGAACAGATAATCGCTTTGTTCGGCGGTACGGTCAATGAGGAGACCTTTCGGTATTCTAAGGAATATTTTT
This sequence comes from uncultured Clostridia bacterium, assembly GCA_947628385.1. Lineage (GTDB taxonomy): Bacteria > Bacillota > Clostridia > Oscillospirales > Ruminococcaceae > RGIG8773. Next base: position 11,286 of record CANQZS010000027.1, on the reverse strand, counting down.
TCTGGATAACGGTCGGAATCCCGTTTTATGTTTTCGGTCAGGCAATGAATCCGGTCATACGCGCCGACGGAAGTCCAAAATTTGCGATGCTTTCCACATTTTCCGGCGCGGTAATAAATATCATACTTGATCCGCTTTTTATCTTTGTGTTCCGTATGGGAATGAAAGGTGCAGCCATTGCAACCATCATAGGTCAGATCGTAACTGCTGCTTTTGCCGTATGGTACTTGCTGCATATGAAAACAGTGCGGCTTGAAAGATCGAATTTTGTTCCTGACGGCAATATCATAAAAAACACACTGTCGCTCGGTATTTGCAGCTTTCTGTCACAGATCTCTCTTGTTGCGGCAATGGCTGCAATAAATAATATGATACGCAAATACGGTGCAATGGACGAGGTGTTCGGACAGCAGGAATATGCACAGATACCAATGGCGGTAGTCGGCATTGTAATGAAATTCTTTCAGATCGTGATCTCCATTGTAGTAGGTATGGCGGCGGGCTGTATACCGATCGTAGGATTCAATATGGGAGCCGGACACAAAAACCGTGTACGAAAGCTTTTTACAATGCTTCTATGCTCGGAGGGTATAGTCGGAGCAGTCTCGCTTGTAATTGCCGAGGTATTCCCAAATCAGCTTATCAGGATATTCGGCGCGGCAAATGAAAGCATTTACTATACGAATTTTGCAGTAAGAGCATTCCGTATCTATCTTTGCATGATAGTTTTTGCCTGCATAAATAAAGCCGCGTTCATATTTCTTCAGGCTATGGGAAAGGCTGCCGCATCGACCATGCTTTCCATGGTGCGTGAAATTGTTTTCGGAGTGGGATTTGCGCTGCTGCTGCCGATATTTTTCGGTCTGGACGGCGTGCTGTATTCCATGCCTGTATCTGACATTCTTACAGCGATACTGTCATTTGTAGTGATAGCGCTGACATACCGACAGCTTTCCGATAAGGAACATATCTCGGAACCGTTGGCTGCTTTTTGATTGGGGAACAGTATAATATAAAAAATGCCGCAGCAGTTTATGATACGTTACTGCTGCGGCTTTTTAAATTATCATGGATCTAAGCTATATCAGCTTTCGGCACGGATCCTTTCGGTAATAAGCTCTTCAAGCTCATTGGCGCCGTTCTTTTCGAGCCATTCTGTGACCTCAGTCCATTTTCCGTCAAATTCCTCCTCGGAACAGGTGATAGCGTTGCGAACCTCGGTTTTCAGATATGTTTCAAGAGTTTCAAGAAGTATGCTTTCCTCGCTCATTTCCGGAAACTCATAGTCGCTTATAAGCGTTCGGTCTATTTCCGGAAGCTCATCGGCGGAGGGGAAAAGATCTGCAAATGTCGTTATCCCGTATCCGTCCAATGTTGCACGCTCCTCGTCGGAATATCCGGAAATAATTTCGTCAAGCAGCGGAGAAATGTAATTTCCGTCCTTGTCCTTTTGGGTGATCCCTATCATCGGGAACGGCTCCGCATATTCTGAATAGAAATTTTCTCCGTCATAGTCGGCAAGAATGATCTCCTGTGCTTCATCGCTGCACCACCAGTCAAGGAAACGGAAAGCGCGTTCCGGCTCATTACAGTATTCAGTTATCCCTATTCCGTATGGAACACTGTAGCTTACGGCTGCATTGAACATGGCTTTCATGCTGCTGTCAAGCGTTACCGGCAGAGGACAGTAATCCTCGGAATATTCCTCAGGACAAACGGAAATGGCGGCAACTCTGCCTCCGGAGATCTTATCAAGATAGGGTCCCTCTTTTAGCGAATAGGATTCATCGTCCAGCAGACCGGTGTTATACATATGATTCAGCCATTTTATGAATTCTCCGGCGCGGGGATCGAGCCATTTGTATGACGCGCTTCCGGTCTCTTCGTTTACAAGGAACTCTCCGTCGTCAGGGTAGCCGAGAACATAATTTACACGCTCGCTTATTGTACTTTCATAAAGCTGTATGGGACCTCCGCAGAGAAGCAGTCCGGTGCTGCTCGTATGATCTTCAAGATATTCCGAAAGGCACGCTTCAAGATCCGAAAGAGTTTTTATTTCGGGATAGCCGGTATATTCAAGAACATCATGCCGTATACTGAACGTACCCTCCGGACGGAGCATGGCAGGGGAAGATCCTCCCGTTCCGAAGGTGTATATATTCCCGTTATCCTCGGCGAGCGAATCAAAATATTTCCCGTAGAAATTACGAAAGCATTCTCCGTATTCTCCGATATAATCGTTAAGCGGTACCAGCTCGCCGTTTTCTATAAGCTTGGGAGTGCTTTCTCCGGCATAGATCAGATCCGGAGAAACTTCCGCTTCTTTAAGGATCTCCTCCGGAGCTTCGTCATATACGGTGACATCGAGAGTTATTCCGGTGGCGGCAGTGATCCTTTCTGCGGCGGCGTCATCAAAGGGAATATCATCGAATTCTCCGAAAACGAACAGTGAGAGCGTCAAAGGCGAGGTGTCCATAGGAGGGATCTCGTGAGCCGTCTCTGTCTCGGTCACGGAGGTCTCAGAAGCAGATACTACAGTTTCGGACGATGTAACGGGAACGTCCGATACGGTGATCTCCTGATCCGGAGCTTCGTTTGCGCATGAACACATAAAAAGCGCCAATGAAAGGACGGCGGACAGGCATGATTTTTTTATATATTTATATTCTGGATCCATATAAAAGCTTCCTTTAGTTGTGATTTTAGTAAAGAAAAGGCTGATCTCTTCATATAATTACTTTACCTCAAATTTACATTTATTAAAATACAAAAATTAGAGATTATTTAGTGTAAAAATTGCATATTTGAGACTGAGAACCACTTTGACAAATTGGAAATTATCGGAAAATATAAATTTTGCTTGAAAAAGCAAAAACTTTGTAGTATAATAATATAGTTATAATGCTATTGGAATAAATCAATAGAAAGGTAAAATATTATTTATACCAATATTATTAAATGAAAAGGTGTCTTTATGGCTCATGTGAAAAGCAGATCATCTCCTGCCGATACGGCAGCTCTGGCTGTTATGATAGCCCTTGCCGCTGCGGTATTGGTTCTGGCTTCAATATATTTTTTCAGAGTATCCGGACTTATAAGCGCTGACAGCAGCTCTGCGGAAAATTTGCCCCCTCATGTTATAGGCGCTGAGGAAACATCGGTCACCAAAGCTTCCGAGCAGGAAACAACGGTTTCCGAGACTTCGGCTGCGCCTGCTGTGTCAACGGAAGCAGCGACTTCGGATACGATCGTGCCCGTCTCGTCCGACGCATATGGATTTGACGAGGAATTCTTTGATGATGTCCTCATAATAGGCGATTCGCTCTCTGTAGGTCTGGTGAATTACGGGTACATCAAGCCGGAAAATATTTTTGCGCAGGTCGGACTTACGCCGTCCTCTGTAATGAACGCTGAAATTGACGATGTGAACGTTTATGATAAAGCTTCGTCCCAGTCTCCGGAATATATATGTATAATGCTCGGAACTAACGGACTTTCCTACCTTTCTGAGGATTATATGGCGGATAAGCTGGACGAATTCATAGATGAGATAAGCGCGGCTTGCCCTGATTCCGAGATTGCTCTTGTTTCGATACCTCCGGTAACAGCCGAGCATGAACGCGAAAAGCCGGAAAAGCTTGCAAGCATCAGCAAATATAATGCGCATATAAAAAGACTTGCTGATGAAAGATCGGTCAGATTTGTGGATATTTTCCCGCTGCTTCAGGACAGTACCGGCTATCTTTCAGAGGATTATGCCGAGCATGACGGTCTGCACCTGAAGATCGCCGCTTATCCGGTGATACTCGGTGAGATACAGAGGTCTCTTACCGAAGAAGAGGAGGAGTATTCGGAGGATACCGAGGAAACGTCAGTCTCAGGGCAGGAAACGGTGAGCGTGTGGGAGCCTGTATCCGAAAGCTCCGCTGCAAATACCTCTGCTTATACTGAAAGCACCGTGTCCTCATACTCTGAAATGCCGGAGACAGCTTCAGATACAGCTATTTCAGCATCAACGGCTCCGTAAGAGACAGTTCTCTTTGTTTAGCGGAAGCTTTAATGCTGTTTTAAGGATCAAGCTTTGAAAGGAAATTTTATATGAAAAAGATAATCATTGCAGCCGCTGTTATTGCGGCAATGGCGTTATCCTCCTGCGGTAATCAGGAAGATGGAGAGTCGGTACAAGCAAACGGAACTCCTGCAGAGACTACAGCTGCTGTGTCCTCCGAACAGGCGGAAGCAGAGGCTTCCGCTGCGGATATTGCTTCTGCGGTAATGTCGGAGATAGAAATTCCCTCCGCTGTTGAAAAGGACGCAGACAGTCTCGGAGCTTTCTATGATATTGATGTTTCAACAGTTGCCGATATGTCGGTATTCATCTGCGGAAGCGGAGCATATCCCGATGAGCTTGCGGTATTCAGGTTCAATGATGCTGACAGCGCAGCTTCGGGAGCAGCGGAGGTGCAAAAGCGCCTTGAAAGTCAGATCGAGCTTTACACGGATTACACCCCCGACGAGGTATATAAGCTCGAGGACGCCGCAGTGATAGAAAAGGGGAACTGGGTCGTTCTTATAATATGCTCGGACAATTCAAGGGCGTCCGAAATAGTGAACGGTCTTATCTGACATTTGCACGATCATTATTAAAACTGAGAAAGCAGGGCTATTATGATAATTACAGCCGTTGGGATAGGTCTTATCGGAGGTTCAATGTGCAAAGCTATCAAAAAGCACACGAACCACAAGGTTTACGGTATCGACATAAACAGTGAAACCATTGCAATGGCAGTATCGCAGAATGCTATTGACGGTGAGACTGACGATCTCAGCCTTGCGGATATTACAATAGTTTCTCTTTATCCTACAGACGCGATAGACTATATTATCTCAAATGCGGATAGGTTCAAGGAGGGAAGTATAGTTATCGACACCTGCGGCATTAAAAAGGAGATAGTTGACAGAGTGACGCCCGTTCTTGAAAAATACGGTGTGTCTTTCATCGGCTGTCACCCTATGGCAGGACGTGAATTTTCCGGATTTGAATATTCGCTTGATGATCTTTTTGATACGGCAAGCTTTATAATCACGCCCTCTGAAAGTGTTCCGCAGGCAAAGCTGAATCTTCTGGAGGACTTTGCTTATTCCTTGAATTTCAAAAAGGTGGTTTTTGCTTCTCCGGAGGAGCACGATCAGATAATCGCTTTTACGAGCCAGCTCGCTCATATAGTTTCAAATGCATATATAAAAAGTCCTACGCACCAGAAGCAGCTCGGATTCAGCGCAGGAAGCTTTCAGGATCTTACCCGCGTTGCAAAGCTCAATGAAACCATGTGGACCCCGCTTTTTATGCTTAATAAGGAGCCCTTGTGCTTTGAGATAGACTTTATTATTGAAAGACTTAAAGAATACCGCAGCGCGCTTCAGGACGGTGACAGCGAACGCCTTAAACAGCTCCTGAGAGACGGGCGCATACTTAAAGAGGAAACAAAGCAGCTTTGAACTAATTTGAACTAAAAAGACCGTATATTTCGGATCGTCCGGAATATACGGTCATTTTATTTTATATTAAGCCTTTGCTGCGGAAAGACGTTCACTTATAAAGCTGTCAACGTCGTTTGCTTTAATGCCGAGAACAAAGGCAAATTCACGGTGTATCATGTTTTCGGCGGCTGTGAAAGCCTTTTCATCAGAGGAGATCAGCTGCTTTCCGTTTGCGGAGCGCTTTTGACGTTCCTCATACAGCGATCTCATCATTCCTATGATACCGGAAAAATCGCTGCTTTTAAGAAGCTCGCTGAATCTGACCTTGCGTTCATTCCTGTCATTTGACCAGACATTTTCAGCGTTTGGCATGGAATCTATGATACTGTAAATTTCCTCCCGTGTGAGGAGCCGCCTTACGTTATCGTCCATACTGTCAGAGGGGATATAATATGTCGAATTGACTGTATCCAGAGGAATAAGCTTACAATATTCCTTTTCTGTTTTTCCGTCAAAGCATTTTTCCGTTTTTTCTGCTATCCTGCAAATTTCTCCTGAACCATAGACAACATAATCGCCGATGCTGAACATATTTATGCGCTCCTTTCACTATATAAATAAATTATATCACAGCTCCGCGAATTTTTCAAAGGCAGTTTTGCACAAATACAGAAGCGTATTTATTAGGCATTTTTTTATATCCGGAGCTTAAGGGAGCGCTTTGGAAACGATATTTTACTTGAATTTTCTAAGGAATGTCGGTCGGAACCATTTTTTATAGCTCATTATAAGGAGCGTAAGGGTGTGATCATAAAAAATGAACATCAGATTTCCCGCTAAAATAAGAGCCGGAATAAGCCATTCGTTATAGAAGCCGAACTCTTCAAAAAGATCAAGAGTTCCGAGTATGTTCATAAGCGTGTAGAATATTATCACTATGGAAATGTTAAAAGTTATCAATTTGCATATCCAGCCTACAGCCTTGCTTTTAAGCTTTTCAAAAAAGGATTTTGCCACCGGATAATATCCGAACAAAAATGTAAAGAACAGCCACGCTTCCTTATCCGGAGTAACAAAAAACGACAGTACCGCTACCGACGCGTAGGTAACAAATGACCATGATGTGCTCACCTCTATTGCCACTACAGTTATCATTACTCCGGCGAACAGGGGAAGAGTGATATTCAGCAGCGGGAATACAGCCGTCAGGAACATCAGAAGCAGGCACAGAGAGGAAACTATTCCTCCGACCGAAACTTTATAGCTTACTTTTTTCATAACTTTCCTCTATTATAGATTTTAACAGCACGGAATAAAATCTCCGCCCATACATTCGCAGCAGCAGTCTGCACATATAAGTCCGTTGCATATATCGCAGGCACTGCAGCCTCCTACGGGACGGGTACCGTTTCCGAAGCCCTGCTCGTTAGGATCTCCGCGCATATCTCCTCTCTGGCTTTCTTTCATATGTCTTAAAGCGGAGTTGTATTCCGGATTGTAAGGCTCCATTCTGCACGCTTGCTCAAAGCTTGAATATGCGTCGTTCAGCCAGCCTCTGGCATAGCATATGCTGCCGTTAAGGAAGTACCATTCGGCGGTTCTGTCCTGTATCTGATCGAGAACAGCCGCAGCGTCATTATAGCTGCCGTATCCAAGGAGTCTCCTTACTTCGGCAAAGCTGTTCCCGCCGGACTGCTCTGTGCCGCCTCTCCGCTGATCCATTACGGCGTCATAGGCATTGGTTATTTCCATGATCCTTTCGCTGTCTCCGGAATATTGTCTTATGAGATCCTTGTAAGCGGTCTTTATCTCATCATCGGAAGCAGAGGGCATTACGCCAAGTATTTTATATGGGTCGTTTATCATAAAACGTCTCCTTTCATTAAGACTGTTCCTGTTTTTCCTTTTTATTTATTATATCATAAAAGCCGTTTTTAAGTCCGAGATATACTATGTTATCTATGATCGGCTTGAATCTTTTTATCTCAAGCATGACATAGCTGTCCGCCAGAGCGCCGAGGGTAAAATTTATGCTTGTTTCAGCCTTGGCGCGTATTTCGTCCTTATCGAGATCGTTTACAGCCTTATTTCCGAGAATAAGCGGATTGAATCCGTTTGAACGGAAGTCCTTTTCCACATCGTCGAATGCGTCGGCAATATAGATATATCTTCCGAGTAGGTATCCGAAGCGCCTAAGGATACGCTTTTCCTCCGGTACCTCGCTGAGTCCTGCGGCAATCTCTCCGAGAATATTTGAGGAGGGCTCTGAGGCACGGTCGATAGATCTGCAATTTTCCTTTTCAAGCTTTGACTGTATATCCATTTGTTCGGAAACATATTCTGAAAGCTCGGGATATTTTTCCGAAGCTTTTTTATAAGCTCCTCTTGTTATCATAAGCATGAAAAGCGGACCTGCTTTAGCGAGGAAACGCTTGTCATTAACGTCGTCCCTTATCTTATTATATATAAGTATCGAAGCGGCGGCTGCGGTGTATTCAAGACCTTTATCGGAATTTATACAGGGAGTTTTTCTGAATGGGTGGACAGCGCATCTCCGTCTGCACATTTCCGCTTCGGTATCATTAAGAGCGAGTGCCATAAGTCCCAAAAAAGCAAAATCATAGCTTAATGTGATCCTTGAAGCAGCTCCGTAGTATTTGCCGAGAGTTCTGCAAAGACCGCAATAGACCGCTTTGTAGGTCTCATATTCACAAATTCTCATATGAGGCTTGAATGGCTTTACATAACCGAACATACATTTCTCCAAATTAAAATCATATATCTGACATTATATCACATTTTGCTTTATTTGTCAATCCATGATACCTGTTTCCGCCGCAAAGCCAAGCCTGCGGCTTTTTTTATTACGGCGTTCTATATCCGGCACCGGCGGCATAGTATTGAATATACCAATTGAAAAGGAGAACCGGAAGTGAAAAAAGATGAGATAGTATGTTATTTCAGCGGAAATATCGGAAAAGCCGTCAGGAATATCTCCTCGGCGCTTTTTGAGGAAATACGGGAGATCAGACTCAGAGTTGGGCGTCCGGCTGCCGTCACATTAAAGGATTCCATAAGGTATCTTACTCCGGAGGGAAATTTTACATATATTCCCGAAGCCGCATATATTATAGCTGCCGACGAAATAAAGCGGACCTTTGAAGCGGTCTGCCAGTATTCCGTACACAGCTTTCAGAGGGAGATCTCGGACGGATTCGTTACCGTTCGCGGAGGTCATCGAGTGGGTATATGCGGGACCTCCACGGGAGATTCGATAAAGAATATAAGCTCACTTAATTTCAGGATCGCAAGAGAGGTCGAGGGCTGTTCGGACGAGCTTTGCGAAAAAGCTTTTTCAAACGGGATATGCAGTCTGCTTATCGCAGGACCTCCCGCTTCCGGAAAGACTACGCTTCTCAGAGATATATCGCGGAACCTTGGCAAAAAATACCGCATTGCTCTTATAGACGAACGCGGAGAGCTTGCGGCGGTATGGAACGGCTGTCCTCAGAACAGCATAGGGATAAATACTGACGTCTTTGACGGATATAACAAGCCGTGCGGCATAATGACCGCGTTAAGAGTTATTTCTCCTCAGATGATAATATGTGATGAGATAGGCTCGGAAAGCGACCTTAAAGCAATAAGAGAAGCTTCAAAAAGCGGAGTCTGCATTGCCGCGTCAGTACACGCTTCATCTGCGGACGAGCTGGAGGCAAAGGGGATACGCAGGGATATTTTCGGCTGTATTGCAGTGCTTTCCAAAGCAGGGCAGTCTCCTCAGATCATTGCTGAAAGGACGGGGAAAAATGCTTAAGCTTATATGTATAATAATTATCGTCCTGTCCTCGTCAATGGGAGGAATGTATTTTTCCGCTTCACTGAAAAATCGTGTGATCTCATTGAAAAAGATCAATTATATGCTTGAGGAGATCTATATTTTACTGAAATACCGTTCGGCAACGGTATATGAAATTGCAGAAACGCTGCGCGGTGATGAAAGACTTGCTGAATTCGTATTCCTTAAAAAGCTGGAGCTTTCTCCGGAAAGGTCGTTTCAGCAGTGCTGGAAAGCCGCAGTAGAAGAGAATGTTCCATGCGGCTTGAAAAAAAGCGATTCCGCTCTGCTTATAGAGATAGGGAACAGGCTCGGAAAAAGCGATCTTGAGGATCAGCTCGGCGCGGTCAGGCTCAGACAAGCTGAGACCGAGGCGGCTGTCTCTTCTGCGGAGAATGAATATATGCGCAAAGCAAGATTGTATCGTTCTTTAGGTGTTCTTGCCGGAGTATTTATTGCAATAATGCTCATCTGAAAACGTGACTTGCTGCGAGGGAGGTCAAATTGTGGAAATTGATCTGATTTTCAGGATCGCCGGTGTTGGTATCATAGTAGCCGTGCTCAGTATGCTCCTAAAAAAAGCCGATCGTGACGAGTACGCTATGGTCGTAACGATAGCGGGATTGATCGTCGTTCTGGCTATGATAATAAACGAAATAGCAGAATTGTTTGAAACGGTAAAAACGGTTTTCGGATTCTGACGGATAAGGGAGCGCATTGCGGCTAAGATACGGCTTTTCCGGAAAAACCATATACCGGCGGAATCAATAATGAGGATATGATGTAAATATGAAAATGGTTTCTATTGCCGGACTTTGCATTATAGCGGCAATACTTTGCAAGCTGTTTTCCTCGGAGGGAAAGGAATATGCGCTTTACATAAAGCTTGCCGCAGCAGCTTCGGTAATGTCAGCGGTGCTTTTATTTATATCTCCTATAGCGGAAATGATAAGGGATATTTATGAAAAGGCAGGCGCGGACAAGGAATATCTGACGATCCTGTTCAAGGCTCTGGGAATATGCTATATAACCCAGTTTGCCTGTGATATGTGCAAGGACAGCGGCGAAAATGCTCTTGCTTCACATGCCGAGCTGGCAGGTAAGATCTCGCTGATGACGCTGGCTCTTCCGCTGTTCAGTGCGCTTTCCGATGTTATTGACGGACTTGTCTGAGGGAGAATGGGAATGAAAAAATTTTTCTGGACGCTTGCAATATTATTGATGTTTCTTTTTACATATGCCGGAATGACCGTATATGCGCAGGAGGCTGTACAGGATATTTCCGAGGAGCTCGATATTGATACGCAGGGACTTGCGGACAGCCTTGATCCTGAGGTGCGTGATATTATTGAAGAGAATGGCATTGCTCCCGATAATGCGGACGCTCTGACAAGTATAACTCCCGCAGAGCTGATAAAATATATATGGAACGTTTTTAAGGATTCCGCAGTAAGACCGCTCAGAATAATGGCTTCGCTTATGGCTGTGATACTGGTCGCTGCCGTGATAGAGGGAATGGAGGACAGTATATCGAGCAAGCCTCTTTCAAAAATATTCGGTATCATAAGCGTTCTTGTTTCGGTGGGGATAATATCCTCCGCAGTGTCGGAATGTATAGCCTCGGCAGCAAACGCACTTGATTCGGGAGGAATGTTCATGCTGGGCTATGTTCCGGTCTTTGCGGGTATAACGGCATCATCAGGCAGCGTTACTTCGGCGGTAGTATACAATATGCTCGTAGTCATGGCTGCGGAAGCCTCAGTACAGATCTCTGGGGAGATAATAGTTCCGGCACTGTCGGTGTGTATGGCTATGGGTATTGTTGAAGCGATAAATCCGGATCTTCACCTTTCGGGAATAACGGAAGCGGTAAAAAATATAGTGACGTTTGTTATGGGCTTCATAATGACGGTATTTCTCGGATTGCTGTCGCTGCAAAGCATAGTAGGGGCTTCGGCGGATACGCT
>CANQZS010000026.1 GCA_947628385.1 uncultured Clostridia bacterium | reverse complement strand
GATAAGCATGATGAATTCGCTAAGGCTGTTGATAAGCAGGAGCTTTTCAACAGCCTTAGCGTATTCATCATGCTTATCCCCCGCATCGCGCCCGAAGACAGCAAGCATGACCTCATCTATGGAAAGCACCACAGCGTTAAGCTCTCTGCGAAGCTTGTCGGCATACGTGCTTTTGCCGCAGCAGATCCTCCCACAGGTCATTATAACCTTAGCCATACTTCACATTCCTTAAAATATTATTTAAACGGCGGGAAATGACTGAGTACGAACAGCATATACGGCGCAACGAACAGAACGCTGTCGAACCTGTCCATAAGACCTCCGTGACCCGGCATGATATTGCCGAAATCCTTTATTCCGTATTGTCTTTTTATTATCGAAGCGGAAAGATCTCCGATGATCCCAAGCACTCCGCATATCAAGCCCATCAAAACAAGGAATACATAATTCACATCGAATTCATATCCCCTGAATCCCTGATACATATGGTAAAAGAATGCATATACCGCAAAAACTATCCCTACCGTAATAACGCCGCCGACTGCTCCCTCAACGGTTTTCTTGGGCGAGATCTCAGGACAGAGCTTTTTCTTTCCAAGGAACGTTCCCACAAAATACGCTCCCGAATCTCCGAGCCAAGCTCCTGCAAGGCAAAGCACAACATAGCATATCCCGTGCAGGTCGTCAAGATTTTTCATTGATACAAGGCAGCACATAGGAAGTGTGGAAAATATAGATGACGTTATCATGTAGCTCAGCTTTTCATATTTTATGGTCTTATGATTTGCGATCAGTCCTATAAACAAAAGAAGCGTACAGAATCCGGAAAGTATCCAGATATATTCCATAGTTTCAGTATATTCCACAAGGAACGGCGTTATTACCGCAAACGCAAAGCAGATCGCACTGTGAAGCTTATTTTTCATGCAGTCTCCCGCAGAAAACAGCTCATACATCATTATTACCGAAATTGCCGCAACAGCAGCGTCAAATACCGGAGTATCCGAAAGGAAAAGTATCCCTATCGCTACTGCTATTCCCACTATAGCCGAAATAATACGGGTTATCATTTAATAAACTTCCTTTTAAAATTTTATGACTGTTTATGACTGAAAAAATGCTTACAGAAATTTTTCATACCCCGCCGAACCGTCTGCTCCTTGAAGCATAATCATTGATAGCCTTGTCAAGCTCATCAGGAGAAAAATCCGGCCAGAGAACGTCTGTAAAATACAGCTCGGAGTAGGCTGACTGCCATATCAGGAAATTTGAGATCCGTTTTTCTCCGCTCGGACGTATTATAAGATCCGCGTCCGGTATCCCTCCCGTATAAAGCAGACCCGAAAAAAGCTTCTCATCAATGTCAGACGGCTTTATCTCCCTGTTTACAGCCATTTCAGCCGCAGCTCTTGCCGCTCTGACTATCTCGTCTCTTCCGCCGTAATTCATTGCTATCATGAGAGTCATTTCATCATATACCGACGAGCTTTTTTCGATTTCCTCCATTCGTACCCTAAGGTCATCGCGGAAAGCGGATTTATCCCCGATGAATATAAGTCTGGTCTTATCCTTTTCAAAATCCTTTACTTCGTCAAGATACTCGCCGAACAGACGCATTATCTCATCTACCTCGTCCTCGGGACGTCTCCAGTTTTCCGTTGAAAAAGCATAGAAAGTAATATACTTTATCCCGATAGTTTTACAGTATCTGGCAATTTTTCGGAACGCCTTTGCGCCCTCTCTGTGTCCCATTTTCCGAGGCAGACCGCGCTTGACAGCCCATCTTCCGTTTCCGTCCATTATAAATCCGATATGCTCAGGAAGCCTTTCCTTGTCAGCAATCATATCCCGAACGCTCCTTTGTCATATGGACATGATCTCTTTTTCCTTATCCGCAACGGACGCATCTACATTATCGCAGAACTTGTCCGTAAGCTTCTGAATATCCTTTTCAAGGTTTTTCAGGTCGTCCTCCGTGATCTCGCTGTTCTTTTTCATAGCTTTGAATTTTTCCATTGTATCACGTCTGACGTTTCTGATAGTTACCTTAGCTTCCTCGCCGTATTTCTTGATCTGTTTAACGAGCTCCCTGCGGCGATCCTCCGTAGGCTGAGGGAACGCAAGTCTGAGGACCTTACCGTCGTTTGTAGGAGTAATGCCTATATCGGAAGCAAGTATAGCCTTTTCTATAGGTTTGAGCTGAGTCATATCCCATGGCTGAACAACGAGTATCCTTGCCTCTGAAACAGAGATCGCAGCCATCTGCTGAATAGGAGTAGGAGTTCCGTAATAATCAACAAGAACCCTGTCCAGTACCGCAGGATTAGCTCTGCCGGCTCTTATGGTAGAAAATTCATGTTCAAGGCTTTTGATACATTTTTCCATTTTGCTCTGTGCGGTTGAAATTTGTTCGTTCATAAAAAAGCTCCTTTTCCCGGCGTAAAGATCATGCCCGCAGAGATACGGCAACGCCGAAGCCATATCCGGCAGAATTTAATATTATCTGTCGATAACGATAGTTCCGACCTTTTTTCCGAAGCACGCGTCATAGATATTATCCGGTCTTTTAAGATTGAATACGAGTATAGGTATATTATTATCCTTACACATTGAAGCAGCCGTGCTGTCCATTACCGCAAGATTCTTGACAAGAATGTCATTGAAGCTTAGCTCATCGTATTTAACTGCGTCAGGGTACTTGTTGGGATCCTTGTCATAAACACCGTCTACCATTGTAGCTTTAAGTACAATATCCGCTTCTATTTCGGCAGCTCTTAGAGTAGAAGCCGTATCCGTAGAAAAGAACGGATTGCCCGTACCGCAGCCGAAGATAACTATTCTTCCCTTTTCAAGATGTCTGATCGCCTTATTCCTGATATACGGCTCAGCCACCTGATGCATAGCAATAGCCGTCTGTACGCGGACATCAGCTCCGAGAGATTCCAGAACGTCGGCAACAGCAAGAGCATTCATGGTAGTAGCGAGCATTCCTATATGATCGGCACGGGATCTGTCCATTGCTCCGCTGGAGCGTCCGCGCCAGAAATTTCCTCCTCCCACCACAATACCGACCTGAACTCCGGCATCTGCGCACTTTTTGATGCTTTCACAAATTTTGCCAATGACCGAGTAATCAAGTCCGATCTTTTTGTCACCCGCAAGTGCTTCGCCGCTGAGCTTAAGCAGTATTCTTTTATACACCGGTTGTTCAGACATATCAAGATCATTCCTTTCGCAAGATAAAAAATAAAAAGGTATTTAATTTATTTTACTACATTTTAGGCAATATGTAAAGAGCAATTCCGAAAAAATTTCTAAAAAAACTATCTGTATTTTTACAAAAATCGGTAATTTTCTGTTTCTTACTAAAAAATAAAAATATTTTTGAAAAAAGTCTTGACAACATTCAAAATAAATGTTATAATAATCAAGTCATTTAAAAATGACGGCAGTAAACGGCATGGAGAAGTCGCCTAGCCCGGTTTATGGCGCACGACTGGAACTCGTGTATGGGTTGATAGCTCATCGAGGGTTCGAATCCCTCCTTCTCCGCCAGCATAAAAACAGAGCTTGGAGTCTGTTGCTCCAAGCTCTTATTTTATACCGTTCGTCTGTTCACGGCGTTTCCGCCGCAGCTTTAATCAAAGCTTTTAGCCTCTCCGAAATAAACTGAGGATATAAACGGGTAATACACAATGTCAGCGGAATTTTCACCGTATATCATGTATTTATTTTCATAGCAAAGCGGGATAAAAGCGTGATCCTTTATTATCAAGGATTCCGCTTTCTTTATTTTTTCCGTTCCGGAGGTAAGGCTTACCGCTGTTTTTATGCCGTTTACCGTGGATACAAGCTCCGGATCGGAATATTTTGCAAATAAGCCGTCATCATAAAAGAATTTAAGGAATTCATATGGCGAATTGTCATTGCAGCTGACTTCTATAAGAGCAATATCAAAATCTCCGTCGGCAAGCTTGGCTTCGTATTCCGTCTGTGAAACTATTTCTACGCCGCAGTCAAAAAGCAGCTCGTTCCTCCAGCGGTCGGTCATGCTGTAGATCATTTCGCTCCCTGCAAAGCTGTCGGGAACGGTTATCTTTACATTATCCACCGATCCGATACCCATTGATCCAAGAGCGGAGCTCCATATCTGAGCGGCTCCCGCGTCATATTCCGACAATACCCTGTCCGGAACGATGCTCCTGTAGCTTTTTCCTTGAACCGTAATGCCGCTTGGGATAATCCCAAAGGCTTCCGTAAGCCCCTCCGGAAGAGTATGAGAATACGCCTCCCTGTTTATTGACTTTGCAAGAGCCTCACGGAAGATGCTGTTCTTAAAATACTTTGAATCCGGATCAAAAATAAGTCCCGCAGTTTTGACTCCCGCAGAAACATATTTATTTTCCGCAAGAAGCTTTTCATCGGCTCCGTCTGAAATAAAGCAGTCCGTATCTCCCTCTGCAAAGCTTTCTGCGTCAGAGGAAGCGTCTCCTGTTATAAAGAAATTCAGGCTGTACGGATAAACCTTTTCCGTCTCGTTATACGACTTGTTTCTCCTCATGATTATGTAGTTATCGTTCCAATACGGGTCAAAATTCCACTCATTAAGAAAGAATGCTCCGTTTGAAGCGGAGGAATCCGCCGCCATTCCGTATCTTCCCTCGGTAAATTCAAAAAAATCCCTGCTGCACGGCATTGCCGCCGTCTTAGTAAGCAGCGACAGGAAATCGTAATACGGATATTCCAGCGTAAATTCCACCGTAAGGTCGTCAACAGCCCTTACACCAAGCTCCTCCAAAGGTAAAAGACCATTGATGACCGCCGATCCGTTCTTTATGCAAAGATAATCATTGCTGTACGGAGAATCTGTCTCCGGATCAAATATCCTGCGGAACGCAAAAACAAAGTCGTCCGCTTTTACATATGAGGAATATTTTGCCGCGCTTTCCCACTTTCTGTTCTGCTTCAGATAAAAAGTATAGGTAAGACCGTCCTCAGACATTTCAAATCTTTCAGCCGCCGCAGGAACTATCCCGCCCGAATCCGATGTTTTTACCAGACCCTCCATCATATTTGAAATTATCATCAAGGAGCTTTCGTCCTCAGCCATCTGCGGGTCAAGGTTAAGAGGATTTTCCTCTATATTCATTCTGAATGTATATCCGGAGCCGTCGTCCTCGGCACAGCAGGACAGCGCCAGTGCTGCCGCAAGCAAAAAAATAAACGCTATATTTCGTATACGGAGACCTCGCTTCAATGTCATATCTCCCTTTCAGCTCATATACTTAAAGCAGCAGCGCACATATAAAGCCGCCGGAAATATCCGGTCATACGCTGCTGCTTTGTTATATCATTCTTTAAAATTATTTTGAGAGGTCAGATCTCTGTTTCCACAGCCTTTTTTTCTTTCAGACTTTTCTGAACATCAATTATCCGCTGATTTGAGCTTCCTCTGAATTTCAGGAGTATGTTCCTTTTGTCAAGCTCAAACGGACCGTCGATAAGGTAATCCGTTACGGAAAGAAGCTTTCCGTAGCCGTTTTCATCATTGGCATGCTCCATAAGATATTCAAACGTATATCCGGTATATGTAACGATATTCAGTCCAAGCTTTTTTACCTCAAGTCCCAGCTCATAAAGCCTGTTTGCCTGACAGAACGGCTCTCCTCCGCTGTATGTGACCCCGTCAAGAAGAGGATCGCTTTTCAGCTTTTCAATAAGGCTTTCAAGAGAAACGTCCTCTCCCCCGTCAAAATCATGCGTCTGAGGATTATGACAGCCCTTACAGTGATGCGGACAGCCCTGCGTAAATATCGCAAGCCTGAGCCCGGGACCGTCAACTATAGAATCATTTACGGTACCGGCTATTCTCAATGTATCCGAAAGCATATATCCGCACCTCTCAGACGCTGTGCTTTACTCTGTCATGGACCTCTGCAAGCTTAGCGTCGTTGAATCTGTCAAGAGTTCCTACCAGATAGCCGGTGATCCTCCTTATACGCTCAAAGCCGTAGCCGTTATCTCCCTCATGACGTCCGCATTTAGGACACGTATCGCCGATTATACCCGTATATCCGCAGCAAGGATCCCTGTCAACAGGGTGGTTTATAGAGCCGTATCCTATGCCGGATTCTTTCATGCAGCGAACGATCTTTTCAAACGCAGAAAGGTTGTTAAGAGGATCTCCGTCAAGCTCTACATAGCTTATATGTCCTGCATTAGTAAGCTCATGATACGGCGCTTCGATTTTTATCTTGTCAAAAGCGTTTATAGGATAATATACCGGAACATGGAAAGAGTTGGTATAATAATCTCTGTCCGTAACGCCCTTTATCTCGCCGAAGAGCTTCTTATCCATGCGTACAAATCTTCCGGAAAGTCCCTCTGCAGGAGTTGCAAGAAGAGTATAGTTCATTCCGGAGCGTTTTGTCTCCTCGTCCATGCGGTTGCGCATGCGTGTAACGATCTCAAGACCGAGCTTGCGGGCTTCCTCGTCCTCACCGTGATGCTTTCCGATAAGAGCTTTAAGACATTCGGCAAGACCGATGAATCCCATTGAGAGAGTTCCATGCTTCAGTACCTCTCCGACTTTATCGTTGGGACCAAGCTTGTCTGAGTCGATCCATATTCCCTGTCCCATAAGGAACGGGAAATTCCTTACGGTTTTTTCAGCCTGTATCTTGTACCGAGCCATAAGCTGTTCGCAAACAAGATCCATTATCTCATCAAGGCTGTCAAAGAACGCGCCTACATTATGGTTTGCGTTTATAGCAAGACGAGGAAGATTTACCGAAGTAAAGCTGAGATTTCCTCTGCCCGTAACTATCTCTCTTGTAGGATCGTAAGCGTTTCCTATAACTCTTGTGCGGCAGCCCATATACGCTACCTCGGTATTATAGTCGCCGGGCTTGTAATATTTAAGATTGAACGGAGCGTCTATGAAAGAGAAATTTGGGAAAAGTCTCTTTGCCGAGACTCTGCACGCAAGCTTGAACATATCATAGTTAGGATCCTCCGGATTATAATTGATACCCTCCTTGATCTTGAATATATGTATCGGGAATATAGGAGTTTCTCCGTTTCCAAGACCGGCTTCATGAGCCAGCAGGACGTTCTTTATGACCATTCTTCCCTCTATGGAGGTATCAAGACCGTAGTTTATCGAGCTGAACGGCACCTGTGCGCCTGCGCGGCTGTTCATGGTATTAAGATTATGTATAAGAGCCTCCATAGCCTGATAAGTTCTTCTGTCAACTTCCTTGGTGGTATTCCTGAAAGTAAAATCCTGAATACGCTTAGCCGTTTCGGCGTCAACATATCCGCAGAGCTTTTCAAACTCTATTTCCTTATAGCCGTTGTTATTGTCAAGAATAGGGTAAATTCCCTTTTCGTCGTAAATTTCCTGAGCGATCTTGTCGCTTATTTCCTGACCGTTGTCGAGTCTGGCGATCATTTCAAGACAGCGGGCAATATTATAAGCATATTGTCTGCGGTAGGTCTTTTTTACTCCCTCAGCCATGGCATACTCGAAATTAGGTATGCTCTGTCCGCCGTGCTGATCGTTCTGATCCGACTGTATAGCGATACACGCAAGAGCCGAGTAGCTGTATATATCGTTAGGCTCGCGGAGGAATCCGTGACCGGTGGAAAATCCGTTCTTGAAAAGCTTTATAAGGTCGATCTGGCAGCACGTGGTAGTAAGTGTGAGATAATCCAGATCATGGATATGTATATCGCCGTTTTTATGTGCTTTCGCGTGCTTAGGGTCGAGAACGTACATTTCATAGAACTGCTTTGCGCCCTCAGAACCGTATTTCAGCATAGTTCCCATAGCGGTATCGGCATTGATATTTGCATTTTCGCGCTTGATGTCGCTGTCCTTAGCCGGCTTGAAAGTAAGATCCTCGTAGATCTTCATAAGCTTGGTATTCATTTCTCTTGCGCGTGTACGTTCAGAACGGTACAATATGTAGGATTTTGCGGTTCTGGCGTGTCCGTCCTCAACGAGGATCTTTTCCACCATATCCTGTACCTGTTCAACGGTAGGGATACATTTGCCGTACTTTATCTCTACGGCATCGCATACCTTATCCGCAAGCTCAAGAGAAGTATTATAGTCGCTTCCGCCCACGGACTGCGCCGCTTTGAATATAGCCTGAGCGATCTTTTCGATATTGAATGTTACGACTCTGCCGTCTCTTTTTCTTATCTGTGTTATCATAGATACAGCCTCCCAATATTCTTAAACACCATATATTGTGGTTTTGTCCTTACAAAATACAAGTATATAGTATTCCGGCTGATTTGTCAATAGCATTGCAAAAACCTCACCGTAAAAAAAGACGGCCTTATTTTGTGCAACATTTACCTGTAAGGGGCAAGCTTTACACAGAAAGTAAATACCTTTACATTATCACCACAGGAGCGCAGATACCGCCGCCGTTCTTGTCAGTGATCCGTACAAGCACGGTTATCTCATGCTCACCGACAGGAACAGGCACATCAAATGTCGTTCCCCAGCCGTTATCGCAGCTTCCCACAAGGGTACCTCCGACATAGATCCTGCAGCTTCCCCAAAGGTTGTTGAAATGCAGCGACGGAGCTTTGCCGTTTATCATTTCCGGAATAACGGCTCCGACTCTGAACATAACAAATTTTCCTGCTTTTCCGGCTGTCTCCGCATGAGCCGAGCCCTCCGGCGTGAATGGCTGCCATGAATTCATATCGCTGTCGGCGATAATTACGTTCGGATCCGGAGCATTATCATAGAAAGGACTCATTCTCCATGTGGGTATATATATTTCCTTTACAGACGGAACAAACTCCGCTGCTGAACGGGATCTGACAGGGATAGTAACTCTGACCTGCTTCATATCGCCGACCTTAGCCTTTACAAGAACATTCTCGGCGTTTTCCTTAGCCGAAACTACAGCCATGGCTTTTCCTGCAAACAGGCTGCGCTTTTTGCTCTTGAATGATGTATGGCAGTTAGGATCGCCGTTTCCCGTTCCGAGGATCTCTCCGCCGCTTATACTGAATCTGACCTCATCGTTTCTGTCCGGAACGATATTTCCTTTTTCGTCCGCCATATAAGCTATTACCGGTATTGCGGCAATATTTTCATCAAAATGGTCAAAGCATGGGGCAAGAACAAGCTTTTCAGGCTGTAAAGCAGTTTCTTTTACACATGAAGCGGCAGGGATCCCATTGTTGTAACCCACGAGCTTTATCTCTCCGGATTCAAAGACAACATTCCAAATATGCTGCTTATATTTGTCGATCTTTACACGTCCGCAGGATACTCCGTTAAGGAATAATTCTGCCTCCTCACAATTTGTACAGCTCATTACCTTTACAGATTCTCCGGCAATGAAGTTCCAGTTATCCGGAAGGATCGCAGCATATGGAGTATCGCTCCATATAGCCTTGGTGAGGTAATATCCTCCCTTTTCAAATCCGCACGTATCCATAAGTCCGAAAAAGCTTGAAACGCTCGGATAAACATGAGGAGTAGGCTCTCCGAGGTAGTCAAAGCCTGTCCACATAAAAGCCCCCATTATGAATTCGCGCGGATCTACAGCCTGCCATGTATCGCGTATTGAATTTCCCCAGTCGGAAACGTCCTCATCATAACAGGAAAAGGTATGCTTTTCAAAGCTTGTTTCGGTGCAGCCTCTTGTCTGGAATGAAGATGTAGTTTCCGAAGCGATCATCGGAATATCGGGATATTTTCTGTGAATATCGTCATAAGCATAGCTCTGGTAATTTATTCCTACAAGATCAAGAACTCCTCCCGCTCCATTTTTCTCTAAAACTCCGCCGTTCATAGCTCCTGTAACAGGTCTTGTACTGTCAAGGCGGCGTATTTCATCTAACATATGCAGAGAAATATTTTTCCCTTGTTCGGTCGATCCCATAGGCTCTTCATTAAATATTGAATAGAACATCACCGATGGGTGGTTCCTGTCTCGTTTTACCATAGCTTTCAGCTGATCGAGACATTCCTCCGAGGATCCAAAATTCCTGTTCTCGTCCATAAGTATCATTCCGAGCCTGTCACAGGCGTTCACCAACGCATTGGGAACCATTCCATGGGCGCTTCGGTACGCATTGCAGCCCATAGATTTCAGGCGCATTATTTTATAAGTCCATATACTGTCAGGAATCGCTGTTCCGATGCCGGCAAAATCCTGATGATTGCATGTTCCTCTGAGCTTTAGCGGTCTGCCGTTAAGAAAGAAGCCTTTATCCGGATCGGCTTTTATCGTCCTGAATCCGAAAACCGACGTTATGCTGTCCTCAAGTCTGCCGTCAGCATAAAATTCCGATGTAAGCGTGTAAAGATACGGATCGTCAATATCCCACAAATGCGGATCGTCAATTACCGCCGATATGCCGTCGAATTCGAGAACGACCTTTCCGTCCATATCCTTTACTATCTTTCTGACAGAAAATCTGACATCAGAGGGATTTTTTACGGATATTGCCCCACTGACTGAAATTTCCCATTTTTTATCTTCAAGCTTTTCACATTTTATGTATGGCTCTTCCGCAAAATGCATTTCCGGCAAGATATTCAGCCATACAGGACGGTATATGCCCGTTCCCTCGTACCACCAGCCCTCAAACGCCTTGCCGTTTACATGAACTGCAAGGATATTAGGCGCTCCTCCGAATTTTATCATGTCAGTAACATCTATGCTGAATCCTGTGTATCCCGAAAAGCTTCTTTTAGCCACAGAGCCGTTAAAATATACCGTCGCTTCTGTCGCAACGCCCTCAAATTCTATAATGAACCGTTTTCCTCGGTATTTTTCATCAACTGCAAAGGCTTTTCTGTACCATGCATTTTCACGGGGCTTGTATCCCCAGTCTGCGGCACCGTTCTTAGTGGTCTCCTGTCCGATCATATAGTCATGTGGAATATCCAGAACGAGCCACTTTGAAGCATTGAACGACGAGCTTGGAGGACCGCTTACAGCGCCGGCTTTTGCTGCGCCGTAGATCTCTCCATGCGAAACGAAGCTTTTTTCCAGAAGATCTCCCAGATGAAACGACCAGTCCTTATTCAGTGAAAGTTTTTTTCGTAATTCCATAGTAAAAATTCCTCTCATATCGCCTGCTTGGCTATTATCCT
Organism: uncultured Clostridia bacterium; assembly: GCA_947628385.1. Taxonomy (GTDB): domain Bacteria; phylum Bacillota; class Clostridia; order Oscillospirales; family Ruminococcaceae; genus RGIG8773. Next base: position 1,485 of record CANQZS010000026.1, on the reverse strand, counting down.
GAAAAGTCTCATAAGGGCGGAAACCGCAAACACTCCCATTGCTATAGAACCTGCTATGCCGACGGATTCGGCAAACTGATGGGAGAAGCTTTCCACATCGCCGCTTACAAGAGTTATCATCGTATTGTACATATATCCTCCCGGAACCAGCGGGATTATCCCTATTACCAGATACATATTTACCGGAACATGAAGTCTCCTTGCCATAAGCTCGGCATAAACAGACACAGCCGCCGCTGAAAAGAAATAACACAGCATCTGTCCTGTGCCGCTCATTTCAAAGCCTGTAAAAATAAGCTGAGTCAATGTCGCGCCTATTCCGGCGGCAAGCATATGCCTGAACCTTATATTGAACTGTACTCCGAAAGCAATAGACGCTATCAGGCTGTATATACAAGGAAGAATGATCTCACTAAGAATATTTTCCATATACCGTCCCTCCTATATCATACTGAACAGAGCTATAGCGGAAGCTGCTCCTACAGCCATTCCCACCGCTACAAGCAGCGCCTCGGTCAGCGTATACATTCCGGCAAGGAAATCTCCTGCAATAAAGTCTCTCATGCAGTTAGTCAGCGTTACTCCCGGCACAAGATTCATTGAAGCTCCTATGATGATCTTATCAAAGCTTTCCGTAAGTCCCATTCTTGAAACCAGCACAGCTATAGAAGCGATCACCACAGAGCCTATAACGCTCTGAAAAAACACGCTCGGCTTGACTTTGTTCACAAATTTTGACACCACGAAAACTATCATTGATATAAGTCCTGCAAAAAGTGCGTCCGACGGAGTTCCTCCGAAAAACAGTGAAAATGTCGTTCCCACTACGGCATAGCTCAGTATTCTCACAGGATAGCCGTATATCCTCCGCTCCCTTATCTCTGATATATGACGTTTTATGGTCTTTATATCCGGCTTTTCCACGCATATGAATCTTGAAAGATTATTCAGCTTGTCTACTCTGTCAAGATTTGTCTCTCTTGATGAGATCCTCACGGTTTGCGTAAGCGGAGCTTCGGATCCGTCATTTATCGTAATAATAAGGCTCGCAGGTATAGCAAAAACCTCTATTTTCCTTTCTCCTCCGGAAAATCCGTACGCTGCGGCGATCCTGTAAATGCTGTCCTCTACCCTGTATATCTCGGCGCCGTATTCTATAAGCATACTGCCTATGCTTGATGTGATCTGCAAAAGCTCGTTTGCGGTAATATCCATTATCAAAAACCTTTCACAAAATAAATCCGCCGTCTACTGAAATGACCTGACCCGTTATAAACGACGCTTGATCTGACGCAAGGAACAAAGCCGCTCCTGCAACGTCCTCCGGAGCACCTATCCTGTTAAGAGGAGTATTTTCTTTAAGAATATCCATATCCTCCTTTGAAATGTGAGAATTCATATCGGTAGCAATTACTCCCGGAGCGATACAGTTTACGGTTATTCCGGAAAGTCCCTCCTCCTTTGCAAGAGCCTTTGTAAATCCTA
>CANQZS010000025.1 GCA_947628385.1 uncultured Clostridia bacterium | reverse complement strand
CCCTGAAATATATTTCTTTCTGCGGCTCGCGGACAGGTACGCTTTCCGGCTTTTTCTCAGACTGTGTATCCGCCGGAGATACGTATGCCTGCTTTTCGGGAACGTCCGGCATATCCGTACCGGAAGCTTCCGGAGCATATCCCGCAGACGTTTCCTGCCGTTCCATTACGTTTGCCGAGCCGATCCCGTATCCGTCCGGAACGGGATCCTTGCGGTCTGTTCTGCCGATGTCTGTATGCTCAGCCGGCATGACCGAGATCACCGGAGATTCCTCCCTGTATGCGGGGATCACCTCGTTCACCTGAGCGCGCTGAGGGATCTTCATCTGTGAATATTCGGGCTGTTCCTCCATAACAGGCACCGTGTAGTCGATATTCCGAGGCTTTATGCTGATCTCCGCAGGAGCGGTATCGAGCAGTATCGCATTTTTCACTGCAAAATAGATGCTGTCCGCAATGATCCTTTCGTCAGTGAACCTGACCTCTATTTTAGCGGGGTGAACGTTCACGTCAATTATTGACGGCGGGATAGTCAGCCTGAGAACGCAGGACGGGAATTTCCCCTCCATAATGCTGTTCATATATGCGTGTTCAAGGGAATGTGTACACACCAGCGACTTTACATATCTTCCGTTTATGAAAAAATGCTGCATTGAGCGGTTAGGTCTGCCAAAAAGCGGCTTTACCGTGAATCCGTCTATTTTAATGCCGTTAAGCTCATAATCCACCGGCAGCATAGACGCCGCAAACTGCTTGCCCATTACCGAATATACCGAGGAATACAGCTCACCGTCGCCGGGAGTAATGAATTCCTGTCTGTTGTCCCTGATGAATTTAAAGGCTATCTCAGGGTGAGATACGGCTATCTTATTTACCATGGAAGCTATCGCGTTCCCCTCTGAAATATCCTTTTTCAGGAATTTCAGGCGAGCCGGAACATTGTAAAAAATATCCCTTATGATGACCGTTGTTCCGTCAGGACACCCGCTCCGTTCATATTCCGTCTGCTCGCCGCCCTCGATCGAATAATGCGTCCCGAACCGATCGGCAGCGGTCTTGGTGATAACGTCAACCTTTGAAACGGCGCATATCGAAGCCAGAGCTTCTCCTCTGAATCCAAGAGTCATTATGCCGTCAAGATCCGTTTTATCATGTATCTTGCTTGTAGCATGGCGCAGAAAAGCCGTCGGAACGTCCTCATGCTCTATGCCGCAGCCGTTATCCGTTACGCGGATATATCTTATCCCGCCGTTTTTTATCTCTACGGTAATGCTGCCTGCTCCGCTGTCTATAGAATTTTCCACAAGCTCCTTTACTATCGAGCAAGGACGTTCTATGACCTCTCCCGCAGCGATAAGCTCGGCTGTTTCCTTGCTGAGAACATTTACCCTTGGCATTTTCCCGCCTCCTTGCTATTCAAGCATTTCACAAAGCTCTTTGAGAAAATATTTAGCGTCCTCATCGGTAAATTCGTCAATATTTGTCTTTCTGAGCCTTTCGATTATACGTTCATTCCCCATACTGCGGAACGAGATCTGATCCTCATTTTTCACCACGGCTTTCTGCTTGCCCTGTTCCATTTCCGAAAGCAGCGCTCTTGCCCTGTCAAGGACTTTTTTGGGAAGTCCCGCAAGCTTAGCGACTTCAATTCCGTAGCTGTCGTCCACTCCGCCTCTTACTATCTTTCTGAGGAATTTTATATCCTCTCCGCGCTTTTTGACCGCCACACTGTAATTTTTTACTCCGTCGAGCTCGTCTTCAAGCTTGATAAGCTCGTGGTAATGAGTAGCAAAAAGCGTCTTGCAGCCGAGATTTCTCGATCCGGAAATATATTCCGCCACTGCCGTAGCAATGCTTATGCCGTCAAATGTGGAGGTGCCGCGTCCCACCTCGTCGAGTATGACAAGGCTCTGCTTCGTGGCATTTTTAAGAATATCCGCTACCTCGCTCATTTCCACCATAAAGGTAGACTGTCCCGCCGTAAGATCGTCGGAAGCGCCAACTCTTGTGAATATCTTGTCCACCACCGTTATCTTTGCGTATTTTGCCGGAACGAAGCAGCCTATCTGCGCCATAAGGACTATCAGTGCAGTCTGGCGCATATATGTTGATTTGCCGGACATATTAGGACCGGTTATTATTGCCATTCTGTTGCTGTTGAGATCGAGGTACGCATCATTTGGAACATACACCTCGTCCGTAAGCATAAGCTCAACAACAGGGTGTCTGCCGTCCTTTATGTCTATCACACCGTCTATTGCAATATCCGGCTTTGTATATTCGTTTTTAAGTGAAGTATATGCAAACGAGCAAAGCACGTCAAGCTGCGCTGCCGCCGCAGCAGTTTCCTGAGAATGAACGAGCTGCGAAGCGACATTATCCCTTACGCTGCAAAATATATCATATTCAAGGGAAATTATCCTGTCATTTGCACCGAGTATTTCGTATTCCGTCCTTTTAAGCTCGTCCGTAATGAATCTTTCACAGTTTGCAAGAGTCTGTTTTCTTATGTAATCGTCCGGTATCCTGTCATAATAGGATCTTGTGACTTCTATATAATATCCGAACACCCGATTATAGCCGAGCTTAAGATTCTTTATGCCTGTGCGCTCCTTTTCGCGCTGTTCTATCTCGTCAATAACGCTCTTGCCGTTCTTGATTATATTTCTCAGGCGGTCAAGCTCCTCATTGAAGCCGTCCTTGATGACCCCGCCCTCCTTTGCCGTAACGGGAGGCTCGTCTACTATTGCGCTTTCCACAAGATCGGAGATCTCTTTAAGATCGTGCAGTCTGCCGTTTATGTCCGAAAGGAGCTTGCAGGAAAAATTCCCTAACAGAGCCTTTATTTCCGGAAGCTTCAGAGCCGTCAGCGAAAGGGCTTTCAGATCCTTTGGGGAAGCCTTTTTATACATTACTCTTGTCATAAGTCTTTCTATGTCGTAAACTCCGGAAAGCGCGTCCTCTATCTCCTCGCGCATCACCGATCTTCTGCAAAGCTCCTCAACGGCGTCAAGGCGGTCAATGATGATCGCCGGCTTTATCAGAGGCTGTTCGATATATGACTTTAGCAGCCTTTTTCCCATAGAAGTCCTTGTATGGTCAAGCACCCACATAAGACTTCCCTTTTTGTCCTTTGCGCGCATAGTCTCCGTAAGCTCCAGATTCCTCCGTGCCGTCATATCAAGGCTCATAAAATAAGAGTTGTCATATTTTTTTATTTTTGTAAATCTTCCTACAAGCGCTTTCTGGGTATCGCTTATGTAGCCGAACAATCCGCATACGCACGCAGCCTCCGGCGATGTCTCATTCAGACCGAGCTCGCAAAGCTCCGAAACGCCGAACTGTTTAAGGATAACGTTTTCATTTTCACTAACGCTGAAACGTTCCTCCTCCAGAAGCTGCACCGAACATTCAAGCTTTTCCCTTATATGCTCCGACACCGTTTTGCAGTCAAGGAACGCAGGATTGAACAGTACCTCTACAGGTGAAAATCTTGAAAGCTCGTCGATCATGGACAGCTCATATTCCTTTCCTGATTTCAGGAAAAGATCCACAGCTCCCGTGGAAATATCCGCAAAGCACATAGCTCCGCCGTCTTTAAAGGAATAAATACAGCAGATATAGTTATTTTTGGATTCGTCCAGCATATCGCTTTCTATAAGCGTACCGGGAGTAACGATACGCACGACGTCACGTTCTACAATACCACCCTTTGCGTCCTTTGGATCGGTAAGCTGTTCGCATATCGCGACCTTATGACCGTTTTCGATAAGACGCTTTATATACATATCGCAGGCATGAAACGGCACTCCGCACATAGGAGCGCGCTCGTCAAGCCCGCAGTCGCGCCCCGTAAGAGTAAGCTCCAGCTCTCTTGAAGCGGTCACTGCGTCATCGAAAAACATTTCATAAAAATCGCCGAGCCGGAAAAACAATATGTGATCCTTATATTTATTTTTCACGGCAAAATACTGTTTCATCATCGGTGAAAGGCGTTCAAAATCAATTTGCATATCCATAATATACCGCATTTGACCCGCCGCATAAGCGGCAGGTCACTGATCTCCTCTCCATTCAGATACCCGAGAACGCCCTTTTGTCAGTGGCAGCCTCCGCATGAAGCGCAGCTTCCGCTGCAGCCGCTCTGCTCCGTAGGACAAGTCATAGGATCGTCTCCGTTTGCCGAGCAGGTTATTATCATGTTTATCTGTCCGAGCATATGATCCATTTCATTCTTTGCTTCATTGTAGGAAGCCATGTTCTCGTTTGCCATTATAGTTCCGTAAAGCGATTTGATCTCATCGTCCAGCGCCGTAAGTCTTTCTGCGCTCCTGTTGTCCTTTGACATCTCCATATTCAGCTCTATGCGCTTTGTCTGAAATTCGCCTATAAGCTTCTGGAGCTCCTCGTCCCTGTCGTTAGCTTCCTTTGCCTTACAGTATGCGGCATACCTTTCATCAGCCTGAATGAGCTGTCCGAGCTCTCTTGCCTTGTCAATAACGTTCATTTTAAATATCTCCTTTATAAAAATTTTAAAAAATACTCATATGTGAGAAAATTTCCTTTGCCGTCAGATGATCTCACCCTTTAAAGCCCAGTTATAGGCTTCTGTGATCCTCACCCTTTTCATTTTTCCTATAACGGAAGCGTCCGCTTCCGCCTTTACGATGATGAATTCATCGCTTTTGCCGGAATAGGTCCCGTCCTTTTCCTCCGAATCGAACAGCACCGTAAGAGTCCTGCCAATAAATCTTCTGAATCCCTCCGAGGAGATCTCTCTCTGCACCCGCAGAAGCTCCTGCAAGCGCCTTTTTTTATCCTCCTCGGGAGTTTGATCCTCCATTGCGGCAGCCTTGGTGCCTGTCCGCTTTGAATATATGAAAGAGAATATGTTATCATACCTGACCCGTCTCACTATATTAAGAGTTTCCTGAAAATCCTCCTCCGTCTCATTTGGGAATCCCACTATAATATCCGTACTGAATGAGAAATCCGGTATAAGACTTCTTGCATATTCAATTATTTCCATATATTTTTCGGCGGTATATTTTCTGTTCATAGCTTCAAGGATACGGTCGCTTCCCGACTGCAATGGCAGATGCAGATGCTTGCATATCTTTTCGCAGCCTGCTATAGTGTCGATAAGCTCCCTTGTAGCGTCCTTTGGGTGAGAGGACATGAACCTTATCCTGAAATCTCCGCCGATGCCGTTTATCCTGCGCAGCAGCTCGGAAAAGCTTACCCTTTCGTCAAATGTATTTCCGTAGGAATTCACATTCTGTCCAAGGAGCATTATCTCCTTACAGCCGGAACCCACCAGCTCCTTTACCTCGCCGATAATATCCTCCGGACGTCGGCTGCGTTCTCTTCCCCTGACATATGGGACTATGCAGTACGAGCAGAAATTATTGCAGCCGTACATAACCGGAACGCTTGCGGATACGCCGTTTTTTCTTACCGGACGTATACCCTCCGGAAATCCTGCGGGATATTCGTTAATATCAACTGCGGTCTTTCTTTCCGTAAGGACCGTCCCGAGTAGCCTTGGAAGCTCATTGAGCGCAAACGTGCCGAAAACAATATCAACGTAGGGATAGCTTTTTCTTATTTTTTCCACGTTTTTTTCCTGCTGAGCCATGCAGCCGCACAGACCGATAATAAGCTCCGGATTTTTCTTTTTCAGGTTTTTAAGGTTTCCCACAAGGCTGAAAACCTTTAGCTCCGCGCCCTCACGCACGGCGCAGGTGTTGTAGATTATCAGGTCAGCTTCCGTAATATCCTCCGTAACGGTGTAACCCATTTCGCAAAGCAGACCGAGGATCCTTTCGCCGTCGCTGACGTTCTGCTGGCAGCCGAAGCTGTGCAGAAAGCATCGGCTCGGTCTGTCTCTGCGGGACAGAAGCTCTCTTACAAATTCTTTATGATCCGTCAAAAAAATTCTCCTTTAAATTCCATATAAAGGCAATTTCGGCAGAATGTCGATACAAAAGGCATTTCCGCGCAAAAAATCGCCTCATAAATAAGCAGCTTTTATTATTATACCATATTTTCACACAAATTGCAACCTTTTCAGTACACTTTTTCCGTGCCGGAAAACAAGCTCTTTATTTCCGCAGGAACATTGTAGCCGTACTCCTCATACAGGGCATACTGCCTGTCCTCCCATTCAAAGAAGCTTACAGAGGTCGTAAGTTCATCTATAATGTCAAATTTTTCACCGTAAGCATATTCCGCCTCGTAGGGAACATCTTCATATGGTGAAAATTCTATCCTTATGTCCGTCTGTGGATCTCCGGGATCAGATGTCAGGACCTCCTCCGCATGGGACATATAGCCGTAATCCTCGTCGTTTTCCTCTATTTCATCGCAGGAAAACAACGCCGCAAAATAATATCCCTGCGGGTCTTTATAAAGATGTAGATTTTCGATCCCGTAGCCGCTTCCGGTAGAAATGCCGCTTATTTCAAAAATTTCCTCCATGCTGTTTTCGGGGATCTGCTCTCCGTACGCAGACATCTTATACGGACGTCCTACAGCGCCGGATATTCCCTTTACCGCAAAATACAGTGCAAAAAACAGCACTATAGAAGCGATAGTATACATAAAGCTCTGCTGCTTGGTATATTTTACTCTGCCGACCTCTTCGCCTGTCTCCGCATTTTCGGACGAAGCTTCCTCTTCCGGCTCGCCTATCTCTTTGTTATTATCTTCCATATTTCAGATCCCCTTCCGGATATATTACAAATTTTCCCATTATGTTTATTTTGCCCCTTTTGAACTGCCATATTTATAGAATATCACGAAAATAAAATTTGGTCAAGTTTATAATGATTTTTTTCGGAAAATATGTTATAATTTATTTCAGAGCAAAATCATCACGGGAAAGGAGCTCGTATTTTCCAAAGAAAATACATCACTGAAATGAAATATAATGTAAACTGGGGAGACGGTGTATTTGCCGTTCCCGACCTCGCAGCCGACTGTATAAAGCTCGCCGGCGGAAAAGCAGCTAAGGTGCTGCTTTACATACTGAAAAACAAATTGACGGATATTGACCCCTCCGCTGTGGGCGAAGCCGTAGGAGCTTCCGCAGAGGACGTAGAGGACGCGGTCTCCTATTGGCAGCAGGTAGGCGTTCTTTACGCTCAGGGCGACGCTGCCGCCGAGATACATACGTCCGAAGCTGTAAAGTCCAATAGCTTAACATCTGTCCCCGCAAGCACCGTCCGGAACGAGCATGAACGATCGGCAAAAATGTTCTCTCCCGAGGAGATAGCCGAACGGATAAAAAGCTCCGGAGAAGTGAAATTCCTTTTCAGCTCTGCGGAAGCTACCCTCGGAAGAGTCCTGAACTATACCGAGCAAAGGACTCTCCTCTGGCTGAACGATTACTACGGCATTGCTCCGGATATTATCCTTATGATAATCGACTTTTCACGTCAGATAAACAAGGCAAGCATCGGATATATAGAAAAGACCGCCGTTTCATGGCACGAAAAAGGCATAACTACCCACAAGCAGGCTTCTGACGAGATAATCGCTCTTCAAAAATATTTCTCCCTTGAGGGGCAGGTAAAGGCGAAGCTCGGTCTTGACCGCACTCTGACTCCCACGGAAAAAAAATTCGTCAAGGAATGGGCGGAAAAAGGCTTTTCACTTGAGCTTATAATATATTCGTATGAAATGACCATAGATTCCATAGGAAAAGTCAAATTCAGCTATATGGACAAGATCCTTTCATCATGGCGGGAAAAGGGCATATCCTCGGTCAAGGAAGCCAAAGCCGAAAGATCCGTCCGCGAACAGCCACGCCAGTCAGGCTCCGGAAAGGTATCCTCCCCAGCCGGCAGCGAACATTCATACGACCTCGGACTTCTTGTGGAGCACGCAATGAAAAACACACCCAAGATCAAAAAAGCGCAGTGATAAAAGGAGATCAGCACTATGGCATATGACAAGCGGTTCTATGAACAAGCCGAAAACGAGATAAAGCAAAGACGCCTGCGCTCGGAAAGCTCTCTCGCCGCACGAACGGAGGAAGCCGAAAGGCTCATTCCTGAGATAGCCGAGATAAAAAATCAGCTTTCCCGCACAAGCATTGAGCTTTCCAAGCTGATAATACGCAGAGATAAGGACTTCCGGTCAAATTTTGATAAGATAAAGGAGCAGAACCTTCAGGGACAGCAGATGATAAAGGAGCTTCTAAAAAGCAAAGGATTTCCGGAGAATTATCTTGAACCGTCGTATTACTGTGAGCTTTGCCGCGATACCGGCTTCCGCGGCACAGAACGCTGCGAATGTTTTACAAGGCTGCTCAACAAGCTCGCCGTGGAGGCTCTTAACGCTGAGGCAAATATGCCGGACTGCGATTTTGAACACTTCTCGCTTTCCTATTACAAGGACGTGACCGACGCTAACGGCATGGACTGCTATAAAAAAATGTCGGAAAATCTGAGCTTCTGCATGGAATACGCCGAATCGTTCTCTCTGCGCTCCCCAAGCCTGTTCTTTCTCGGAAAAACAGGCGTCGGCAAGACCCATCTTTCACTTTCGATCGCAAAAAGAGTCGCGGAACAGGGCTTTACCGTTGCCTACGGCTCGCTGCTCAACTACCTTATAAAGATAGAAAAGGAACATTTCGGACGCGCCGAGGATCCCGACTCCGATACCATGCAGACTCTTGTAAACGCCGACCTGCTGATCCTTGACGATCTCGGCTCGGAATTCCGCACAGGCTTCTATGAATCGGCGCTTTACAATATAATAAATTCGCGCATAAACCTCAGACTTCCCACTATAATAAGCAGCAACCTTTCCGCCGACGAGTTGCAAAGGAATTATAACGACAGGATAATCTCACGTATTTTCGGAGTTTTTACCGCTCTTATGTTCGTGGGAGAGGATATACGCACCGTAAAACGTCTTAAAGGAGAAATTTAAAGTATATTTCTTATGCAAATTGCCATTTTTTTATTTTATGCGTAAATTGTGTTGATTTTTTTGAAAAATTGTTGTATAATATTTTTAAATGAACTAAGCTTCTGTAGGAGGTCTTTCCATGAATACAAATATTCTGCTCGAAAGCGGTACAAATGAACTGGAGCTGCTTGAATTTCAGGTCGGCGAAAATAATTTCGGCATCAATATCTCTAAGGTCGTAGAAATAATGATGAATCAGGAGGTAACGCCTGTCCCTAATGCTCCGGAAGCAGTGGAGGGAGTGTTTATCCCGCGCGATAAGCTCATATCGGTGATAGATCTTCATAGGGTAATGAACGTTCCTCATGAAGCCACCAATAAAGAAATTTTCATAATATGCGAATTCAACCAGATGGACGTTGCGTTCCACGTTACAAAGGTAAAGGGCATACAGAGAATATCATGGTCAGAGATCTCAGATCCTCCGGCAGTCGCTAACGGCTCCGGAACAGACGCTGTAGGGCTTTCCACCGGAGTGGCAAAGATAGACGGCAGGATCATCATTATCCTTGACTTTGAAAAGATCGTCTCATCTCTCAACAGGAACGCAGGTCTCGATATTGACGATCTCGAACACGCCGCAAGACCCACCGAGGAAATAGGAAACAAGCGCATAGTCGTTGCCGACGATTCCAAATTCCTCAACAAAATGATAACGGAATCCCTCAATAAAATAGGCTTCCATAATATCGTATCCTTTGGAAACGGTCAGGACGCATGGGATTACATATCAAAATACAGAGATGCCGGCGACGACATCACTACGCATATCGCCTGCGTTATCAGCGATATTGAAATGCCCAAAATGGACGGTCACAGGCTCACCAAGCTGATAAAGGACGACAAGGTCCTCAGCAGGATACCTGTTCTGCTGTTCTCATCGCTTATAAACGAGCAGATGATAATAAAAGGAAAATCCGTAGGTGCGGACGGTCAGTTCTCCAAGCCGCAGATAACCGAGCTTATAAACTACCTGACCGCACTGCTTTCACACTGAAAACGATAAAAGCTTTTACAGTATGCTTGTCCCCCGATAAATTTCGGGGGACATTTTTATTTATTCCGACGATTTTTCATGTTGTCCCATAATCGACAGTTTTTTATTTGCGGACACGGTATAATAAAGCTAAAGCAAATACAAAACAAGCCGGCTCCGCAAATTTATGGCAAATGGTGGTATTAGATGTACATATATATTGACATTCTTATAATAACAAGCATATATGCAAATTTTTTTCTGCTGAAAACCACTGCAAGGCTGCTCCATTCTCCGGTCAGCGGCGGCAAATGCGTATTTTCCGCAGCAGTGGGAAGTCTTTTTTCATTGGTAATACTGCTTCCGGAGCTGAATACGCTTCTGCTGCTCATAATAAGGATACTTTCCGCGGCACTTATGATAATAACGGCATTCAGCGGAAGATCTCCCAAGGAGCTTTACAGAACGGGACTTGTATTCTTTTTTGTGAGCTTTATTTTCGCGGGGATAGAATACGGCGTCTCGATACTTTCCGGAGGAAAAAATATGGTCTGGCACAATTCCGTGCTTTATGTGAATATTTCTCTGCTGACGCTGGTAATATCTACAATAATATCATATGCGGCTATCTCCTTTTTCAGATATTTTATAGACGGCGGAAATTCCTCAGACGAAAAATATCTTGTTACCATAACCAGAAACGGAAAAACAGCCTCCTTTACGGCTGTCGGAGATACCTGCAACAATCTTACCGACGCTTTTACCGGCAGACCGGTCATAGTCTGCGGGAGAAACGATATTTCCGGAATTTTTGAGCCTAACGAACTTGAAGAGGTACTTTCCGAGGAAAAAAGCGTTCACGGCTGGAGACTGATACCGTTTTCCACCATTTCCTCCGGCGGAATGATACCGGTATTCAAGCCGTCCGACGTAATAATAAAAGGCACGGAAAGCAGCTCCCGCAGATCAGCCGACGTTTATATCGGAGTAGTAAACAGGGATATGGAATATGCGGTGTTCAATCCGAAGATCCTCTAAATCTCATAAACAGAAAGGACAGATCGTCAAATGAATTTTTCAGAACGGCTAAGGAAATTTATAAAAAGGATACTGTTCCGGCATAATGCAGGCGATGTATTTTACATAAACGGTCCGGAAACTCTCCCCGCTCCCCTTACAAAGGCTCAGGAGGAGGAAACGTTCCTGATGCTCGGATCGGACGAAGAGCGTGCGCGGCAGATACTTATTACACACAATCTGCGTCTGGTGGTATATATTGCCAAGAAATTTGAATCCACCGGCATCGGCATAGAGGATCTTGTTTCAATAGGTACGATCGGACTTATAAAAGCGGTAAAAACATTCTGTCCGAGCAAGAATATCAAGCTTGCCACATATGCTTCCCGCTGTATTGAAAACGAGATACTTATGTTCCTGCGGAAAACAAGTCAGTACAAGAACGAGGTTTCAATAGACGAGCCATTGAACATCGACTGGGACGGCAACGAGCTGCTGCTTTCGGATATTCTTGGAACGGACGAGGACACCGTCAACGGCGGCATTGAAAACGAAGCGGAAAAAAATATTCTCCTTGAAGCCGTAGAACGTCTCCCCGAGCGTGAAAAATGTATCATGAAAATGCGATTCGGGCTTATTGACGGCAAGGAAAAAACTCAAAAAGAAGTCGCGGATATAATAGGTATTTCGCAATCTTATATATCCCGTCTTGAAAAGCGTATAATAAAAAAGCTCCGCAGAGAGCTTGAAAAGGTCATCATGTAATTTCCAATTATTGTTTGTTTGCTTTCATGAATATTAAAATCGGCTGTTGACAATAATCTTAACAGAAAATTATTGTCGGGAGCCGATATTTATGTATTATAATAAAGTGGATATAAGCGGCGTTGACACGTCCAAGCTGACGGTACTTAAAGAATCCGAAAAAATGGAGCTTCTGAAGCTCTGCAAGCAAGGGGACAAGCACGCCCGTCAGAAGCTTATAAACGGCAATCTCCGTCTTGTACTGAGCGTTATACAAAAATTCATAGGCAGGGGCGAAAATGCCGACGATCTTTTTCAGGTGGGCTGTATCGGACTTATGAAAGCGATAGATAATTTTAACACCGATCTTGACGTGCGGTTCTCCACATATGCCGTTCCCATGATATGCGGAGAAGTCCGCCGGTACATGAGAGACAACAATCCTATCCGCGTTAGCCGTTCTCTGCGCGATCTTGCATACAAAGCAATGCAGGCAAAGGAACAGCTTACCGCCCAGAAGCAGAAAGAGCCTACCGTCAAGGAAATTTCCGAAATGATAGGCGTTAAACAGTCTGACGTGGTACTTGCGCTTGAAAGCATAACCGATCCGATCTCGCTGTACGAACCGGTCTATTCCGATGCGGGAGATACATTATATGTTCTCGATCAGGTGGGAGACAAAAACGACGATACCAACTGGCTCGATGAAATTTCCCTTAAAGAAGCCATAAATATGCTACAGCCGAGAGAGAAGAACATTCTTTATCTGCGTTTTTTTCTTGGGAAAACGCAGGTCGAGGTCGCCAACGAGATAGGTATTTCACAAGCGCAGGTTTCCCGCCTTGAAAAAAATACTCTTTGCAAAATAAAAGGACAAATTTAATTTTTTATTTCAAGGCGCATTTCGGTGTTGCCTCGCTCGATGAAGCCTTTTTTCAGATAGACAGGCTTGCCCATAGCCGTTGCGGAAAGGTCAATACAGGTTATCCCCTCGGAACGGGCGTCGGAAATAAGCCTGTCAA
>CANQZS010000024.1 GCA_947628385.1 uncultured Clostridia bacterium | reverse complement strand
GTCAATAAGTAAAATTACTTCTGTAAGAGTCATAAACTTATCATCCCCCTTTCCTTGTGAAATAGAAAGGAGAGCAACCGTCCACCGTTTGGTGTATTCCTTGCAATTATTTTAGCACATTTTGTCGAATGTGTCAATATTTTTCTGCAAAAACTCTTGACAATGCGGCCGAGACGTGGTATAATATGAGCATATAAAGAGATATGCCGTTTCGGACGGCTTCCCCCTTTATGGATTATTAAGAAAATAACCGCACTTTTAGAGGATGGGCGGTTATTTTTTATTGCAATTTATAATGAATGATGGTATAATAATATTGAAAGGAGCTGAGCATATGACCAATATAAATATACGGATTTCCGACGAGACAAACGAACGCGCAAATGAGCTTTTTAAAAGCCTTGGTATGGATATGTCTACTGCCGTAAATATTTTCCTGCACCAGTGTATAGAATTCAACGGTCTGCCTTTTGCAGTTCAGCATCGTTTCAATGCTGAAACAGAAGCAGCTTTAAAAGAGTCAAATGACATTGCAGAGGGCAGAATACAAGCAAAAAAATATACTGACGTTCACGCTATGTTTGAGGAGATCCTTGCGGAGGGCGACGACGAATGAAATTAAATGTTGTTATGACCTCATCATTCCGCAAAGACATTAAAAGATTAAAAAAGCGCGGTTATAATATTGCTTTGCTTGAAGCCGTAGTTGAAATGCTTGCTAACTGTCAGGAATTGCCGCCAAAATATTCTGAACACAGATTATCAGGTAACTGGAGCGGATTTATGGAATGTCACATTCTTCCTGACTGGATAATGGTATATCGTATAATCAATGAAGAGCTTATACTTACCTTGCAGCGTACAGGAACACATTCCGATCTATTCTAATATAGATCCTTGCCTGATGATAGTTTGACACTCCCCGAAGCATAAGCATATAATAGTATTGCCGGAAGATAAATTTTCCGGCAATGATTATTTTTGAAAATTCCGTCAACAATAATACCATACGGCGGTTATTCCCGAAAAACCGCAAACTCGGTAAAATAGGAGTGTATGGAATGTCAGTAAAAAGGGGAGAGATCTATTACGCTGACCTGAGTCCGGTCGTTGGCTCAGAGCAAGGCGGGATACGTCCGGTTCTCATCGTTCAGAATGATGTGGGAAATAAGCACAGCCCTACCGTTATCGCTGCGGCTATCACGAGCCAGCGTGACAAATCCAAGCTTCCGACCCATATCGAACTGAATGCCGACAAATGCGGACTTCAAAAAGACAGCATCGTTCTGTTGGAACAGATAAGAACTATCGACAAAAAAAGACTCAAAGAACGCATGGGAGAACTTGACCCGACTGCAATGACCCGCGTTGACAGCGCGCTGTCCATCAGCTTTGGTCTGCAATAATGCTACATAAGACAACGCTTGCCTTATGCAGCAATCAATAAAGACCCGCATCTTCCGACGCGGGTCTTTTTGTCAGTATTCATATACTCCTATCACATTCAGGTCGCTTATCCGTGCGGATATTATCCTGCCCTTGCTTATAATATAAATGTTGCCGCCGTAAAGCTCCCCTCTGTCAAAGCAGAAGCTGTCGTCAATATCGAGATATTCTATCATTCCCTTGCTTGAAAAGCCGTTCTCTTCGCTGTAGCTGAATACATAATAGCTGTTTTTTGTTCCGAATTCCGTATGGCTGTAAACCGGTATGCCTATTATCCCGCTTTCTGGATCGACCAGTGCGGCGCGTCTGTCGCTGAATACTTTTGAAAATATCTCGCCGTCATTTTCCGCAAAGGAAATGTTCCCCAGCGCGATCCCGCTTTCGGAATCGTACATTGTCAGCGTCATTCCTCCGTTTTCCGATTCGCCTACTCCCATAAGCTTATCGTCTGAATAGCTGTAAAGATATGCCGAGCTTACTATGGGCGACTGTATCAGCGACGGTGGAGCTGCTGCAAGATCAAGCACTGCCGCAGATGTTCTGCCGTTATTTTCAAAGAATCTCGCATAGTTCCCCTCAAATCTTACCGACGTTACGTTACATTCCGGCAGGACCTTTCCTGCGCTGTTTATCACCGTCAATGACTTGTCAAGCACATATACCGCCGTGGAGGTTATCCCGTCCTCGTCGGTGTTTTTGACTGCGATCCTGAAATTCCCGCCGTATTCATTCATACTGCTGCGGCTCAGGATCGTTCCCTCTACGGAAGCGCTCGCGCGGTATTTTATGCCGTTCTCATCAAGGTCAAAGGACGATATTATCGTGTAATATCCCATATCCGTTTTTCCCGTTCCCGTAATATACAGCGCCTCGTCGGAGCAGTATACGTTCCTGCTGGAACCGAGCACAGCCTTTGCCGCGGCGGAAAATTCCCCGTCTATATTTATTGAGGAGATCACCGTATAGTCGGTGCTGTTTGCTCCTGCCGGAACGATAATATCTCCTGCGGCAATAAAAAATTTTTCCCCATTAATATAATAGGCAGGAACAAAGCTGTCAAGATCCGCCTGCTCGTACAAAGGCTTTATTCGGTAATCGGAGTATGCCGTTACCATGTAAAGCTTTCCGTCAACAAGCCTTGAAGCTGTGTAGCTGCCGTTTTGTTTATATGAAGCTTTAAGGATAGGTGCGTCGGGTGTCCTTATATTGTAAATGTCAACCGCAGTATTAGTGCGGCTGACATTACCCTGATTCTGTATATCATAACCTGTTTTGTCATTCAGGAGCTCCTGTCCGGATAAGTCGGGATCATATGATGCCGGCTGTATAGAGTCCGGATCGTCTGCTGGAACATCGGATCCTGTGGGAAGATCTCCGGCTTCATCTGCGGAGCCGGCGGCTTTTTCCATAACATCACCGATCGCCTGCCGTTCTCCTGTTTCTGTTGAGATGAGAATTATATTATCGCCCTCAATATATATTTCTATGGGCGGATCGAGCGAGCTTTCTATTGTTGAGACGACCTCCATAGTTTCCATAGAAACTATGTAAAGGGTGCTGTCCTTCAGGCAGTACATATAGTCGCCCTCACATTTTACTATGTCGGCGTCCGACACTGAAAAATCCTGTGCGGATATATCCGGCGGGGCTTCCGGTGCCGTTCCGGAATATTCTATAGGCTCCTCCGAGGAATTGCCTCCGGCATTGCTTCCGTTTGCTTCGGTGTTATCGCCGTCACCGTTCAGGTAAATATCCGTATAGATATTGTAAAGATCGTCATATGTCTCAGGCGGAGGAAGAATAGCCTCGTACTTGATGCGTTCCTCTATCTGATCCTGTTCCTCGTTCCTGCTGTTGTATGCCAACATTCCTGCCGTGAACACAGCGCAGGCGGCTGCGGCTGCTGCAGTTCTGATTATAATAGTACGACGTTGTGCAGAGACGTTTGCGGACATTTTTATATTTTTCTTATCCGCGGATCTTTCAGACTGCGCGTTTTTTGCTTTAAGCATTGCCGCTATATTCTGAGGCATGAGTTCAACGGGAACCTCAGCCTCGTCTATAAGCTCTTTCAATCTTTCTTCAAACTTCATGATCCCTACCTCCTTTCATTCAGCGTTCCTCGAGCAGCTTTTTCAGTTTTATTTTTGCCCTTGCCGCCTTTGATCTTACGGTATTTGCAGATGATCCCGTGATCTTAGCGATCTCTTCGCTTGTATATCCTGAAACCACGCTCAGTGATAAAACAAGTCTTTCGTCCTCGTTCAGCTTTTTGAATTCCTCCATTATCTCTAATCCGCCGTAATTTATTTCTCCGGCTTTCTTTTGTTCTACACTGTCGAGATCTTCAAGATCATCAATGCTTGTGAGGTGATCCCGATTCTTTATATATTCCCTCTGTTTTCTTTTTATTTTTACAGTAAGGATACGGATCATCCACGCCTTGAATGCGTTTTCATCTCTTAATTTTTTTATGGAGGTATATGCTTCCAGAACCGTGTCGCTAACCACATCGGAAGCGTCGTGCTGATTTTTAAGGTTTACAAGAGCAATGTGGTACAGCTCTCTGTATACTGTTGAATACAATTCGGCGAATGCGTCCGCGTCGCCGTCCCGAGCTTTTTTTACGCACTGGGAGAAATCTGTATCCATTTTATAACATCACCTCTCAACCGCTCTCTTTTTATTTCGTGTTGATAATGACATTATACCACATTTTTTCTTCCCTTAAAAGACCTGTCATTAAAGTAGTGGCAAAAAAAGCTCGTTTTGTTGCATTGCCCTTTAAGTTTTGGAGTATTGCACAAAAAAACTAAGCAACAGCCATCATTAAAGGCAATTTTGCACAAAACGAGCAATTCATATCATTATCAACTTATATACCGGACATATTCTGAAATACCATTATACCACTTTATTATCGGAATTTCAACCGTTTAATGTAAAAAAGTTAAAAAAGCGTTCGGTTTTCAGACTGTAGAAAACATATTAATTGATTTTGAAACAGTCCACCGGACTGTTTCAAAAGGCTTACATAACATAAACCGTTAATTCAGGGGAACGCTCTCTCTTGCAGAGCGTTCCCCTCTTGCAAACAGCTGCGCAGTTTGCAATTCACCCCTTTGCAGAGCGCTTTGAAAAGGAGAGTTTCGCGCTCTGCGGAGCGCGACCAAAGGCTCTGCCTTTGGAATCCGCAAGCTGTGCTCAGCTTGACCAGCTTTATATTTTGCGCTTCGCGCAAAATAGTAGTCACTTTTTCGACAAACTGAAAGCCGCTCGGTTTTATATCACACTGAGCGGCTGGATATTCTATAACGCCTCGGCTGCATTGCTGCAGCGGGAGAAAAGCTCCTCGGTCTCGGCGCGGAGAAGCGGGAATCCCGAAAGATCCGGACTTTCCCCAAGAAGCTCCGCAGCGGCGCGCCGGCTTGCTGCAAGAAGCTCTCTGTCTGCGGCAATATCCGCTATTTTCAGATCCGGAAGTCCATGCTGACGGCTGCCGAAAAAATCTCCCGCGCCGCGCATTTTCAGATCGAATTCCGAGATCTCAAAGCCGTCCGAGGTCTTTGTCATTATCTCAAGACGCTTGCGGGATTCCTCCGTAACGCTCCCCGCTATAAGAACGCAGTAGCTTTGGAATTTTCCTCTGCCTACCCGTCCTCGCAGCTGATGCAGCTGTGAAAGTCCGAACCTGTCTGCGTTTTCAATAACTATCACCGTTGCATTGGGAACGTCTACGCCTACCTCTACAACAGTCGTTGCGACCAGAAGATCAAGCTCGTGATCCTTAAAGGAGGTCATTATCCTGTCCTTTTCGGCGGCGGTCATTTTTCCGTGCAGAAGTCCTGTGCGCTTATCGGCAAGGACGGTTTTTTTAAGTCCCTCAACATAGCTTTTTGCCGAAGCGATCTCGGAATCGCCCTCCTCTATCATAGGGCAGACGATGTATCCCTGACGTCCCTCGTCAAGCTGCTTTTTTACGAATCCCAGCGCACGCTCCCTGAGCTTGGAGGTCACCGCAAAGGTCTCGATCCTCTGTCTGCCCTTGGGAAGCTCGTTCAGTATGGAAATATCCAGATCTCCGTAAAAAATAAGCGCCAGCGTCCTTGGTATCGGAGTTGCGGACATTACCAGCCTGTGCGGGGAATCTCCCTTGACTGCAAGAGCGGCGCGCTGATCGACTCCGAAACGGTGCTGTTCGTCGGTTATGACAAGCCCAAGATTGCTGAATACGGTAGACTCGGAAATAAGCGCATGAGTCCCTACCGCTACGAAGCAATCGTCCTGAGTAAGCCGTTCCGCAGCGGCAGCCCGCTGCTTTTTCGTCATTGAGCCGGTTATCAGGCAAACGCCGACTCCGAGAGGTCCAAGCATTTCCGAAAGAGTTTTATAATGCTGTGAAGCAAGTATTTCCGTAGGAGCCATCAATGCTGTCCTGTAGCCGTTTGCGGCGGCGAAATATGCCGCGGCGGCGGCAACGGCGGTCTTTCCGGAGCCTACGTCTCCCTGAACGAGTCTGTTCATGGGATATATCCCGCACATATCCTTTATAATATCTGCTGCCGCCCGCTTCTGAGCGTTTGTAAGCTCAAAGGGAAGCGAGGAATAAAGCCTGTCCATATCGGCTTTGCGAATATCCATACGGCAGCCCTTTTCGGTGCGGTTATGGTTCTTTATCATCATCATTCCGAGCTGGAGACTTAAAAGCTCGTCAAAGGCAAGGCGCTTTTTGGCGGTATCTGCGGAATATTCGTCCTTGGGGAAGTGAATGTTCCTGAGAGCGTATTCCAGTGTGGAAAGCGAATATTCCAGCCGTATCCTGTCAGGAAGAGTATCGGTAAATACATCGTCCTCCGCTCTGTTAAGGATCTCGGAAATATTTGCCGTTACCATAGCCGTGGTAAGTCCCTCCGTAAGCGGATATACCGGACGGAGAAGATCCTTTTCGGAAGCCTTTATGACCGTAGGCGAATTCATTTCCCGCCGCGTCAGGTTGCCGGAGACCTTTCCGCTGAAATAATATTCCTCGCCCTCATGGAGCGCGTCGGAGGCAAAGCGGTTGTTATAGAATACTATCGTAAATCGCCCGCCGCTTTCGTCCTCGGCAAATATCTTATACAAAACAAGCCCTTGTCTTATGCGGGCAGCGCCGTTCTTTTTTATCACCATAGCCTTTACCACGGCGTGTTCTCCCAAGGGAGCCGTATCTATCGGCACGGGCTGGGAATAGTCTATATACCGTCTGGGAAAATGGAAAAGCAGATCTCCGACGGTATTTATCCCGATCTTTTTATAAAGCTCTGCGCGTTTTTCGCCTACGCCTCTGAGCGCGGTTATTGGGGTATTTCTCGTCATAAAAGCTCCACTTCCTCGGCGAATTCGGGAACTGTCCCGTTAGCTATATTATAGCAGTCCCGAAAAAATTTGTCAACGGGCGGAACGCTTCGTTCCTAAAGCATGAGCAGAGCTATCAGCGCGGCAACGCCGGGAATTCCCAGAGTCAGCGCAATAAAAGCCGTAAAGCCGTTCAGCGGAACGCATGGAATTATCCCGCCGCCGAAATGGTTCACGAGGAGCAAAGCTGCGGCTCCGGAGATCATTCCGAAAACAGCCGTTCTCACGGGCTTTTCCGACCGCAGATAATAGACAAGCATTGCAATGGCGGATATTGCCATTACCGCATAAATTATGATCTCCGCAGATCCGCTGCCGGAGATCATTCCCGAATAAAGATCCTGCATTTTATATTATTCTCCTTTGCTATCCTGATGAGATAATCGAATCTTGATCTCATAGCCTTTTCCTCATAGATAAGCGCGTCAACGAGCTCCGGCTCGGAGGTCATGTCGTAACATTCGCGAATGTTTTCGAGCCGTTTTGAAACATAGTCAATATCCTCAAGGAGTCTTTTTTTCATTTCTGGATTTTCATATCCGGCAGCTTTTGAAAACAATTTCATGCTCATGATATGCTTGCGGAGCAAGCACTCCTCCTTTCGACGTTTTAAAGATGCGCTCTATAAAAGAAGATAGCCGAGCGCAAGGATAAGCTTTATGTCTGAATTTTCCCGCATGAGAAGATATATCAGCAGAAGAATCATTATCCTTTCGCCGTCGGCGGTAAGGTCGGGGAAGCCTATCCTCCCGCCGCGGGTGTTCGGAGAGCCGGAGGAACGCGCCGTAGAATTGCTTGCGTGCTGCGGCTGACTGCCGACGGGATCGCGTACGTTCCCGTGTATCCCACCTGAGCCGCCGGAGGAGCTTTCTTGTCCTGTTTTTTCCCTTGGAGCAGGCGCGGCAGGCTCAAATCTGACCTGACGCGTCTGTGGGGGAACATTTCTCATGCTTTGAAGATAGCGGTTGCCCTGTTCGGAATACTGTCGGGTCATTCTGTTCATCTCCCTTACCCGCTGTTCGGCTTCCAGAATACCGTTATCCGGCATTTTCACACTTCCTTTCTATGTAATGCGGCGGGATCAGAGAATTCCCTCCAGATCGTTGAGCATACCGCTTTCCCTCATTGCGGAGAATACGTTATAAAGTCTGAGGAGCTTTTGTGCTTTATCGAGCTTTTTTTGTCTTTCCTCCGAAAGATGAGGGCGCAGAGCCTTTAAAAGCTCGATATTACTATCGCCTGCGGACGCTGCTCCGAGAAGTCTCATGACCGCCATAGGATCGAATCCCAAGCCGCCGCTGTCAGCCGAAGATCCCTCCGGCGCAGATCCGGACGTATCGTCGGCGGGATCCCCGCCGGAAAGCTCCCCGCCGGAAAGCATTGCGGCAAGCTCTGTTATCTGCCGCATACTTTCCTCGTCGTCAAGAAGCGACTGAATTTTTTCGGCAATATCGTCCAGAGTTCTCACCGTCCGTCCCGTGAATCATTATTGCTTATTTTCCGCCGGTAAGCTTTTTATAAAGAGCCTGAGCCTGAGAGGTGCTCATAAATTTTTCCAGAAGAGCGGGATCCTTTGCCACCTGATTAAAGGCAGCCGCTTCCGAGGGCTTCATATTTTTCAATGCGGAATCGAATTTACCGTTTTCGAGATCCTTTTTCAGGCTGTCCGGCGCGACGCCGAGCTTAGCGCTTACCGCTCTGATGAGTTTATCGGTCTGTTTAGGGTCTAAATTAAGGTTTGCCATGAGAAAATTTCTCCTTTTGAAAAAATTTATCCGCAAAATTCTTAATTTGTTCTTTCTTTCTTTTACAGCATATGTTATAATATCTGTAAACAGAACAAAGCGCGTTATTTTCCGTATATTGCGGATAGCTGTAATATAGTATATGAAAGGAACGATTTTTTGTGAGGATCATTGTAATGTCCGACTCCCACGGTTCAAGATCTCAGGTAGAAAAAATAATCAGGGCGAATCCCGAGGCTGATATGTTTATTCATCTTGGCGACGGTGAGGAAGATGTTGCCGCCGCGAGGATAAATTTTCCTGATATAGACTTGCGCAGTGTAAGGGGGAACTGTGATTTTTCGCGGAAGTCGCCGGATCATCTTATAATTGAGGCAATGGGCAGGAAGATCTTCTGTGCACACGGGCACAGATATTATGTAAAGGACGGCACTGAGGCGCTTTGTTTTGCGGCGCAGGATAATGGCTGTTGTGCGGCGCTTTACGGGCACACGCATGAGCGGTACATTTCGCGTGATGATGGTATAGACGTAATGAATCCGGGGAGCTGTTCCTGTCCGAGAGATGGTATGCGTCCCTCATACGGGTACATTGATGTGACCGAGTACGGAATTTTCATGAACATAATAGAAGTTGGACTTTAAAATTAATGCGTAATTCGTAATTAACAATTTTGCGCCTGCGGCGCAAAATAATATCCCCGTTACAGTGTATTTTTCCTGTAACGGGGATATTTTTATATTTCACCTTTATTCTACACAAAATTATTCATTGACTTCAAAAATCGCATATGTGCTTGCGTGTTCAGCCTCCGGCTCGCCGCTCACAATCGGCGCACCGTCAAGCGAGAAAATTCCCACAGAGTCCGCATTGTTGTTTATGGGGATCCTGTAAATTCCCTCCGTAAGCTTGAGATCGTGAAGATAAAGCGTAAGCTCTTCACTGTCTCCCTCCTTGGCAAGCGAGTGAAGCTCCATGGTTACCGGTATCTCTCCAAGCCCCGACTCGACCCATTCACCCTTTTCCCAGCGTTCAAGCTGTGAAAGCGCTCCAAAGGATTCATGACCGTCTGCAAGCATGGTGAGCTTTACCGTGATGTGATCGTCCGCCGTCGTAACCGTTCCGCAGTCTGCGGAAATGGCAAGCTTCTGCTGCCCCGAAAGATAGCCGTCTGAATCGAAAATGTACTGCGTTTCGCCTATCTGGATATTGTCCTTGACAAGGTACCCGTCAAGCACATATCTCCTCTGACCGCTCTTGTTTTTCAGCCAGCCCGTGTAAGCCGCGCCCTCTTTGTAATATCTGCGGACGCCGTCCTTTTTCGTCCAACCGGAATATTTTCCCATACTGTTGCCGTCCTTATCAAATTTATATACCGTGCCGTCAATGATGTACAAACCGTCGGCGGCATTTTTTCCGCTTGAAAGAACGTACTTCGTCCCGCTGTCCGACTGCTCCCAGCCCTTGGCGCTTACCACCGTACCAAGCGACGAGACCGCCATTGCCGCCGCCGCGATCGCCGCAATTGCTCTTGTGTTCATTTTCATAAATTATCTTCCTTTCTATTCCATTTTCTGCATTTTTTTGCAATTTTTAAATAGTGAATTTTTCTGCAATTTTCTGTAGTCAAATTATTGCTTTTATAGCAATTTATTATACTATAGCAAATTTTATGACCGGAAATGTAATTTATATAATTTTTGTTCAGAATAAATATATAAATGCAAAAATTCCCCCTTTTTCCCTGTTTTTTATGATACTATTTTTCGGAGCAAAAGTCAACGTTTTGGAGCAGTTTTTTTGCTCTTCACTGTTAATACAATTGAGGAAGCCTTAATTTTTCACCCGAAATCAGAAACTTTTTTGAAATTCTGTAAACTTTTCTTGATATTTAACGCGCAATTTAATCATTTTGTAATAATTTGTAGTTCCATAAATTTCCTGAAAGCTTTTTGCATATTGTCAACCGATTTTTAAACTAATATAATGTAAAAAATTACTTAAAAAGTTAAAATATTCCTGAAAATGCACGAATTTTGTCGAAAACATTAAATCTTATGTCAAAATAAGGAAGCAAACGTATGTTTTTCACGCCTCTCAAATAACGCAGGCAAGCCATTTAACAAAATGTTAATATTCTAATTTCGCTAAAGCATACTTTAGCGAAATGCAAAGGATCTGCGTTTCAAAAACATTTACAGGAGGTAAATTTTATGGTAGTACAGCACAACATTACAGCGATGAACGCTAACAGATACTTCGGTATCAACAATTCCAAGCTCAGCAAGTCCCTTGAAAAGCTTTCCAGTGGTTACGCTATCAACCGCGCAGGCGATAACGCCGCAGGTCTGGCAGTTTCCGAGAAGATGAGATCACAGATCGCCGGCATGACTCAGGGCGTTAAGAATGCTCAGGACGGTATCTCAATGATCCAGACCTTTGAGGGCGCTCTTACTGAGACCGACTCCATTCTCCAGAGAATGAAGACCCTTGCAGATCAGGCAGCTAACGGTACATATCAGGACGACGTTGACCGTGAGGCTATCCAGCTCGAATTCGACCAGCTCAACGACGAATTGAACCAGATCGCTGACACCGACTTCAACGGCGTTATTCTCCTTAACGGTGGTCAGATGGCTGACGGTACTCTTGCAGTTGATGGCAAATTCGATTATGCAAACAATTTCAGAAGTGCTAAACAGCTTGGCGCATCTGATATAAAGCTTCTTGACTCTCAGAAAGTAGACACAAAGAACTACGCAGACACAGATTGGGGAAATATTTTTGCCGATGTAAACAGAGGGGATAATAAACTTGAGAATGATGGTCCAGAATCTTTTGAGGTTACATTTAAGTATGATGCAACTAAAGGAGAGTGGAGTGCTGTTGATGCAACAAATGGTGCAAAGCTTGATGTTGTAAAAGGTTTGGTTGACAATAAAGCTGGTAACGGCGGTTTTAAGTTTGGAACGTCTGGAAATCTTGCTAATGTAGTGGTAGACGAAAGTGATCTTGTTAATGGTGATACAATCACATTAAAAATAACAAACCCCAAGAACAAAACCACTGCACCTGAAAATGGTGGTGCGACAGTTAAGACAAATACTACTACCGCTGGATCTGCTGCTGATGCACTTAAGGCTGATGATGCAGATTTGGAAGTGACAGTTACAGGTATTACAAATGACGATATGACTAAAGATATAAAAGATTTGCTTGACAAGTTGAGTAAAGCAACTGTAACAGCAAAATATGATGCTACAAGTAAAGATGATTCACTTGAGTTATCTATTGACGGTGTTAAGGTATCTAAAGCTGCAGGAATTACAGTAAACGGCAAGAAGTTTGAAGTTGATGACGATACAGCGGGACAGATAGTAATTACAGTGGGTTCCGGTTCTATAACACTTAAAATGGCTCCAGATGGAGCTGCAACTGATGGATTAAGTGGCAACATAACTTACGGAATTAACTTCAGCGATTATGATTACACAGAAGGCTCAAAGCCTACCGCAGAAATAGTAGAAAACTCTTCACAGGTTTCTAAGTCCAATTCAAACAACTATGCAACAGCACCTCTGACCTACACAGATCACCTTGTACTTCAGGCTGGCGCAAGAACCAAGGATTCTGTTGACTTCACATTCAGATATTCTTCAAATGGTCTTGGCGACCTCAAGGCTAATATGGACTGCTCCGCTCGTGCTGACGGTCTTGGAACAGCTGACCTTAGCCTCCTCGATCAGAAGTCTGCTAACTACGCAATTGATAAGATCGACAATGCTATCAATAAGGTATCTATGGTTCGTGCTACATTCGGTTCCGTTCAGAACAGACTTGAACACAAGATCGACAATATGAACGTTACTATTGAGAACCTTACATCTGCTGAGTCTCGTATCCGTGATACCAACATGGCAGACGAAATGATGAACTTCACAAAGAACCAGATCCTGTCTCAGGCTTCACAGTCTATGCTTGCACAGGCAAACAGCCTGCCTCAGAGCGTTCTGCAGCTCTTACAGTGATCTTCACATTAAGCAAACTGCATAATAAGCTTATAAAGCTTACAAAAATTGCCCCCGCTTCGCGGGGGCTTTTTGTGTGTTCAATTGACAGGGGTTATTTTTTAGGCTCGATACTGAATATTTTTTGTATATCACTGTCGGATAAACCATATGCTTTCATTTTCGCGAATATTTCGTTGTCACGCTCGGCTCTGCCTTTAGCCATTCCCTCGGCTATGCCTTTTGCCATACCCTCGGCTATGCCTTTTGCCATTCCCTCGGCTATGCCCTTATCTCTGCCATCCTGCATAGCTTCTTCAAGCTCGGAGGCTCTGTCATGCATAGCTTTTTCGCGCATACGGGCAAGCTCCTTTAACCTGTCATTATCATTCATGACATA
>CANQZS010000023.1 GCA_947628385.1 uncultured Clostridia bacterium | reverse complement strand
CTTTCCGCATTGACAGCAAAAACAGGCGATGAATTTGCAATGTTTACTAAAGGCGAGGAAAGACTTATTATCCGAGGGAACAGCAAGAAAGTCAATATCAATATTGATGAGGCAAAAGCCTTGTCCGAAAAGGGCTACAAGTGGAGCGGGCATACTCACCCGGGAACGGGTTTTTTCTGCCTTGAAGTATCCGATGGAGATTTGCAGATATTTGAATGCTTTAAACAAAAAAGTATGGTAATTTATAATTCAAAAGGTCAGTATAGAAAATTTGATAAATTCGATTAAGGAGTGATCACTATGTGTATGGAATACTCAAAATATGCTGATAAGATAAAAACTTATTGTGATAATAACGGTCTTGATTTTTCAAAAATAAAAAAAATGATAAAAGGCTGTGGAGCAGACGATATAATATTCCAGTATCATGATCCGGAAAAGGGTAAAATGGGACTTCTTGATGAAACTCCGGCGCCGGTCGTACTGAAGATCAGCCGTATAGGAAATGATATTAAGTTTGAACAAACCGAGTATACCCGTCAGTATCTGGCGTGACATTAAAAAATTGAATGTTTTAAAAAGCACTCTGAAAAGGGTGCTTTTTATTATGGCATATGAACTTTTCGATAGCTGTTGACAAATCCGGAAATGGTGGTATAATAAAAATAGGAAGTGGTGACGTGAGTATTTCGGCAATAGAACAGCCTATCGAACAGCAGCATACCGGCAAAGGGAATCCCAATGCCATAATGACTTTTGATATGCCATTGAACAACAGACAGCAAAAATTGCTCGATGATCTGCCAGAGTTTGACAGCCGTGTGACTGTTCCGAAAAAATCGGTAAATATGTCAGATCTTTCCGCATTGACAGCAAAAACAGGCGATGAATTTGCAATGTTTACTAAAGGCGAGGAAAGACTTATTATCCGAGGAAACAGTAAGAAAGTCAATATCAATATTGATGAGGCAAAAGCCTTGTCCGAAAAGGGTTACAAGTGGAGCGGGCATACTCACCCGGGGGTCGATGACAATTGTCTTATGCCATCTAAGGGTGATAAGGATATTTTAGCAGTATTTGATCAAGAAACGAGTGTAGTCTACAATTCAAAAGGAAATTATCTTACTTTTGTAAAGGAGGATCAATTATGATGTGTCCAAGATTTGAAGAATGGTCGGAACAAATTGAAAAATATTGCGTTGATAACGGCTTAAATTTTGAAAAAGCTAAAAAGCTTTCTAAATGTTGGAATAAAGATACTTTAGGATTGCAATATTATGACAAAGATCAAACAAAGGGATTGGGGTTACTTGACGAAACTCCGCTTCCATTGGTGCTTATGATACGAAAAACACAAAGCGGATTAATATTCGAGCAAACCGAATATACCCGTCAGTATCTGGCGTGACATTTATTATATAAGATGTCTGTTTTATGGCAATATTCATTTTAAAATGAATATTGCCGTTTTTATACATAATATTTCGCATATTTTCAAAATGTTAATAAAAATATGCAAAAAGCGCTTGACAAATACGGAAAATAGTGTATAATTGATTCTATAATGTCCGATAAAACAATTTTTAATATATTTTTATGGAGGAATTTATAATGGCAAAGGCAAAAAAAGACATCAAAAAGGTAGTTCTGGCTTATTCCGGAGGACTGGATACGTCCATCATTATCCCATGGCTTAAGGAAAATTATAACAACTGCGAAGTCATCGCCGTTTCCGGAGACGTAGGTCAGGGCACCGAGCTTGACGGTCTGGAGGAAAAAGCTATCAAAACAGGCGCTTCCAAGCTCTATATCGAGGATCTTAAAAAGGAATTCGTTGAGGAATTCATCTTCCCGACGGTAAAGGCTCAGGCTGTTTATGAGAACAGGTACCTCCTCGGAACGTCCTTTGCGCGTCCGATAATCGCCAAAAGGATCGTGGAGATCGCCAAGAAAGAGGGCGCGGACGCTATCTGCCACGGCTGCACAGGAAAGGGCAACGATCAGGTAAGATTCGAGCTGACTATCAAGGCGTTTGCTCCGGAAATGGAAATAATCGCTCCGTGGAGGATCTGGGATCTTAAATCAAGAGATCAGGAAATAGATTACGCGGAGGCTCACAATATCCCTCTTAAAATAAACAGAGAAACAAATTATTCCAAGGATAAGAACCTTTGGCACCTTTCACATGAGGGTCTTGATCTTGAAGACCCCGCCAACGAGCCTCAGTATGAAAAGCCCGGTTTCCTTGAGCTCGGCGTTTCTCCGGTACAGGCTCCGGACAAGCCAACTTATGTTACTATCCATTTTGAAAAGGGTATACCTACTGCAATAGACGGCAAGACAATGGACAGCGTTTCTCTCGTTATGAAGCTCAACGAGCTTGGCGGCGCAAACGGAATAGGTCTTGCGGATATTGTTGAGAACCGTCTTGTAGGCATGAAGTCAAGAGGCGTTTACGAAACTCCCGGCGGAACTATCCTCTATGCTGCTCACGAAGTCCTCGAGACTATCACTCTTGACAAGGCTACTCAGCGCATGAAGCAGAAGCTCGCTATAGATTTTGCGGACATCGTTTACAACGGTCAGTGGTACACTCCTCTCCGCGAGGCGCTCTCCGCTTTCGTTGATAAGACTCAGGAGACAGTTACCGGAGATGTTAAGCTCAAGCTCTATAAGGGCAATATCATCAATGCAGGCGTAACGTCTCCATATACTCTTTACAGCGAAGAGGTAGCTACATTCGACGAGGATCACGTTTACGATCAGGCGGATTCCGCAGGCTTTATAAATCTGTTCGGACTTCCGATCAAGGTAAAGGCTATGCTGGACGCAAAGAGGAACAACAAGTAATTTTTATTGAGAGATCACGGGGCGAAAATTCACCGTTAGGATATGAGGTGAATGGGCGCGGAGCCGCTTTACGGTCGGCTCGCGCTGCGTCCCGTTTATTCGTTCATGTGCCGGTATGGGCAGGGAGAGATATTCTTAAAAATATTTTTCGCTCCGTCAGGCTCGGAAATGCTGGGGCTTATCTGAGCTGCGGAGAATATTCTTAAAAATATTTCTGAAAATAATAACATGAGCAAGCTTTTATCGAAAGGAACACAATTATGAAAATTCTTAAAAAAATAACGGCTGTCATTATCTGCATAGCTGCGGCAATGCTTTCCGCGTGCTCGGGATATGTTATGGACGAGGAGGATCTTGAGGTCCAGAAAAAGCTTGAGGGCTTCTGGATAGCGGACGAAAGCGTCGGCTGCAATACGTACGATGAAAACGGTCTGCCGATCATGCTGGTGGTAGTGGAATTCACGGACGACTTCCGTTATTATATGCATCAATGCTATGTGAACGACGGATATGTTATGACCTACGATCCGATAAGCTATACGCTGGAAAAGAAAAATTTCAGGGTAGATGTGGACGGAGTTCCCACATATGCGGGGATCTCATTTAATGAAGACGCAAGCAGGCTGTACTGGATAACGGAATCAAAGACCGATACCTATGAAAGATTGTCCGAGGAGGGCGCGAGACTGTTCGGTATCCCTGAACGTGTTGAGGAAGAGCAGTCAGATCAGCAGACAGAGTCCTCGTCCGAGGCTACGGCGGAGGATACCGGAAGAAATACAGATGATTCTCAGGAGGAATAAATATGGCTGATAAAATGTGGGCAGGACGATTCAGCAAGGAGCTTGACAAAAGGGTAAACGATTTTAACTCGTCGATCTCGTTTGACGCAAGAATGTACAGGCAGGATATACGCGGATCTATCGCTCATGCCGCCATGCTCGGAGATACGGGCATAATAGACAGATCCGAAAGCGAAAAGATAATTGCCGGATTGAACGAGATACTCAGTGATCTTGACAGCGGGAAGCTGCTTTTCGATCCTAACGCGGAGGACATTCATATGTTCGTTGAGCAGGTGCTTACCGAACGTCTCGGAGAAACGGGAAAGCGTCTCCATACCGCCCGCAGCAGGAACGATCAGGTGGCTCTTGATATAAGAATGTACCTTAAAGATGAAGTGATAGAGATAATTCCCCTTATAATGAAGCTTATGGAAACGATATGCTCGATAGCGGAGAATAATCTTGATACGGTAATGCCCGGCTACACGCATTTGCAGAGAGCGCAGCCGATAACCCTTGCGCATCATATGATGGCTTATGCAAATATGCTGCTGAGGGATATAGGCAGGATAGCGGATTCCTACAAGAGAATGAACTATATGCCTCTCGGAAGCGGTGCGCTGGCGGCTACAACATATCCCATAGACCGCAGGCAGGTATCGGCGATGCTCGGATTCGAGGATATTACGCAGAACAGTCTTGACGGAGTTTCGGACAGGGATTTCTGCATAGAATTATGCTCGGCGCTTTCTATACTGATGATGCACCTGTCGAGATTTTCCGAGGAGATCGTTATGTGGTGCTCGTGGGAATTCAGATTCATAGAGCTGGACGACGCTTATTCCACAGGCTCGTCAATAATGCCGCAGAAAAAGAATCCTGACATTACCGAGCTTATCAGGGGAAAGACCGGACGGGTCTACGGGGATCTGAATACCCTGTTAGTGATGATGAAAGGGCTTTCTCTTGCTTATGACAAGGATATGCAGGAGGATAAGCAGGCAATATTTGACGCTATAGATACGGTAAAGCTCTGCATTTCAACATTCACGCCGATGCTGGAGACTATGAAGATAAACCGCGGCAATATGCGTGCAGCGGCGGCTAAGGGATTTATAAACGCTACAGACTGCGCGGATTATCTTGTCAAAAAGGGAATGGCGTTCCGCGATGCATACAAGATCACAGGCTCTCTTGTTGCGATGTGCATTGAAAAGGGAACGACTCTTGAAGAGCTTCCCATTGAGGAATACAAGGCTGTATGTCCCACATTTGACGAGGACGTTTATGAAGCTATAAATCTGGAGACCTGCGTCAATATGCGAAAGGTCCCCGGAGGTCCTGCGCCGGAGTCGGTAAAGGCACAGATAGACTATATCCGCAGTGAGCTTGCAGAAATATTCATTAAAAATTGAATATATACATAAATTTTCTGTATAATTGCATAAATTTATTAAAAATACATTAAATATATAATTAAAATTCACAAATTTCTTATATAATGTATATTTAATACAATTTTTGAAAAAGAGTAAATTTATTTGTAAAGATTTTGAAAGGATCTGTTGAGATGGCTTATAAGGTTTTCATTGATGGTCAGGAAGGGACTACGGGTCTTAGGATAGTTGAAAGGTTTAAGGACAGAAAAGATGTGGAGCTTCTCAAAATAGACGAGGATCTTAGAAAGAGCGTTTCCGAAAGGAAAAGGCTGATAAACGAATCGGATTTTACGTTCCTTTGTCTGCCGGACGCTGCCGCAGTGGAATCGGTATCGCTTGTGGAAAATAAGAACACAAGAGTTATTGACGCTTCTACGGCGCACAGGACTAATCCTGCGTGGGCATACGGGCTGCCGGAGCTTTCCGCTGAGCACAGGGCAAAAATTGCCGCTTCAAAAAGAGTTGCCGTTCCCGGCTGTTATGCAAGCGGATTCAATGCGGCGCTTTATCCTGTTGTCAAGGAGGGGCTTATTGCTCCGTATCACCCTATAGTGTGTCATGCCGTATCCGGATACAGCGGAGCGGGAAAGAAAACCATAGCCGTTTATGAGGGCGAAAACAAGCCCTTTGAATACAATTCCCCAAGACAGTATTCCATGGGGAAGCATCACAAGCACATCAAGGAAATGATGGCTGTTTCAGGGCTTTCATATCCGCCCATATTCAACCCCATAGTTGATGATTATTATAACGGAATGGTAGTTACCATACCTCTTCATCTTCGTGCAATGGCTAAAAAGACCTCTGCGCAGCACGTCTGGGAGGTCATGGCGGCGCATTATGAGGGACAGAATTTTGTGAAAGTAATGCCATTCGGCGGCGAGGGAGTTCTTGAGGACGGTTTCCTTGCGGCAAATACTCTTCACGACACAAACCTTATGCAGATATTTGTTTTCGGCAATGAGGATCATGTTCTGCTTTGTTCGCGTCTTGACAATCTTGGCAAGGGTGCAAGCGGTGCGGCTGTTCAGTGCATGAACATCATGATGGGAATTGATGAAACAACAGGACTCTTATGAGTGTTGAGTTTTGAGAGTTAAGAGTTGAGATTTTTGGCTTTTTAAACGTGCAGAGGTACTATGTATAAATACGAGATCATTATCTATTGGAGCAATGAGGATAACAGCTATATTGCCGAAGTTCCGGAGCTTGCCGGCTGTATGGCTGACGGTGAGACTATGCAGAAAGCCCTTGAAAATGTTCATGTTATAATAGATGAATGGATAGAGACTGCTAAAAAGATCGGCAGGAATATCCCCGAACCTAAAGGTAAGTTAGCTTTTGCATAAATTACGAATTTCGCGGAGGTAATTTGTATTATGATAGAAGAGAAATTTCATACTATAGACGGCGGTGTTTGCGCTGCAAAGGGCTTTAAGGCAAGCGGCGTTTACTGCGGCATAAAAAAATGGGGATCTCCCGACTGGGAAGAGTCTCTCACAAGCGGCGCAAAAAATGATATTGCTATGATATTTGCGGATAATGTCTGCAATGCGGCGGGAGTTTACACAAGCAACAAGGTAAAGGGCGCGCCGGTAATCGTTACTAAAAACAATCTTGAAAGCTCCGGAGGAAAGGCAAGAGCCGTTATCGTCAATTCCGGAAACGCAAACACCTGTAATCCTGACGGTATCGAAAAAGCCGTTAAAATGTGCGAGCTTACCGCAAAAGCGCTGAATATTCCCACGGAGCAGGTAATTATCGGCTCTACAGGCGTTATAGGACAGATATTCCCTATAGAGCCTATAGAAAACGCCGTGCCAAAGCTCGTGGGAAAGCTTTCCTACACGGGAAATTCCAAAGCTGCCACTGCTATTATGACTACTGATACCGTTAAAAAAGAATACGCAGTTAAATTCGTTATTGACGGAAAGGAATGTCACCTTGGCGGCATGGCAAAGGGCAGCGGAATGATCTGTCCCAATATGGCAACTACGCTGAATTTTATTACCACCGACTGCGCCGTATCTGCGGAATGTCTGCAAAAGGCGCTTTCCGAAGTGGTGAAGGTTACATATAACTGTCTCAGCGTGGACGGGGATCGATCCACAAACGATACTTGCGTTATCATGGCAAGCGGGCTTGCCGGAAATGCTGAGATCTCCTCCGGAAATGAAAGCTTTGCGATTTTCAGAGACGCTCTTTATCAGGTCATGGCGAATCTTACGCGTATGCTCGCCAAGGACGGCGAGGGTGCTTCAAAGCTTCTTACCTGTGAAGTTTCCACCGCTCCCGATCTTGATACTGCAATTACAATTGCAAAGAGCGTTATAAATTCACCTCTTGTAAAATGTGCCATGTTCGGCGCTGACGCTAACTGGGGACGCGTTCTCTGCGCAATGGGTTATGCAAATGCGGAATTTGACGTTGACAAGGCGGACGTTTCCTTTGCATCGAAAGCAGGAAAGATCCTCATGTGCAAAGGCGGTTCGGGAGTGGGATTCTCAGAGGAAGAGGCGAAAAAGATCCTTTCCGAGGACGAGATTGAGATCCTTATTGATCTTAACATGGGCAGATCTTCCGCCACGGCTTGGGGCTGTGACCTGACATACGACTATGTTAAAATTAACGGAGACTACAGAAGCTAAGCAAGCTGAGCTTGCAGGCGCGTCCCCCCCGAATCTGGAGAACATTCAACGGTTAGTGTGTTCGACCCCCTCAAGGGGGTGGGCGAGTTACTTCAAACGCCTGAATTTCAAATCAATTCAAAAGAGGTTTTATTAAGTGAGTGAAATAAAAATTTCAAATGAAATACGTTCTAAAATTCTTATAGACGCGCTTCCGTACATACAAAGATACAACGGCAAGATAGTAGTTGTAAAATACGGCGGCAATGCTATGACCAACGAGGAGCTTAAAAATGCCGTTATGAGCGATATTGTCCTGCTTTCCTTGGTAGGAGTAAAAGTAGTGCTCGTTCACGGCGGCGGTCCCGAGATCAACGAAATGCTTAAAAGAGTGGGCATTGAAAGCAGATTCATTAACGGTCTGCGCTACACCGATGAGGCTACCGTTGACATCGTTAAAATGGTCCTTGCCGGAAAGGTCAACAAGGAGCTTGTTTCACATCTTACAAGGCATAAGGGCAAGGCTCTGGGAATGTGCGGGATCGACGGTCAGATGATAACCGCTTCAAAAATGCAGAGCGATCCCGACCTCGGCTTTGTGGGAGAGATCGAGAACGTTAATACAACGCCTATAACGGACGCTCTGGACAGAGGATATGTTCCCGTTATAGCAACGGTGGCTTGCGATGAGAACGGTCAGACCTACAACATAAACGCCGATACTGCGGCGGCAAGGATAGCAGCAGAGCTCCGCGCGGAAAATCTTATTCTTATGACTGATATTGTGGGACTTCTTAAAGATAAGGACGATGACGGAACGCTTATAAATACCGTTCAGGTCAGTGAAGTTCCGTTCATGAAGCGTCAGGGAATAATTTCCGGCGGAATGATCCCTAAGATAGACTGCTGCGTAGAAGCTGTCAGACGAGGCGTTAAAAAGACCTGTATCATTGACGGAAGAGTTCCTCATTCAATACTTATTGAGCTGCTTTCAAACGAGGGCATAGGCACGCAATTCATTTAAAGACAAAAAGGGGCAAGGGGAATGTTAGTATTTATATCGCTTATATTTATAGTGCTTGTAATACTTGATCTTACGGGAAAGCTTTCCCTTGCAGGCAGTGTGGGGAAATTTATCGGGATAACTATAATTCCGCATATATATCTTTTTGTCAGGATATGTCTGCTGCCGGAAAGCTTTGAGGAGATCGAAATTTTCGGGTCTGTATTTTTCGGGTATGTAATGCTGATATTAAACGCCGCGCCCTTTGTGCTGTTTGCTCTTTATTGGCTGATAAGGCTTGCGGTAAAGCCATACAAGACAAAATTTGACAAGTCTTCGGTGAATATCCGGATAAGAGCAATGTACGGCGGGAAATATCTGCTGAAATATACGGCGATCTCCCTTGTGTTCCAGACGATATTCTACATAGCTGCGATAGTAAATGATTTCTGGGGACTTCCCAAGAGCTATTGGATACCCGACGCGGTGATCGCGGGGCTGATAATTTTTGGTTACGGCTTTAACGGAATTATCCGCATAATGGTTTTATGCAGACGATTGGGGATCGTAAAGCGCGTGCTTGCGTTTTTCCTGCTGCCAATACCTATAGTGGGGATATTTGCGCTGATAGGGCTGTACCGTTCCGCAAATGCGGAATACGATTACGAGACTACCCGTGCAGCCTGTGACAGTCAGCGGGTGGAATCGCAGATATGCGCCACGAAATATCCTGTACTTCTTGTTCATGGAATGGGCTTCCGTGACTGGAAATATTTCAACTACTGGGGACGTATCCCGAAAGAGCTTATCAAAAACGGCGCGAAGATCTATTACGGGCATCAGGAGGCTTGCGCCACGATCGCTACGAATTCCGAGCTGATAAAGAATAAGATCCTTGAAATAAAGGCTGAAACGGGCTGCGAAAAGGTGAACATAATCGCCCATTCAAAGGGCGGTCTTGACTCACGCTATGCAATCACAAAGCTCGGCATGGCGGACAGCGTGGCTACTCTGACCACGGTGGGGACTCCGCACAGGGGTTCACAGGTCTCCGATGAAGCGGAAAGGCTTCCTGACAGCTTTTACAGGAAGGTTTCCGACTTTATGGATAAGCGTTTCAGGAGCTTTGGGGACAACACTCCGGATTTTTACACCTTAGCGCACCAGCTTAGCTGCAGGTACACTGAGGGATTTAACGCTGAGGTGCCGGATTCCGACAAGGTATATTATCAGAGCTATGCTTCGGTAATGAAATATCCGTTCAGCTTCAATCTGCTCGGATTTACAAATCTTCTGCTGAGAAAATACGGTGCGAACGACGGACTTGTTACGGTGGAGTCCGCAAAGTGGGGAAATTTCCGCGGCACCTTTGAGACCAAGCGCATAAGAGGGATCTCCCACGGCGACACTATCGACCTGAAGCGTGAGGATTATGCGGGCTTTGATCCCCGCGAGGAATACGTTAAAATTGTTGCCGAGCTTAAGGAAATGGGCTATTGATAGTGTTGAGTGTTAAGAGTTGAGAGTTGAGATAATGCGTAATGCATAATTCGTAATGCGTAATTAAAGTGCTGAGAGCAGGCTTGGAAAGGAAAATTTTTATGAGTACGGCAAATGCTATGACCATAAAAGATATGATACTTCCGATAGTTCGGAAATATGGAGTTGAACGTGTTTTCCTTTTTGGCTCTATGGCAAGAGGAGACGCAGACGAAAACAGCGATTACGACTTTTTGATCTCAAAAGGCAATTTACGGAATCTGATCCAATATATATCTTTTATCAGTGAATTGGAAAGCGTGCTGAAACGTCATGTTGATGTTATAACCGATACATCTTCGGACGAAAATATTATCAGGACTGCCATGCAGGAGGGAATTTTACTGTATGAAAGATAAAAAAAGAGATGAACTCATTGTCGGAAAGATAATCAGGTACTGTGATGAGATAAACAAAACGCATGAAGCTTTTAACAATGATAAAGAATTATTTTTCAGCAAGGATAACGGATTCATATATCGCAATTCCATAACGATGCCGATCTTGCAGATCGGTGAATTGGTCAAGAGCCTTTCGGAAGATTTTAAATCAGAATATAATGGAATGGCGTGGAAAGCTATTGCAGGAATGCGTGATGTTTTTGCACATCATTATGGCTCTATTGACTATGATATGACTTGGAACACTTCTGTTGAAGATATTCCTGTTCTTAAAGATTATCTTATAAAATTACAGAATAAGCAATAATAAATCAAAGTCGTAGTGCAGGTAAATTTATAATTACAAATTACGAATTAAAGAAAAGGGTTGGTTATTATGAGTACGATAGAAAAATTTAACAGCCATCTTATGGGAACGTACGGGCGTTACCCCGTTGTGCTGGAAAGCGGCGGGAACCGTACCGCTATTGACGAAAACGGAAAGGAATATATCGACTTCGGCAGCGGTATAGGCGTGAATTCCCTCGGATACTGCGACGAGGACTGGGCGGAAGCGGTATGCAAGCAGGCAAGATCCTTACAGCACACGTCAAACTATTATTATACAAAGGTCCAAGCGGACTTTGCCGCTAAGCTCTCGGAAGTCACCGGCTATGAAAAAATGTTTTTCGGCAACAGCGGCGCGGAAGCTAACGAGTGCGCAATAAAGCTTGCAAGAAAATATTCCTTTGATAAGTACGGAAAGGACTCAAAGCGTTACAATATCATCACTCTTGTGAACAGCTTTCACGGCAGAACTCTGGCGACTCTTTCGGCTACCGGTCAGGACGTTTTCCATAACTACTTTTTCCCGTTCCTTGAGGGATTTATAAATGTTGAAGCAAACAATATCGAGGATCTGCGGAATAAAGCCGATGATTCCGTCTGCGGGATAATGTTCGAGTTCATTCAAGGCGAGGGCGGCGTTATGCCCCTTGAAAAAGAATTTGTGGACGAAATTTTCAGGATCTGCGCAGAAAAGGATATTCTCACGATCGCCGATGAAGTCCAGACGGGCGCGGGCAGAACGGGAGAATTCCTCACGTCAAAGCTTTACGGCGTAAAGCCGGACATCACAACTCTTGCAAAGGGCGTTGCGGGCGGCGTGCCGGTGGGCATATGCCTTGCGGACGAGAAATGCGGGAACGTTCTTACGGCGGGAACTCACGGTTCCACGTTCGGAGGCAACCCTCTTGCCTGCGCGGGAGGTCTGGCAGTGGTAAACAAGGTGTCGTCAAGGAAATTCCTTGATGAGATAAAAGCAAAAGGGGAATATTTCCGCAAAAAGCTTGCAGAGATCCCCGAGGTAGACGGCATTGACGGAATGGGTCTTATGATAGGGATCAGGCTGAAAACAAAAAAAGCTGCGGACGTTTGCAAGGCGTGCCTTGATATGGGACTGCTAACGCTTACGGCAAAGGTAAAGCTCAGGCTGCTCCCGCCGCTTAATATTACATACGACGAGATCGACAAGGGGATCGAGATAATAGGGAGGGCTTTGCAATGATGTACTATGAGAAATACGGCGAAAACAGCGACAGGATAATAATGTTTCTGCATGGAATGAATTTTGTTCATTGCTTCAATAAACAGGCGGCTTATTTTGCAAAGGAATATCAGGTGGTAGTTCCGCATCTGCCGGGATTCGGCAGGAACAGCAACGATGTTTTTTCCGCAGAGCTTGCGGAAAAGGAGCTTGCCGAGCTTGCGGAGAGCTTCGGCAGACCGGTGACTATTATCGGATTTTCGCTGGGAGCGCAGCTTTGCCTGCCGCTTATATGCGATCATACGGAGCTTTTTACCGGCGCGGTCATGATAAGTCCGTGGCTTTTAAAGGATAATGCCGAAATAGAAAAGCTTATGAAGCTCCAGTCCGACAATGAAAAGAATATGCGCACCGGCTCTCTGGGACTTTCGGTAGGTCTTAGCAAGGAGGAACGTCAAGAGCATAGGGAATTCTGCAAAAGCGTCAGCATGAAATCGATTCTTGCGGCGGTGGATAACGGCATCGTTCTTGAAAAATATCCTCAGTATTCAGAGGTAGACAAGCCTATGCTTGCGGTATGCGGAATGAAAGACTCGGTAAGCATAAGAAAGTCAACGCGTATGCTTTCACAGAAAAATCCGCGCTGCGCATATGATATGTGGGACGGAGCGGGTCATAATATACCGTATAAATTTGCTCCGAGACTTAACAAGACCATAAAAGAATTTATGGAAAAGATATACTGATAATTGAAAGGAATTGATATATCATGAAACATCTTCTTAAAATGCTCGATCTTTCCAAGGAGGAGATCGTGGATATACTTAACCTTGCGGATCAGCTCAAGTACGAGTTGAAACACAATATACCCCACCCTTTGCTTCAGGGAAAATCTCTGGGAATGATATTCCAGAAAGCTTCCACACGTACAAGGGTATCATTTGAAACGGGAATGTA
>CANQZS010000022.1 GCA_947628385.1 uncultured Clostridia bacterium | reverse complement strand
GGGGCTGCCTCTGCGAAAACCAAACTTCGTTTGGCTGAGGGCGCCCCCTTAAATTAACAGTTTATTAGATGTAATCCTTTTTAAACAGTCCGGTGGACTGTTTAAAAATCAATTTAATATGTTTTTCTACAGTCTGAAGCCGGAAGCGCCCAGTGCTTCCGGCTGATTTTTCAGAATATTTTATTATGGCAGCACCCGCCGCTATTGAAATAATAGAAAAAATATGTTAAAATAATTCTGTCAATAAATTTCAGATAGGAAGATTCAATGAAAAGATCGGTCATAGGCATGGTAGCCCACGTCGATTCCGGAAAAACCACACTGTCGGAAGCTATGCTGTTCCTTAGCGGAGAAATACGCTCACAAGGGCGCGTGGACCATGGCAGCGCTTTTCTCGATACGCACCCTATAGAACGCAGCCGCGGGATCACGGTCTTCTCAAAGCAGGCTGTTATCCATACCGCAGACAGCGAATATACCTTGCTGGATACGCCGGGACATACCGACTTTTCCGCAGAAACAGAACGCGCCCTACAGGCACTGGATTATGCAATAATGGTAATAAGCGGCTCTGAGGGAGTCCAGAACCATACGGAAACTCTTTGGCAGCTGCTGACAAGGTACCGTATTCCGGCATTTATTTTTATAAATAAAATGGATATTTCCCCTTTTGACAGAAAATATCTCATGAACGAGCTTTCCTCACGGCTCTCGGAAAAATGTATAGACTTTTCCGGTGCCGCAGATCCTGACGAACGCTTTGAGGAGCTTGCCCTGTGCAGCGAAAAAATGATGGATATTTTTCTGGAAAGCGGCTCAATTCCCGAAAAATATATTGCCGACGCCGTAAAGGAACGAAAGGTATTCCCTTGCTATTTCGGTTCGGCGCTGAAAGCAAAGGGAATAAACGAGCTTCTTGACGGTCTGGAAAAATATACTGTTCAAGAGCAGGATAACGGCGAATTCGGTGCACGTATATTCAAGATCACCGAGGAACAGGGCGTAAGGCTCGCTCATATGAAGATCACCGGCGGAAGCCTTAAAGTCCGCTCAGTTATCAACGGAGAAAAGGTCACCCGACTAAGAGTGTATTCCGGAGCAAAATATAAAAGCGCAGATGAGGTCTTTGTGGGAATGATCTGCGCCGCCGAGGGACTCTCCTCCGCCCGCGCAGGACAGGGCTTGGGAACGGAAAAGGAAGCGGTCTCCCCTGTTATCGAGCCGATCATGACATACCGCCTGATACCACCCGACGGAGCGGACGAGCATACCGTTCTTTCACAGATGCGTATTCTCGAAGAGGAGGATCCTCAGCTGCGTGTGATAATGAACAGCAGGCTACATGAAATACACGTGAGCCTTATGGGCGAAATACAGCTTGAAATACTTAAAAGCGTGATCCTTGAACGCTTCGGAATGAATGTCAGCTTCGACAAGGGCAGCATAGTATATAAGGAGACCGTTGCTTCTACGGTAAACGGCGCGGGTCA
Source organism: uncultured Clostridia bacterium (assembly GCA_947628385.1). GTDB lineage: Bacteria > Bacillota > Clostridia > Oscillospirales > Ruminococcaceae > RGIG8773. The sequence goes on along the minus strand of CANQZS010000022.1, from coordinate 11,886 downwards.
CTACGAGCCTCTCCGTCACTATGCAGAGGTGCGCCTGCGAATCGAACCTGCCGAAAGAGGCAGCGGAATAACGTTCCTTTCCGAATGTAAAGAGGACGACCTTGACCGTAACTGGCAGCGGCTGATACTTTCATGTCTTGAAGATGAAACGCATATCGGCGTTCTTACAGGCTCTCCCCTTACGGACGTAAGGATAATACTTACTGCCGGCAGAGCTCATCTGAAACACACCGAGGGCGGAGATTTCCGTCAAGCGGCGCGCAGAGCAGTCCGTCAGGGACTCCGCAAGGCAGAAAACATTCTCCTTGAACCATGGTACAGATTCACCCTTGAGCTTCCCTCCTCAGCGGTAGGACGTGCAATGACCGATCTTCAAAGAATGAGCGGAGAATTTTCCGCGCCGGAGGAAAACGGCGGTACTGCGGTCATAAAAGGCAGAGCTCCCGCTTCGGAAATGTCCGGCTACCATTCCGAGCTTATTGGATATTCCCACGGAAAGGGCAGGCTCATATGCGTTCCGGACGGATACCTCCCCTGTCATAATTCTCAGGAGGTCATAGAAAGGATCGGATATGACTGCGACGAGGACACGGACAATCCTGCGGACAGCATTTTCTGTTCCCATGGCGCAGGTCATATCGTCAAATGGAACGAAGCCGACGGATCAATGCATACGGAAGCTCCGGAAAGCAAGGCTGCAGACGACTCTTCCCAGATACAAACCGAGCTTTTTAAAAGACAGGCTCAGGATCACCGCTCCCGCCTTGCCGAGGACAAGGAGCTTATGGAAATATTTGAACGGACATACGGAAAGATCCGCCGCGATCCGCGCCACGCTCTCCATACCGAAAGAGACGTTCCATCAAAGAAACAGAAGCCCGTCCCTATGCAGAACGGCAAGGAATATATCCTTGTAGACGGATACAATATCATCTTCGCATGGGACGAGCTGAAAGCCATTGCCGAGGATAATCTTGACGCAGCGCGAAGCAGGCTTATAAATATCCTCTGCAATTATCAGGGATTCAGGCAATGCGAGCTTATACTCGTTTTTGACGCCTATAAGGTCAGGGGCAGCAGCAGAGAGATCGAGAAATTCCACAATATAAGCGTCGTTTATACAAAGGAAGCGGAAACTGCGGATATGTACATTGAAAAGGTTTCCCACGAGCTTGGAAAGGATCATCGGGTACGTGTGGCTACCTCGGACGGCGCAGAACAGGTAATAATCCTTGGGAACGGAGCCTTTCGCGTTTCCGCAGAGGAATTCCGTCAAGAGGTCGCCGCCGTGGAAAAGGCTATCCGCAGCATCATAGATGGCTGACAAGCCGTGCTTTTCAACAGACATTTTATATCATTTTTTATATAAATGTTATAAAAATATATTGCAATCCGAAAAAATTTGTGATATAATTTTTATGTAAGTCCAGAATTCACAAATAAATTGTAATTTCTTGGAGGAATTCAGATGAAACGTAAAACTATTGCTGTGTGCGTTACCGGCTTTAATCTGGAAAATGAATCCCGTATAGTAAACGGCATATATAAAAAATGCTCTGAAATGAATATCAATCTCCTTGTCTTTGCCGCTATGGTAAGAAAGCCGGAATTCAATTCCAACCATTCGCTGCCTGAAAACGTTATCCTCGGAGAGACGGAAATTTTTAACCTTATAAATTATGAGACTACGGACGGAATAATAATACTCGGCGAATCCATAATAGACGAAAGAGTCATATTTTCCATATATGAAAAAGCCAAAGCCAAAGGTATCCCCGTACTGAATATCAACGACGCAAACCACAAGCTCGATAAAAATATCATACTCAGCGATAAAATAGCTATGGAATTCATCGTACGCCACCTTGTTGAAGATCACGGACTTAAAAAGATCAATTTCATAGGAGGTTTTCCGGGAAATCAGCAGACCGAGGAAAGACTTCACGCATATAAAAAGATCCTTTCCGAACACAATATCCCAATAGAGGAAAAAAGAATAGCCTACGGCGAATTCTGGAAAAAATCCTATGAATGTACCGAGGAATTCATAAGATCGGGAGATATTCCCGAAGCGATCGTCTGCGCCAGTGATACTATGGCATTCTTTTGCATGGACTGCCTGAAAAGCTTAGGCTACAAGATACCTAACGACATTATAGTGACCGGCTTTGACGGAATAAGCGACTGTGAAGCCTACACTCCGTCGCTCACTACTGCAAGGCTCGCCTTTCAGGAATCCGGAGAAATCGCTGTAGACGTGCTTTCCGACATCTGGAACGGAAAGGAAACAGACGATACGATATATGTAGATTCCGTACTTTATAAGCAGCAGTCCTGCGGCTGTGTGAAAATGAGCAAAAAGCTGCAGTTCAACTACTTCAACGAAAGATACGGCGAGCTCAATATATGCAAGGAATTCAACTTTCATCTTATAAATCTGAATACTATTTTTTCCAATGCCAATACCTCAGCGGAAATTTACGCCGAAGCCAAACGCGGTTCGGAATTCTTTAAGCTAAAAAGGCTTTACATATGCGTTTGTCCGGACGTTGAAAACGGCGTAAAAAACATAGGCGGGGATCAGAACGGCTACAAGGGAATATCGGAAAAAATGCTTGCAATGTACAGCTACGGAAGCGATGTTCCCGTGGGAATGGAATTTTCGTCATATGATTATATACCGGACGATCTCCTTAACGGAGAGGAACCTGTATTCTTTGCGTTCTCGTCGCTTTACTTCAAGGACAGATATATAGGATATGCCGCATATCAGCCGTCAAAGGTGCTTGGATTCGGAGATTTCTTTGCCACATGGATACTTTCCCTTTCAAACAATGCAGGAAGCTTCTACCTTAAAAACGACCTTGAATTCGTTGTTGAAGAGCTGGAAAATCTTTATATCCGCGATCCGCTGACAGGACTGTACAATCGCCGCGGCATGGATAAGCTGAAATATAGCATGATCGAAAAAGCAAGATCCGCAGACGGATTTGTTACCATAGTCTGTGCGGATATTGACAATCTGAAACCGATAAACGATATTTTCGGACATGAAGCCGGAGACAATGCCATTCTCCAGACGGCGCACGCTATTGAAGCTTCAATGCCAAAGGGAAGCATCTGTACGCGCACGGGCGGAGATGAATTCTGCGTAATACTTACTCATCAGAATGAAAACGACATAAAGAATTATATTTCGGATATTGACGAGACGCTGAAAAAATACAATGAAAGCAGCGGGCTTCCCTACAAGATCGGCTGCAGCTGCGGATATAACAGTATCCATTCCGACAAGATAGCCTCCTTAGACAGTATGTTAGCTCTTGCAGATGAAGATATGTACAGAGTAAAGGCTCAGAGAAAGGCTATAAGGAAGAGCATGATAACCTGATAATAAAAGCAACCGCCGCAGGATCACCTGCGGCGGTTTGCGTATGAATAGATAATTTTTATTCTGCTGCAAATTCAGCTATCTTAGCCTGAAGCTCGTTATCAACTTCCTGAACCATGCTGTCGATAGCATCAGCAAGAGCTTCTCTCTGTGTTGCCCAGTCTGAACCACCGTGGAACGGTACTCTCAGACCGTTATCGGAAGTATCAACTGTGTAAGCGGCAATATCTGTTGAGCAGCCCGGTGCAAAGTCGTATACAGGATACTGACGTACAAGATCATTGCAGACAGCAATTCTGTCGATGATCTCCTGCGACCACTGGTTGTCGTCCATAGCCTTTCTGTTGGCGATCTGTTGAGCGCCCTCGTCATTGCCTGCAACAATAGTACACTCGGCAAAACGTGCAACACCCTCAGGGTTCTGTGCGCCCTTGCAGAGAGCGTAGCCTGCGATAGTAGCAGCGCCGTAAGGATCGGAGCCTGCGGGAGACGGAACGGGAACGATACCAAGATCCTCAGGCGGGATAGCATTTGCCCATGTAGAAGGGTCGCCCTGTATGCCCCATGCGCCCCAGAGGAGGAACAGCTCTCTGCCCTCGCCCATGAACTGAGGCTGTATATTCCAGCTGAACTCTTCAAGGTTCATAACAAGACCATTCTGGAACAGTTCATAACCGAAGTTTTCAGCCTTTTCAAGTGTAGCGTCGGTGAGCATGCTCTTTACGTGACCGTCAACGTTTGCAACGGCAACTGCTCCGGAAGATGTCCAGAGTGCTTTCTCAAAGAACCAGCCGTCAAGACCGTAAAGATCATTTTCGGGATCTACGAAATCTTCAAGCATGGACTGGAATGTATCCCAGTTCCAGTTGCCGGCTTCATAGAGCTCCCAAGGATCGTCAAGACCGTTCTCTTCGATGGTCTTTTTGTTGTACATACAGATCTGTTCAGCAGTGATGCCTGTAACAAAGTTAAAGTGCTTTCCGCCGAAGTTAAAGATCTCCATACCCTCCTTGGTGTTCTGCCAGATAGCGTCGTTCAGATCAATGTAATCATCTATAGGCTGGAACATTCCGCTGTTTACGCCCTTAGGGAAGTTGTAAACGTCGTCGCCGGGGAAGAAGTCTATTCCCTCGCCGCCGAGAACGTATGTGGAAAGATCGTTGTAACGATTCTCATATGTTGTGCTGTAGTCGGTGATATGTGCGCCGTACTTCTGCTCGAACATTTCAAGGTCAACGCCCTTGGACTGACCGTCAGTGCCGGGGTTCTTGGAATAGTGAGCGAGCCACTTGATCTCCTTGTTCTCAAGCTCAACATCCTTGAGCTGAGTCATAGCGCTTTCAAGGATCTCCTGCTCTCCCTCTTTAAGTCCCTCGGTATTGATCTCAACTGTAGCTTGGGTAGTGGTAGTACCCTCGGTGGTGGTGGTGACCTCTTCTCCGCCGCCGGCAGCAGTAGTACCGTCAGCAGAACCGGAACTATCATCACTATTGCAGGCAGCAAGACCGGCTACCATAGACAGAGCGAGGATCCCGGTAAGAATCTTCTTTGTGTTTTTCATATGTAACCTCCTTAATAATACGGTCGTGCGGTTTTCCGTCCGCATATGCCGTTTCAGAAAATCCGGAAAAATATCCGGCAGATCCGACAATTTAATTATAACAGATATTTCAGTCAATCGTCAAGAGGATTTTTTATAATATTGATAGTTGCTGCTTGTTTATTTTCCACAAAAAATCTGCCCGAAAACGTTTAGCATTGCTATATTTCAGAATAATTTTGTTTTGAAAGAAGTCGTTTCCGGCATATTTCAGAAAAAATCTGTAATAAATTTCCTGATAAAGTGTCTTTGCCATTAATAAAAAATTTAAAAATAAATATTAAAATATTTCAGAAATCGGGAACGTAATATGATAATATTGTCTTGTTATCTTATTTGTACAAGATCAAGAAAGGAACGATCCACTATGAAAAAGATCAAGATCATGCCTGTTGTATTTTCCGCAGCTATCGCTATGAGCTGCTTTTCCTCCTGTGCGGGCAGCGATACCTCCTCAGGCGGCGGAGAAACCGACGGGACCACAGAGGCTGTAGTCTCCGAAGCTGAAGATGTTTACGAGAGCAAGTATCAGCTTTCCAATCCGAATGCCGACACGGTGACCAAAAAGGTCTACGATTATATATGCGAAAATTTCGGTGAAAATATCATTTCCTGTCAGCAGGAGTCCACATGGAAAGGTTCGCCGGATTACGAAATGGATATTATCAAGACATCTACGGGAAAGCTTCCCGCAATGCGCGGTCTGGACTATATGAACGCTGATTTTGCAGGCGTCAACAAACGCGCCGTTGAATGGTGGGAAAAAGGCGGACTCGTAACCATCTGCTGGCATACCGGTATCAACGGCAAGGGCTATAACGAATCAAAGGAGGACGTTCCCGACTTTGACAAGCTGTTTACCGAGGGAACGGAGGAGCACGACAATATGATCGCCAACTGGGACAAAGCCGCTGAAGCGCTTGCAGAGCTTCGTGACGCGGGAGTTCCTGTTCTCTGGAGACCGTTCCATGAATTTGATGGACAATGGTTCTGGTGGGGCAAGGGTGGTGCCGAGAATTTCATAAAGCTCTGGCAGATGATGTACGACCGCTACACAAACGAGTTCGGGCTTACCAATCTCATCTGGGTGCTTGGTTATTCCGGAGAGGTCAAGGACGGCTGGTACGTCGGCGATGATTACTGCGACATTATCGGCTCGGACACATATGACAATTCCACCAATCTAAAGGCATGGAAAAAGCTTGAAGCGCTGAATACCGGCAAGCCTATGACATTCCACGAATGTGGAAATGTTCCTGCCGTTTCTGATTTTGAAAATGACGGCTGTATCTGGTCCTACTTCATGATCTGGCACACAGATTTTATTGTCGGCAATGACAAAGAAAATCTTTCCGAGGTCTACAACAGTGATAAGGTAATAACGCTTGACGAGCTTCCGTCATTTAAATAAACGAAAAAATATCCTCCGGCAAATAAACCGGAGGATATTTTTATAGCCCTATTTCCCCAGCGCCGCACTGATGATCTCCGCACAAGCGTCCATTCCAAGCTTTCCACTGTCAAGGATAATATGGTAATTATCCCTGTCAGTCCACTTTTTTCCTGTGTTGGCGGAATAATAGCTCCGGCGCTTTTTATCGAACCTCGCCATTATATACGGCGCGGAAGCCTTGTCTATGCCGTATTCCTCTATCGCACGGGATATTCTGTACTCCTTGCCGGCATGGATAAATACCGACAAAACATCTTTACTGTCAAGAGCGCTTCCGGCACATCTTCCTACAAATATCGCAGCTCCTTGCATGGCATATTCCTTTATGAGCCTTTGCTGTTCAACAAATATCCTGTCCTCGCGGGAAATTATGCTTTCTGTGTCGCTGTTCATACGGCTTATTGCATACAGGGAATATATAAGGCTGTTCGTAGCGCTTTCCTCATATTTCTCTATCTCGGATACGGGAATATTCATCTTCTTGGAAACCGCCTGCTGGATCTCCCTGCCATAGCAAGGTATACCCGTCCTTTCGGACACAAGACGTCCTATTTCCGTTCCTCCGCTGCCGTATTCACGCTCTATAACAACATATTTGTATTTCATACTAAACCTCCAAATTTACGAAGCCTTATGCGCATAAGATCACGCAAACTGAGCATTATATAGCTCCGCATAGAAGCCATTCTTCTTCATAAGCTCGTCATGACTTCCCTGCTCGATTATATCTCCGTCTTTCATAACAAGTATCATGTCCGCGTTCCGTATAGTGCTGAGCCTATGTGCAATAACAAAGCTCGTTCTTCCCCGCATAAGATTATCCATTGCGCGCTGTATCCGGTGCTCCGTCCTTGTATCTACCGAAGATGTAGCTTCATCAAGTATAAGGACAGGACGATCCGCAAGTATTGCTCTTGCTATGGTAAGAAGCTGTCTCTGTCCGGCTGAAACATTTGCAGCGTCCTCATTCAGCTCAAAATCATATCCTCCCGGAAGAGTTCTTATAAAATGATCTGCATGAGCTGACTTAGCCGCCGCTATTACCTCCTCGTCGGAAGCGTCAAGTCTGCCGTAACGGATATTCTCCATAATGCTGCCCTTAAAGAGCCATGTATCCTGTAAAACCATTCCGAACGCTTGACGAAGCTCGCTGCGGTTATATTCCTTTAATCCGTGACCGTCAAGCATGATCTCCCCGCCGTTTACATCGTAGAATCTCATCAACAGCTTTACCATAGTGGTTTTTCCCGCTCCGGTAGGACCTACTATCGCTATCTGTTTTCCCTGATCCACATGAGCGTTAAAATCCTTTATAATGATCTTTTCAGGATCGTATCCGAAGCTTACGTGTTTGAAATCCACCACTCCGCTTATATCCTTTACCGGTACCGGATCCTTGGCAGTCTGATCCTCCTCGGCTTCCTCAAGGAATTCAAATACTCTTTCGGCAGCGGCAGCCATCGACTGCATCATATTCGTTACCTGTGCTATCTGCTGCATAGGCTGAGTGAAATTCCTTACATATGTTATAAAAGCCAGAATATCGCCTATTTCTATAGTTCCTCTTACAGCAAGAAAAGCTCCGGAGATCGCTACTCCCACATAGCCGAGATTGCCGACGAACTGCATTACCGGCATCATAAGTCCCGAAAGGAACTGTGACTTCCATGCAGATTCAAAAAGAACTCCGTTTGTGCGGTCAAATTCGGCAATGACATCATTTTCCTTACCGAAAGCCTTTACCACAAGATGTCCCGAATAGTTTTCCTCCACCTGACCGTTTATATGTCCGAGATATTCCTGCTGCTGCTTGAAGTATTTCTGGGACTTTTTCATTACTATCCCTATGAATGAAAGGCTGACAGGGAGGATCAGCAGCGTTATAAGCGTCATGAGCGGACTTATCGTCAGCATCATTATAACAACGCCTATCATCGTAGTTACAGAGGTTATGAGCTGTGTAACGCTCTGATTGAATCCGTTTCCGAACGTATCTACATCGTTCGTTATCCTCGAAAGCACCTCGCCGTTCGTCCTGCTCTCGAAATATTTAAGCGGCATACGGTTTATCTTTGCGGTAATGTCCTTTCTCAGTCTGTAGCAGAGCTTCTGGGTTATGGACGACATCGTAAGTCCCTGTATAAGGCTGAACAGGAAGCTTACCACATAAAGCGCAAGCACTATAAGAAGAATTCTTCCTATATAGGAAAAATCTATCCCTCCCGTGCCTGTGATCTTTTTCATAAGACCATCGGAAAGCGAAGTAGTGGCTTTTCCGAGTATCTTAGGGCTGACGATATGGAATACCGCACTTGCGGCTGCACAAAGCATTACCGCAGCAACGCCGAACTTATATACGCCTGTGTAGCCTATCACCTTGCGTATAGTACCTTTAAAGTCCTTAGCCTTTTCAATGGCAGGACCTCTTCCTCTGGGCGGCATTCAACATTCCTCCTTTGCTTCTATGCTTCTGAGAAATTCAGCTTCCGAAAGCTGTGAACGAGCGATCTGTTCATACTCCTCACAGCTTGCCACAAGCTCCCTGTGAGTTCCCTTTCCGACCATTTTTCCGTCCTCAAGGACGATTATCTGATCCGCATTTAGTATCGTGCTTACACGCTGGGCAACTATTATTACAGCGGCATTTTTTGTCTTTTCGGAAAGAGCCTTTCTCAGAGCCGTATCCGTCTTGAAATCAAGAGCCGAAAAGCTGTCGTCGAAAATATATATCTTAGGATCTCTTGCTATCGCTCTGGCAATGGAGAGCCTTTGCTTCTGACCTCCGGAAACATTGGTGCCTCCCTGAGCTATGGGACTTTTATATCCGTCCGGCTTTTCATTTATGAATTCCGCAGCCTGAGCGATCTTGGCGGCTTCCTCTATATTTTTTTCGGAAATATCGTCAGCGCCGTAGGCAATATTTGAAAAAATATCTCCCGAAAAAAGTATTGCTTTCTGCGGAACATATCCTATCTGCTTCCGGAGAACTTCCACTGACATATCCTTTACATTGATACCGCCTATCGAAACTGTTCCCTCCGTCGCGTCAAAGAAACGCGGTATGAGCTTAACAAGAGTTGATTTTCCGCAGCCCGTGCTGCCGATTATAGCCGTAGTCTTTCCTGTATCGGCAATAAAATCAATATCCGTAAGAACGTTCTCCCCGCCGTCCGGATATCGGAAGCTTACATGATCGAATCTTACCGATGTATTTTCGGGAGCCTCTCTTACCGCATTTTCGCTGTCGGTAATAATAGGCTCTGTATCAAGGACCTCCTTGATCCTGTTTGCCGCCACGCCCGCTCTCGGAAGCATTACCGAGATCATTGTTATCATCAGGAACGACATTATTATCAGCATGGAATATGTTACGAACGCCGTCATAGCTCCGACCTCGATAACTCCCGCATCTATCTTTTTAGCGGCTACCCATACTATAAGCGCGGAAATACCGTTCATCACAAGCATGAGCGCCGGCATCATAAACGACATTGTGCGGTTAGTGAAAAGCATTACCCTCATAAGATCGGTATTTGCCTCGTCGAATCGCTTCTCCTCGTGCTTTTCACGTCCGAAAGCCCTTATTACCGGAATACCTGTAAGTATCTCTCTTGCGTAAAGGTTCACCTTATCAACAAGCTCCTGCATTATGCGGAATTTCGGCATTGCAATTATCATGAGCGCCATGACCAGACAAAGCACCAAGGCGACTGCCAGAACTATTATCCAGCTCATTCCCGACTTATATCTGCTTATATTTATTATGCCGCCTATTGCAAGTATAGGTGAATAAAGCACCATTCTCAGCAGCATTACGGTAACAAACTGTATTTGCTGAACATCGTTCGTGCTTCTGGTTATGAGCGAAGCCGTCGAGAACCTGTCGAGCTCCGCGCTTGAAAAGCTCATTACCTTGCGGAAAATGCTGTCTCTCAGGTCGCGTCCCACTCCGGCAGCAACCATAGACGCGAGGAATCCTACAAGTATTGCCGAAACCGCTACGACCAAAGCCATAAGCATCATTTTCCCGCCGGTTTTCCACAGATAATCGCTCTGGAGCTTTTCAAGATCTATGCCGCAGATCTCATACTGCTCCCGCACGAAATATTTCGCCATGGAAGCTATCATGCTGTCTCCAAGCGAGGAAAGCTGCTCCTCAAGAGCGTTCCTCATATCAAGGAGCATACTGCCGCTGTCTGACTGCTGCATTTTCATAAACAGTTCAAGCTCCTCATCGCTCATGCCGGAGGTATCCACAGGCGGCATATCCGATCCGTTCAGACCGGAAAGATCAACAGTATCCCCCGCCTGAGAATTTATCATATAAGCGATCGCTATAACGTCCGAGAATTCCTCATCTAAACGTTCGAGCTGATCCTTATCGGCGGTAAGCTTATAATATCCGAGCTGATCGTCATATTCGTAAATGCTCTGCCAGTCCGTCCTTTCCTCCTCGGTCATGAACGCTGAGACCTCCATTGCTCCCTGTTCCGAAATAAATTCCGGAACGGAATGTTCTATACCGTAATTTGAGATCCCCACGTCTATAAGCTCCGAGGTATAATCCGGCAGTGAAAGATCGCAGTATGCCTGAATGAAAAGCAGCAGAACGATAGCGATCACATACTGCCAATATTTTTTCATATTGCGGAATATGTTCCACATAGCTATACAAATGCCCTGTATAAAGAGCTTGGTTCAAACAGGATATTTGAATATCACCTGCAAGCTCCAAGGCATTTTCTCCTCCTTTCAAAGATCATTCCTCCATAGTCTCCCTTATTTTACGGGAGATACGGATAAACTCTTCAAGATCCTTTTTTCCCACCCTTTCCAGAAGCAGCATAGTACGTTCAAGAAGCTGCTCTCTTTTATTTTTCAGCCGTTCAAGTCCCCTTTCGGTTATCCTTACAACGGTTTTTCTTGCGTCCTCAGAGGAATTCTCCCTGATTATAAGCTCGTTTTTCTCCATATTTTTAAGGAGAGCGGCAACTCTTGCGGTACTGACATTCATTTTTTTGGCAATATCGCCTGCGATTATCTCCTTATCCGGATCCTCGAGCATAACGAGAATGAAGCCTATACCGCGTTCATTCTCCTCCACGCAGCTAAAGAATTTCTTAGGTGCGCAGTCCCGAAAGCTTTTCATCAGCTCCTCGGCTTCTTTTTTTACGTCCATATCTGCCTCCTTTGATTTACCTAACCCATATTAGATATTTTATAACATCGTGCTGTTAATGTCAATAGCCGCAGGGAATTTTCATCAGCTTTACACATTTCTTACACATTTGATCTGCATATTCTGGAATAAAATATGCCAAGATTGTAGAAAAACATATTAAAATGATTTTGAAACAGTCCACCGGACTGTTTCAAAAGGCTTAAATTTCATAAATCGTTAGCTTAGGGGAACGCTCTCTCTTGCAGAGCGTTCCCCTCTTG
>CANQZS010000021.1 GCA_947628385.1 uncultured Clostridia bacterium | reverse complement strand
GACAGGATCCTTTTTTCTTCCGACTGTCCGTGGCACGCGCCGACAAGGGAAAAGGGACTTCTTGAAAGACTTCCCCTGACGGACGAGGAAAGAGAGGACATTTCACACCGGAATGCCCAAAGATTGCTATGTATTTGAATTAATTGGCTGGAATTCACCGATCGTATATTATATTTTTTCACTTTCTATGGAAAAAATTTATTGACAATGCTTCCCGCTGTGATATAATGTACGTAAGAACCCCCGCGTGACTCATTTTTAAAGCATTTTCAATTGTCCAAGCACAAATTTTACCAAGAACGGAGGAATTTTTATGACAAGGAAATTTAAAAAGGCATTGTCTATGATTCTCTGTGCGGGAATGATATGTACATTCCAGCCGACTGTCTATGCGAATGACGGCGCAGCTGAGGTGTCCAATGCCGAAGTCTCATCATATTCCAATACGCCGGAGGACGGACATACCCATACCGGCAGCAAATTTGTAAGAACAGAGCGCATAGGACCGACTTGTACGCTGCCTGCAATGATACAGTCGATCTTTATATGCGACAAATGCGGAACTGAGTTCCCGCTCATTGCCAGAGCCGATAAAGATAAACCTGATAAAGCGCTCGGTCATGAGCTTGACACTGTAACAGAAACGGTAAGCGGCGAATGTGGTACATATGAAGTTGGTCACTGCACACGCTGCGGTAAGGATAATGTTACAGTCGACAGCGCAACGCACGATTGGTCTCCTTGGGAAATCAAGGAAGAGGCTACCTGCGCAAAAACGGGTACTATGGAGAGAAAGTGCTCAAACTGTAATAGGACAGAACAGATCGAAATACCAAAGCTCAGCACGCATAAGTGGGGAGAATGGAAAGAAGAAACAGCAAGTGATAACTGCGCGGTCGGCGGCAAGAAGACAAGATCCTGTGAGGTCTGCGGCGCCGAGGAATCCGTTGCTGTTCCCGCAAAGAACCATAAGTATCAGTTAGTTACGGTAGAAGCTACCTGCACAAAGACCGGTGAATCATACCGTCAGTGTACGGTCTGCGGCTATATCGACGTGGAGAGCAAAATAACTCTTGCTATGAAAAGTCATACTCCGGAGACTGTTGCCGACTGCACAAAAGATGTTCACTGCACAGTCTGCGGCACGCTTATTACAAAAGGACAGGAAGCTCATGATTTCAGCGAGGAATGGTCATATGACAATGATGAACATTTCCATAAGTGCCTGAATGAGGGCTGCACCGTTGTTTCAGACAAGGGAGATCACAGCGGCAAATATATAATGGGCGACTGCACAAGGGGATTCCAAGAGTGCGATATATGCGGCGCAAAGGCTGTAGGAAAGAAAGCAAGCCATAATGTTCCCGAAGATGCAGAAGCAAAATATTTTTCATCAGAACAGCATATTTACCGCTGCGAAAATGAAGGCTGCCGTCTCGGCATAACAGAGGCTCATACCGCTGCTAAGCGTACAGACTGCACAGAGGATATAAAATGCGCTGAATGTGGCAGCTTGATGCAGAGCGGTCAGAAAAACCATAACTTCGGTACTAACGCTTCCGTATACACTGTGACGGAAGAGGGTCATGTTTATAAATGCCTTAATATGGGCGGAGAATGTGACGGCATTAAGATCACTCCCCATACCTTTGTATATAATTCCGACGGCGACGAGGTATGCTCGTTCTGCAAATATAAGATAGTACATACTCGTCCGGAGGAAACCACTGCTCCGTCGGAAACAACAGCTCCGTCGGAGACAACAGCTCCCGCTGAGACTACCGCTCCTGCGGAAACGACTGCTCCTGCGGAGACAACAGCTCCTGCGGAAACAACATCTCCGGCTGAGACAACCGCTCCTGCGGAAACGACTGCTCCTGCGGAGACAACAGCTCCTGCGGAAACAACATCTCCGGCTGAGACAACAGCTCCTGCGGAAACGACTGCTCCGGCTGAGACTACCGCTCCTGCGGAAACTACCGCTCCTGCGGAAACAACAGCTCCTGCCGAGACAACAGCTCCTGCGGAAACAACAGCTCCCGCTGAGACAACTTCTCAGCCGCAGAATACCGGCACACAGTCTCAAACCGCTTCAAAAGCACCCGTTATCTCGGTAAACGATAAAAACGCAAAAATAGTTTCCGCAAACGGAAGCGCCCTTTCATTCAAAAAGGACGGCAAGACGGTGGACGCTGCCGGAGTCATTCTCAGCGCTTCAATAGCCGACAATGCCGCAGACGAGGTAAAGACCGCTGTAGGCAATGCAGTAAAGACGTCCGCGGGCGAAGCTCCGGAGGTCAGCGTAATGGCTGTTTACGACATAACCCTTATGAGCGGAGATACCGCAGTTCAGGCCGACGGCTCCGTTGAGGTGACTGTAGCCGTAGGAAAGATCTCCGACGCCGGCAGGATCAGGGTATTCTACATCGACAATGACGGCAACGCCTCCGAGGTGAAGATCGTAGGCTGCGGAAAGGATACCGTAACATTTGTTACCGACCATTTCAGCCGCTATGCAGTGGTAGAATATGATGACGCCGAGGACGTAAGCTCGGCAGCCGGAATGTATGAAGCTTCCGGAGAAATTTCCGGAGGCTCACAGGAAAGGAATATCCTTTTAGCTATAATGGCAGCAATTGCTGCTGTGTCTGTCATGCTTATTTTCGCAAGAAAAAGGCAGAGATAGATCATAAGATCATAAGTTCAGGACCGCTTCTATGAGGCGGTCCTGCTTTTTATGCGGGGATCTCCCCGCCGGAGCCTTGGCTCAAGAGGGCATATTTACCTAAGCTATATGTTAAAATGTACAAATATTTTATTAGGATTTATTTGAATTCACATATTGCTAATTTTCTTATAAAATGTTATAATATTTATAGTATCGTGGGCAGATTATGCCTTAAGATAATTTTATCCATATCGGAGGTGTCAAATATTTATGAAGACCTTTGTCTATACGGCTACAGATGTTCAGGGCAATACCGTTAAAAATGCCAGAATGACAGCCGAAGATGTCAACGATTTTCTGGAAAAGATCCATGAAAAGGGTCTGTTCTGCTCCAGCTATAAGGAAGCCAGCTCCAAAAAATCAGGTACGCTTCATAAGTTCAAAACAGCCGAGCTGTCATATAACTGCCGTCAGCTCAGCGCAATGCTTACGTCCGGTCTTACCCTTATAAGAGCGCTGGATATTCTCTATAAGGAGCAGCAGAAAGATGCCGCTAAGCAGGTGTTCAGAGAGGTATATGAGGAGGTTCAAAAAGGCTCGTCTTTCTCGGACGCTCTCAGAATGCAGCAGGGCGCATTCCCTGACTTTATGGTCTCCATGATCCAAGCGGGCGAATCTTCCGGTTCGCTGGACGTTATAGTAAAGCGTCTTGAGGATTATTACGACAAGCAGAACAAGCTCAACAGCAAGATAAAGAGCTCGATGATGTATCCTATAATCCTTGCGGTGCTTTGTATCGCCATCGTTATCCTGCTGTTTACATTCATCATGCCTACATTCAAGGATCTGCTCACCGAAAAGGATATGAAAGGTCTGACAGGCGCACTGTTCGCATTTTCCGACAGCCTTACCGGATATTGGTACATATATGTTGGAGTTATTCTTGCTGTAGTGTTCGTTGTAAAGTATTCTCTTAAAATACCCGATGTGCGGTATAAATTCGATAAGCTGATATGTAAGATGCCAAAGATAGGAAAGCTTGTCGTAAAGGTCTATACCGGACGTTTCGCAAGAACGCTTTCGTCCCTGTATTCCTCCGGTATACCTATGGTCGAAGCTCTTGCCCGTTCGTCCTCCGTTCTCGGAAACAGCTTTATTGAAAAATCCTTCGTTACGGTAATAGACGAGGTAAAGCAAGGCGAACCGCTTTCCGTTTCCATTCAGAGAACAGGTATTTTCGAGTCGATGTTCTGCTCGATAATTTATGTCGGCGAGGAATCCGGCGCACTGGATACGATCCTTGAAAAATCCGCTACGTTCTATGAGGACGAATCCGATGATGCTATCCAGCGTATAGTAAGTCTTCTGGAGCCGGTAATGATCATTTTCATGGGCGTTGCTATCGGTTTCGTTATCGCAGGTATTCTCCCCGCGATCTACAACTCCATGGAAAATATTACCTAAGCAAAAAAGGTCATTATGCCGCAGGGCGGTTTGAATAATATTTTATTAAAAAATTAGTGAGGTGACGAGTATGCTTTCATTTGATATTACAGACAGACACGTCCGCATTATCCGCGGTACGGAGAACCACGGAAAAATAAGAGTTTCCGACGCTTCTACCATAGATGTGGCGGACGGTCTGATTGTCAATGGTCATATAAAAGATATACCCAAAATGGCAACGATCATAAACGATGAGCTGAAAAACAAGAGAATGGCTGATAAGGAAGCCGTTATAAGCGTTTCTTCAAACCTCATCATATTCAAAGAGCTGCACATTCCTAAGGCAAAGGGCAATCAGCTCCTGACAATGGTTCAGAACCAGATGCAGCACACAATGGGAATCGCTGAGGACTACTCCATTTCCTACACCATAGCAGGTGAGGTAGAGGAGGAGGGCGTTCAAGCGCTGAAAGTCCTTGCGACAGCTTGTCCTTTTGAGGTAGTTGACTGCTTCAGAAAGGTATTCTCCATGCTTGGCATAAGCCTGCGCTCGGTAGTTGTTTCCTGCAACAGCATTTCAAGGATCATTCTCAACGATCCCAAGTCAAGAGCCAAGATGCCTATGCTCCTTGTACAGATAGATCCTAACTTTGTAAGTCTTAACCTCTATGAGAACAACCAGCTCACATTCTCCAGATTTGCTTCCATAGATCCTGAGGACTACGACGATTCCGAGGACTATATCTACGAGGCGGTAAACGAGAACATTTTCAGAATGTTCCAGTTCCAGAGATCGAGAAACGGCGATAATCCTATCCAGAACGTTGTTTTCTACGGAGATACTACGGAATATATCCGCCTGACGAACGCTCTGGAGCAGATGGATATAAAGACCAGCCTTTTAGGCGTTCCGAACAATATCGGCGGCTATGAGAACTTCGAGTTCCAAGCTTATGCAAACGCTATCGGCGCAATGTTCCGTATCAATAAGGATATTGAACGTATCAACCTCATTGAAGTTGAAGCCTCTTCCGGACGTGTAAGCGCCGGCGCAACATTCGCACTCAGCGTTCTTGGCGCGGCAGTAGTTTCCTGCGCGGTAGTAGGAGCAGTATGGCTGTTCGGAAACATTCAGGTAAACGACTTCAACAAGCAGACCGCCGATATTCAGACTTATCTGGATTCGCCGGAGGTAGCCGCTCAGATAATGGCGGTGGATACTGCAGAATCAAAACTTGCAAAAATAACCGCTATCAAAGACGTGGTACATACGGCGCATACGAATTTTGAATCGCTGCCTGTTTTCACTACAGAGACTATCGAAAACATAGACGCTAACTTTGAGGGTACTGACGCTTACTGGTCGTCTCTCGGATACGGCGACGGTCATTTCGAGCTGGAATGTCTCTGCGAAAGCGTGGATTCACCGTCTGCTGTAGTTGCCAATTTCTTTGAGCAGGATATTTTCGATAATATCACTTATACCGGATTCGGAGAAGAGGACGTTGACGACAGCGCCATGAGCGTTGAAACAATGTACGGCTTCTCGCTGACCTTTGATATGCGCGAGACTGAGCTCGAAGAGGACGCTGCGGCTGAGCCTGCTGCGGACGCGAGCTGAGAAAGGTAGGGTGATGTAAAATGAATATGAAACTTTCTTACAGAGACAAGATCATCTTTATAGTTGTAATAGTTATCATAATCCTTGTTGCAGGCTTCTTTCTACTTATAAAGCCTAAGTTCGAGGAGGTCGATGTTGCAAAGGCGAACCTCGAGACCAAGCAGCAGGAAAAGGACGAGATAGATACCAAGATCGGAACTCTTCCACAGATCATCGAGAATATGAAGACCGTTGCCAAGGACGTAGACGCGGATCAACAGCTCTTCTTTGTTGAACAGGATCCGTACCTCAACGAAGATTATATAAGAGCGATCCTTAATGAAAACGGTATCCATATCAGAGGTATCACCACCGAGTATGCTATGGCAAATCCTATCCAGAGGTATTTTGTGGATCCGGCTAACATTCTTACATATGAGAATAAGATGAATGCCGACCTTTACAACGAGCTTCCTCAGGAGGTATGGGACGAATATAACAATGTGTCAAGAAACACTTATCCTGAGGCAACTATCGGAATAACCAGCATGACCGTTGATCTTACGGACGACGATCCGGAGTATAGCAATACTTTCAACTTCATAAACCGTATTGCCGAGGACGAAAAGTCCGTTACTCTCAATTCCGTTGATACGGAGACAGTTGTAATGGGCGACGAGGGATTTGAAGGCGTTGACGTCTCCATTGAGCTTACGCTTTACTCAATATTCCCGATGAATGTTGATAAGGTCCTTGAGGAGAACGCCGATTGGCAGCAGTATATGAATGTTGCTCCTGCGGAGACTCCCGCTGAATAAGAATATTTTATGAACAGTGCTGACGAGCAAAAGCAGCTCTGTTTACGCAGAAGAACCGATAGGCTGAAAATGCTTATCGGTTGCTACTGCAATTTTACAAAATGTTTTAAGAGAAAGGCAAATTCTGAGAGAAAGGGTGTTTGGAATGAAAGAACCTAAACGGCGTCAAAGCCTTAGCGGTGCTGTTCTCATTATGGTTATGACCGTAATGATAGTTCTTATCATTATGCTTATGGCTACGCTGACGGTCGTTACCACGGCAAACCAGCGTATCTTCACAAAGTATGAAGAGAATCAGGCATACTATACTGCCCGCTCTGCGCTTGACGTATTCACGCAGAATATTCTTAACGACAGCAAGTATTATGCTTATGATGATTCCGGCGCAAGAAGACAGTACCAATATACTTTGGACGCTGCCACAGGAACAGTATCTCCTTTGACAGATATAAAGCAGGGCTTCGCTATGGAGCTGGAACTTTATAAGCTCCATGCGCTGAACGACGCCGGAGCGGCTTCAAATATTACGCTCAATGATTACAAAAACGGCAGCAATGATCCGGAAGCCAAGAACTACAGCGTTTCAAATAACGGTCTTTATTCGATCGAATATACTGTAGTAATGCCTACGATAAGCGACGGCTCAAATGACTACGGCAAATTTGTTGATACGAATTCCGCTAATACGGAGCAGCTTGTAAATATTACCGTTGAGGTGGAGCAGAGATTCTATAATTTCGGCGGAGCAAACGGTGCGGCGTTTGACGCTATTGCACAGTTTGATCCCGAAACACAGAAAGAAACCAAGCATTCACATACGGGAGATAACTGCCTGTATGAAAAGATCCAGAGCGACGGAGGCCCTAACGCGATCTTCCAAGCTATATATAACAGCACCAGCGGAGTAGATGTCAAGATCGTTGATAAGAACGACTCCTCAAACGTCATTGTTGAGGGCAAATTCAAGAAAGAAGATCTTCTTACTTCAATAAGAGAAGGCAACCGTGCAAAGGATCTTATACGCCTTAAGGTCACTGCAAAAAGTACATTTATGGGCGTTGAGGGCAGTGCGGTAGTTTACTATGACACCCGAGAGGGAGTCAAGACAAACTCCAGTCAGGCTGTAACCTCCATGAGCGGTGTTTCCGGTGATTCCGGTACGATCATCATCGGCGGCGGTAGTGCTTTGTCAAGCTTTGATATTGAAGAGAACTCAACTGTTACCGGTAATCTTTATATTCACGGAAGCCTTGGCTTTGCTTCTCCGAGAAGCGTTTACTTCTTAAAGGATACCGTTTACACCATAAGAGGCGATCTTACACTTACGGATCAGGTGCCTAATGAAAGGCTTAAATTCGAGGAAGCCGGTTCGGTCATCTATGTTGACGGTACTATGACATTCAGTAATGCCGGAAGCTTTTCATCAGCCGGAAAAACTGCCAACGTAGTTGCTAAAAACATTACCTTTGCAAACAATGCAAACGGCGCAACATACTATACGAAAATGTTCTGTGAGAATTTTGTTCCCATGAATAATTCATCTGCGCCGACGTTTATGGATACGGTCTACACAAATGACGTAACTCTGGTAGATTCAAGCGGAAATTTAATGACCGGTATACTGCCAAGCGATGCCATAGATTGGGTAAACGGAAATATCAATCTTGAGGGCTTTATGAATACATGGGGTCAGAACCTTTCAATATGCTCAAACGGCGGTTTCTACCTCCCTGTTGACCCGGGCATTGGTCCTGCCGGTGCGATCGAATATTTCAAGTATACAGGTCCGGACACTCTTACCGGACAGACAAACGGAACTATCCTCACTGTAAATAACGGACCGACAAATACATTTGCTACACCTATACAGACAGGTTATGAAAATCCGAGCGCATATACCATGACGGCTGACTTCAAGAAAGAATTTGACCTGCATCAGAATCTTGCCGGACAAGGCGGTGAAACAACATTCAAGCTCGATACCGAGCGTTCGCTTTACAATAAGATACTTGACGAAGATGTAAATACATTCGTTGATGAAACCCCTGATGCAGGAAAAAATGGCGATATTGACCCGAATCTTCCGGAATATCCGAACATTTCAGTTTTTTTGTCTGAAGCCGAAATAAATGCGCAGTTAGCAAATGTTCCGGAACAGTGGTTAAACTGGGAGGGAGACAAGAGACCGGCTGCAAACCCCGCGAACATAGGAAATATCGCTTTGGGCGTTATCAATGATTCTAACTGTACGGATTATGGCTACCAAGGTCCTTGGGACGAGAATTACAAGATTGATAAGAAATATGCTGATGAGGCTAAAAAGCTTGCGCTTGCTACCGTACAGACCGAGTACGATCAGGCAATGGAGGACTTTTTGAATTCCTATATCAGAGGTGCTGAAAAGGCAAATGTATCCGACAGCAGTCTGTTGGTTTCTGAGTGCCAGAACGAGGTACAGGTAAAATCGGTATCGGATTATGAAAATGATGAAAAATTTAAGGGATATAAGGATCAGCTTGCTGCCTTGGGTATAACCTCAATAAGCGGCGTTATTGACGGAAACGGTTATCTGAAAAACGGTAATGTATATGGACCGAGCAATGGTAAGGTACCGTCAAATCCCGTTGTTATCTATGCTGAGAACGATATAACGCTACAGCTCGGACAGCCAAGTGATACCAGCGCCGTAATGGGCTACTTTGTAGTTGTAGGCGACGGCAACGTAAAGCTGCTTATGCCTGACGGAAAGGATACGTATAATTTAGGACAGACCGCAAGCGGTCAGGGCTTCAATATCACAACGCTCGATATTCTGAAAGCAATGAAGAGCAGCGAGATCCGTCTTGGAAGCAGCTCAAATCCGACTCCTACGCCAAGGGTATATATGTATGCCGGCGATGCTGTCAAGAATATAAATATTTATTCTGAGGACAGCTTTATTGCAGCGCATATGTACTTCCCGTTTGCAGATGTATACTACAATGTAAACAATGGTTTCCAGTTCAGCAATACATTCTATAATGACAAAAAGCTTGATATGGGCGGCGGCTTCTGGGCTGTAGGATCGCTTATATGTAAATCATATACGACCAGCAACAACAACGGTGTTGCATACATTTCAAACGACGACGATCCTATAACTCCGGGCGATCCTATATTCAACTGGAACATCTACAGATATGCAAGAAATTAAGGAGGGATAGCTATGAAAAAAACTTTAAAGGGTTTTACACTTATTGAATGTCTTGTTGCTCTGGCGATACTTGGTATAGCTTCCCTTACCATGGCGCAGATCTACGCAAGAGTAGCTGCAAGGAATAACATGAATCACCTTGTGAACACAAGTCTTGCTTATCAGATGAAATATGTTGAAAGCTATACCGATTCCGAAACTATAAGCGTAAAGTATAACTTTACCGGCGATACTGCGGGCGTTCCCCCTCACAGAGGGGGAAGCACCTCAGGCTCGGGAACGATGCAGCAGGCTTCATCTTCAAACAAATCATTTGTAAAGATCATAAGCAGCTATAATAGCGAAACTGACGCCGCACCTGCTCATGCAAAAGGAAACAGCTACAGCTATCCGGTAAATATTTACGTTCTGCAGAGCCGTGACCGCGGAGACAGGGATTCAAACGACTCCGGCTACGAAAACGGTGTTTATGATGAAAAGCCGGATAACCTGAGATATAAGTATGTCTTGGGCGCAAGATAAGGAGGTACGGTTCCATGAAAAAAGTTCTTAAAGGATTTACCCTTATTGAGCTGATCGTTGTCATGGCGATATTGACTATCCTTATGGCGGGAATAATGCAGATGTTCAAGCCTATACGCGAGACATATGTAGATTCGACCCTTATCGAAAGCCAGAGAACAGCTCAGAACGGTATTGTACAGTATATAACCGAATCTATCAGGTACTGCACCGATCTTGGTATCTATACCGAGGTAAAAGATATTGAGGACGCTGCCGATACGTTTGCTGACGCTTATATCGCTGCGGCAGGAGTAGATCCGACCGATCCCATGGCGAATACTATCAGGGACACTATCAAAAAGAAAGCCGAGGTCATCGTTGTTAATATGAAGCCCGGAGCTTTTATGTACGGCGGCAAGGCAAGAACAGGCAGACTTATCAGACGAAAAGAAGTCGTACGCGCCGGTCAGGTAGAGCCTCTTGATAATACTTATGAGAGCTTGGCATTTGCAAATAAGTGCCGTATGGCTCTCGGCGAGGCTTACTATGGCAACGGAGATTATTACGTTACTATCAAGCCTCCCGCAGGTATCAAGGTCGAGGACTGGAACGCTGCCGACGGCATAGAGGTAGTAGTAGCTTCTAATATGGAATACGGCGCCCGCAGCATTGGCAAGGGAAATCAGGTAGTCGCTACCGACGGACTGGTCATCTGCCCTAATCTTACGTCAAGCGTAAACGGCAAATCCTTGGCTGCGTGCGGAGTGTTCGATCTTTACGGCGGCGCTGACAAATCATCAGCAAGCAACCTGAAATTCTACTCCAGAGACACCAGCGTGAACCCCGGAGGAAAGACTCCAAGCTCGAATATATACATTGTATATCTTGAAGGCGATGATACCAAAGGACTTCCCGAAGCTAAGGGTGACGGCGGTGCGTTCGGCGGCAATACCGGCGGCACAGGATCACCTAATCCGGCTAATCCTACACCTACTCCGGACGATAATACAAATAAAAATCCTTCTAAGCCTGAGGATAGTAATCCCTCCAAGCCTGAGGATAAAAATCCGCCTAAGGAAGAGGAAACTGAGCCTCCTAAGGAAACTGAGCCTCCTAAGGAAACGGAGCCTCCTGAGGAAACTGAGCCACCTGAGGAAACTGAGCCACCTGAGGAAACTGAGCCGTCGGAGACTACTCCGACTGAGACTGAGCCTACACCACCTCCAAGCGGTAACAGCGGTCCGAATGGTGCAGCAACTCCTCCATCTAATCCTAATCCAAATACCAGCGCATCAGGCAACTCTTCTGAGGGAGCAAATTGGAATCTTAAATATGATCCTAATGTATGGTCTTTCAGTCAGAATGGTGATATTGTAACATTTACTTCAGATGAATATGGTACAGTTACTTTCCAAATTCATAAATGGGGTAATACGGTATTTGAGTATCAGGAAGGTCAATCTACAGGAACAGATGCACTCAATCTTAATTGGGGAGAAGGTACAAATAAAGATTCAAGGCAGGTTGGCAATACCGGAGACGGTGCATATGAATTTTGGAAGAAGTACGGTATAGATTTTGGTAAATAATACGAAAGTTTTATTCCGGTAAACACATTAAACACCGAAAAAAGCGGGCGAGATGATCCCGCCCGCTTGATATTCGGTTCCTTAGCTCAGGTGCATTGACGTAACAACATAATTAATGTACATATCTACAAGACTATTGCCGCAGAATGAAGCTATCCCAAGACCAATGGTGAGGAACGGTCCAAAAGCAAACGCTTTGACGTTTTCTCCGTCACCGCAGGAAGCCTTGTATTTAAGAACGGCGGCATATACCGCGCCGAGGATTATCGCTGTAAACGCTGCGAAAACAGCGGCTTTCCAGCCGTACATAAGTCCTCCGGCAGCCATAAGTATAACGTCTCCCATTCCGAAGCCGAAAACCGGAGACTTTTCTCCGATAGCTTCGTTAAGCCTTTCAAGAGTCTTTTCAAGCTTTTGCTCCTCGGATCTGTCGAGCTTTTCGGTCTTTAAACGCTTTCTTATTTTCCTCGCGGAACGGCGGTCGCTGTCAGCGATCCTGCATATCAAAGGCGTTATTACAAATCCGATCAGCAGAAAAGGAACGCTTACGGCAAACATTCCTATAAATCCGTCCTCAAGTGAGATCTCACAGGCACGGAACATCTTTTCATCAACAGCGGTCAGAACTCTTGTGACGCCAGCCGTCACCGTCAGATATATGAGCACGCCCACGGTCATTTCCTGTGTGTCGTAATCCTCAAAGCCTATGACGATGAGTCCCGCAAGGAACAGACAGAGCAGAGCAGGATAGATAAGCCCGCTGAGAACTACGTCAAATCTCCAGAATGTCATTACAAAAAGTATTCCGGTAAGGCTTTCTACAAGAATATATCTTCCGGAGATCTTAGAGCCGCAGGCGCGGCATTTTCCCCTTAAAAACAGCCAGCTGAATATCGGTATCAGGTCATACCATTTTATAGGCGTTCCGCAGGTCATGCAGTGAGAATTTTTCTTAGTGAGCGATTCCCCCACGGGAAGCCTGTAGATACAGACGTTCAGGAAACTTCCTATTGTTATTCCGAACAAAAATGCCATAACACGCACAAATATGGTGCTTATCAGTTCAAGATCCATAGCGATACACTCCTTGATATGAAAATTCGATATTTATATCTTAACATATTTTTTTGAAAATTTCAATACCTAATGATTGTAGCATCTTAAATGATGTTTACATAAAAGGATTTTGCCGCAGGGAAATCCCCACTTGCTTTATATCAATCTGCGGAGAAACGGAGCTTTGCTGATGAAAAATATTCCTATAGGTCAGTATATGGTCAATGAGGGCGTAATTACTGAGGAACAGCTTCAAGCCGTCCTTGACAAGAAAAAAGAAGAGAACGTCCCGGGAAAATATTTCGGTGACTACGTTATCGAAATGGGATTCGTTACGGACGCACAGTTCGGTCAGATTCTTGCTAAAAAGCTTAACGTTCCATTTGTGGATCTGAGCGATCCGGAATTCGTTATAAATGTTGACGCAGTAAAGAAAATTCCGGAACAGCTGGCTAAAAAGCATACTATCATTGCTATAAAAATAACCGGTAAGAGACTTACCGTGGCGACTCACGATCCGGTAAACTTCTATATCTTCGAGGACATTAAGGTAACTACCGGTATGGACGTAGTTCCTGTGCTTGCCACTAAAGCCGCTATCACCAAGGCTATAGGCAAGTGCTATTCAATGCAGAATACCACCTCGCTTATCGACACCGTTGAGAACCAGTTCACCGACGACGAGGCTTTCGGTATCGACGAGGAATCCGCAGAGCGTATCGACAGCGCGCCTATCGTTAAGCTCGCTACTACGATCGTGGAAAACTCCTTCCGCGCGGACGCAACGGATATTCACATCGAGCCGTTCAAAACACATACTCGTATACGTATACGTGTAAACGGCGACCTTATAGAGCTGATGAATATTTCAAACGTCGTTCACAACTCGCTCGTTACACGTCTTAAGATCGTAAGCGGCATGAACATTGCCGAAAAGCGTATCCCTCAGGACGGACGTTTCACTCAGGTCGTTGACGGAACTACCATAGACGTCCGTGTATCTAATCTTCCTACGGTAAACGGGGAAAAGGTCGTTATACGTATCCTTGCCACCGGAGACGTGGGCGTAAGAAAGATCACAGACCTTGGCATGACAGCCTATAACTACGAAAGATTCGCTTCGCTGCTGAAAGTTCCGCAAGGAGTTGTTCTGGTAACGGGTCCTACAGGTTCCGGTAAAACAACGACTCTTTACGCAGCACTTGGCGAGATCGCAAAGCCTAACGTAAATGTTATCACGGTAGAGGACCCTGTCGAAAAGAATATCGAGGGAATCAATCAGTGTCAGGTAAACGCTAAAGCCGGAATGACCTTTGCGGCGGCTCTGCGTTCTATCCTCCGTCAGGACCCTGACATAGTAATGATCGGTGAGATGCGTGACCAAGAAACTGCCGAGATCGCTATCCGTGCCGCTATCACGGGACATATGGTGCTTTCCACGCTCCACACCAACGACGCGCCGTCAACGGTAACACGTCTTGTAGATATGGGCGTAGCTCCGTACATGGTAGCGACTTCCCTTATAGGAATAGTTGCACAGCGTCTTGTTAAAAAGATCTGCAAGGAATGTCGTACTCCGAGAATGTCCACCGATGAAGAGGACAGACTTATGGGAATTGACGGTCATATCACCGTTTATGACGCGTGCGGCTGTCCGAAGTGCAATAATACGGGATATTCCGGACGTACCGCTATCCATGAGATCCTGCTCTGTACGCCGGAGATGAGCGCTCTTATCGCCAACGGCGGAAAGGTGGATCAGATCTCCGCACTCTGCCGCGAGCAAGGTACAAAAATGCTTCGTGACAACGTTTCGGAGCTTGTTCAGGAGGGCGCTACCACCATGGACGAACTCGTAAGAGTTACATATGCTGTATAATTTCGTACTGTTTTGTACGTTTAAAAATAAAACCTGAAAGGAATTGCGAGCTATGGATATGGAAAAAAAACCACAGGACAAGGTTGTCATCAGTATTGACAAAATTCTGGACGAGGCGCGTGTTCTCGGCTGCTCCGACGTTCACTTCACAACAAAGATCTCACCGGTAGTCAGGCTTCACGGTTCCCTCCGCAAGCTCAG
>CANQZS010000020.1 GCA_947628385.1 uncultured Clostridia bacterium | reverse complement strand
GTATTGATGGAGGGTGTTCCACTGCCGACGGAAAGACCGAAAAGGGCATTAACCTGAATATCCTGCTTTCGGTAAGAGATATGAGCCGCCTGTTCGGATATGATGTGGAGGTAACACGCGACAGGGATATGTCCATTCACGATAAAGGCGTTACGGGGATCAGAAATCAGAAGATCTCAGATATGGAAAACAGACTGGAAATTTTTAATAAATATCCTAATGCCGTATGCGTTTCAATTCACCAGAATACATTTGAGGATCCCGTATACAACGGCGCTCAGATGTTTTACAGTGACACTAATCCCGCAAGCGAGGACTTGGCATACATAATGCAGCAAAAATTTGTTTCTAATCTTCAGCCTTATAATCAAAGGGAAATAAAGCTTTGCGGTGATGAATTGTATCTTTGCTACTACAGTACCAATCCTACGGTCATGATAGAATGCGGATTCCTTTCAAATCCTGATGAAGCAGCTAAGCTGACCGATGAAGATTACCAGCGGAAGGTAGCGTTTACGATATTTTCCGGTATCAACGAATTCACAGAGACTTAAATTTATTCAAGGAGCTACAAATGGCAGGAAAGTTAAAAAAAATCTATATTTGCAGTCAATGCGGATATGAAAGCTCAAAATGGAACGGCAAATGCCCATCGTGCGGTGAGTGGAACACCTTTGAGGAGGAGATCATAGATGCTTCGCCGTCAAAGGCTTCTGAAAAGATCTCGTCGTCTATAAGGACCATTGATCTTTCCTCAGAGATCAGGACTCTTTCCAATATAAACGCAGATGACGATGTGCGCTATTCCACAGGAATAAACGAGCTTAACAGAGTTCTCGGAGGAGGACTTGTAAAGGGTTCTCTGGTGCTTATAGGTGGAGAACCGGGCATAGGAAAATCAACTCTGCTGCTGCAGATCTGTAAATATCTCGGCGAGGAGCATACTATCCTTTATATATCCGGAGAAGAAAGTATCCGTCAGATAAAGATACGCGCCCAAAGGCTTGGAGTAGATACCGAAAATCTGTCTCTGCTCTCCACCAATGACGCAAATGCTGCGGCAAATACCATTTCCGTGCATAAGCCGGATATTGCGATCATAGACTCTATCCAGACTATGACCATCAGCGAGATAAATTCAAGTGCCGGAAGCCTTACACAGGTTCGTGAATGTACAAATCTCTTTATGCGTGCCGCAAAATATGAGGAGATACCGATCTTTATCGTAGGTCATGTGAATAAGGACGGCGCAATTGCAGGTCCTAAGGTCATGGAGCATATTGTTGATACCGTGCTTTATTTTGAGGGCGAACGTCACCTTAGCTACAGAATACTCAGGGCGGTAAAGAATAGATTCGGCTCAACGAATGAAATAGGCGTTTTTGAGATGTGCGATAACGGTCTTGAAGAGGTAGAAAATCCGTCGCTTATGCTGCTTAACGGACGTCCTACCGGAATTTCGGGAACTTGTGTTGCCTGTATCATGGAGGGGAGCCGTCCTATCCTTGCGGAGGTTCAGGCGCTTGTTACAAAAAGCACTTTTTCCGCTCCGAAACGAACTGCTACAGGCTTTGATTATAACAGACTTGCCATAATAATTGCCGTTCTTGAAAAGCGTATGGGAATGTTTTTCGGAACGCTGGACGTTTATCTGAACATCGTAGGCGGCTTCCGTCTTGACGAACCGGCAGGAGATCTGCCCGTTGCATTGGCTGCATACAGCGGATATTTTGACATTCCGATCAGTGAAAAGCTAATTGCTTTCGGAGAGATAGGTCTTGGCGGGGAAGTCCGGAACACTTCCAATATTCCCCAAAGGATACAGGAGGCACAGCGTCTGGGATTTACAGAATGTATAATTCCCAAACAGGCGCTTAGGAATATAGATCCAAGCAGATATAATATGCACATTTACGGCGTTTCAAATTTGAGACAGGCATTTGCAGTTGTAAAAAAGGAGAGCGTCAGAACGGAATAACAAAATTTGCCGGTACTTTTTGCAAAGTGCCGGCATTTTTGGCAATTCGCTTTTTATGGGGAATACATTTTTAACGGAAAGATGTATAATTAACATTGAGGTGATGATAATGGATCAGGTCAGGATCGGTAAATTTATTGCGGAGCTCCGTAAAAGAGACGGACTGACTCAGGAGGCTCTCGGAGAAAAAATAGGCGTTACCAATAAAACGGTATCACGCTGGGAGAACGGAAATTATATGCCGGATATTGAAATGTTCCAGATACTCGGAGAGGTATTTGATGTGAGTATCAACGAACTGCTTTCCGGACGGTACCTTGACGGTGAGGATCTGAAAAAGGAGGCGGATAAGAATATGGTCGAAATTTCAAAGGAAAGTATTTTTTCCTGTAAAGAAAAATTGTCATTCTGGAAAAAGAAATGGGTAAAGGATCATGCGGTTTTAATAATATTACTGTCAGTATTATACATTGCGTTTTGTATATATTCATATATTATAAAGCTTACCACAATGATAATTGTTTTACCGCTCGCAGCGCTTATAATTTATGCATATATGCATAATAAAATGTCGGCATATGCGGAATATAAAACATTTGTCCGGAAATAAAGAAAGTCATTTTTCATTCACGGCATTTTTATTGAACAGAATGTAATAATTCCCGTTAAAAAAGGCAAACTATTCATATAAATAAAACGGGAGGAATTTACAGATGAAAATCAAAAGGTCTTTTTTAATCGTTGCGATGCTGTGTGCTGCTGCGGCAGTGGGAGCTGCCGTGATCCCCAAGGCTGTATTGGATTCGATCCCTACGGCTACTGTTGTTAAGGTAGAAAGTCTTGAGCATGAGGACTGCGTTACAGTTTCAGGAACTGTAACAAGAAATCTAAGGGACGATTCCGTATGTGTTCAGGTCTATGTTCCCGAACAGGACATAAGCAAGGTAAAAATAGGACAGTCCGCTGAAATAACGGGAGACGCGTTTCCGGATAAGGTCTATCAGGGAACGGTAGATAAAATTTCCGATGTGGCAATGAAGATCCAATCCGGAAAGACCGCCGTTGAAGTATCTGTCGGAATAGATTCTCCCGATGAGATATTGAAGCACGGATATACGGCTTCCGTAAAGCTCCATACATCGGAGCCGTCCTTGATGAATGTAATTCCGTATGAGGCTGTAGAGCAGGACGATAACGGCGAATACGTTTACTATTTAAAAAACGGACGAGCTTATAAAAGATATGTCGAAACAGGCAGAGAGCTTAGCGGAGGGATAGAGCTTAAAACTGCATTTTCCGATGATGAAAAGATCATTACTGTCGATCGGTCTGCCGAAAATGGTTCGGCGGTAAAGCTCGGAGATCAAGGAGAAGCGGCATGACAGAGATATTTCGTACAGGATTAAGATGTACTTTCCGGAATAAAATGAGATCCGTTCTTACGATAATTGGTATTGCCGTCGGAGTTACAGCGGTGGTGATAGTTTCGGCAATAGGTGATATAGGCAGGATCTCGATCGACCGAGAGCTTTCCGGAATGGGTATGGACAACCTTGTCGTTTCGGTAAGATCCGGTTCGGCAGGAGATCTTACCGAAGCCGAGCTTGAAAAGATAAAGGCTCTTGATACCGTAGGGAACGCCATGCCGCTTATGAGCATGATAACGGAAGGGAAGATAGGAAATTCCGGTATTACCTGCATGACATGGGGCGTAAATGAGGACGCTGATAATGTCATTGATCTTGAGGTCATGCACGGCAGGCTTATCAACAGGGGAGATCTGGCGGAAAAAAGCGCAGTCTGCGTTATTGATGAGGCTATAGCGTTACAGCATTATAAAAGAAGCAATGCCGTAGGTAAAAATCTTGTTCTTGCCATCGGCGGGACTCCGGTAACTCTTGAAATAGTCGGTGTGGTAAAGAACGGCGTAAACACGCTCCAGAATATGCTTGGAGGATTCATTCCTGATTTTGTTTATATACCATATTCTTTAATGCAGGAATATTCCGACAGATCCAATTTCGATCAGATAACCGTTCGTTTAGAGGGAGACACCGAAAGCAGCTTAGCGGCAGGAGAGGTAAAGAAGATCCTTTCATTGGGACACAAGGAATATGAGTATTCAGTAGATGATCTTGTAAGTCAGAAAGGTAAGATGAATAATATTCTTTCCATAGCCTCGGCAGCTCTTTCGGCAGTAGCGGGTATAAGTCTTATAGTTTCCGGAATATCTATAATGACAGTAATGCTGGTTTCTGTCAGTGAAAGGACTCGTGAGATAGGTATAAAAAAATCCATTGGTGCGGGCAAAGGTGTCATAATGGCGGAATTTCTTTTTGAATCGTTAGTTATAACGTTTATAGGCAGCATTATCGGAATATTTACAGGTATGATAATTTCGGCTTCCGTAGGCTTGATGACAAATATGGGAATATATATCAACAAAAAGCTTTGCGGGATAATACTTTTGATCTCGGTAATTCTGGGAGGCTGCTTCGGTGTATATCCGGCTTATAAGGCGGCTTCGCTTAAACCTGCGGACGCGTTGAGATGTGATTAATACAGATCCCTCATAAAATTTAAAGACCTGATGTAATGCTCAGATACTTTACATCAGGTCTTTATAATTCTTACTGTTTGTGGTTGCCTTTTAACGGCTTTTTGGTATTCTGGATATTTGCAAGCGGAGAAGCGTCCATAGCTTCCTTTACTGATTCATTTGAAATATGAGTATATATCTCTGTAGTGGAAATGCTCTTGTGTCCGAGTATCTCTTTAAGGATAAGTGTATCTACATTTCCGTGCTGGTACATAAGCGTAGCGGCGGTATGCCTTAGCTTATGAGTGGAATATCCCTGATTATCAAGGTGACTGTCCTTAAGAGCATTGTCAACTATCTGCTGGACCCGTCTGTTTGTTATGCGGGTCCCGCGTTTGCTGAGGAATAAAGCGTCCGGTTCGGCGGGAGAGCTCTGGCGTTCGCTCATATACTGAATGATAGACGATGCGCAGGCATCGTTGATATGTATTATTCTTTCCTTATTGCCCTTTCCGAGAAGTCTGAGAGTACGCTCGTCAAGATTTACGTCCTGAAGATTTATGCCCACAAGCTCGCTGAGACGCATACCGCAGTTTATGAAAAGAGTAATTATACAATAATCTCTGTAATAGTACGGATCCTCCTCGTTCATATTCTGGAGAAGCTTTATGCTGTCGTCGAGAGTGAGGAATTTTGGAAGATGCTCATGCATTTTAGGGTAGTCAACGTCCTTTGTAGGGTCATCCGGAATTATGTTCAGATCCCTGTAAAGGCATTTATAAAAGACTTTAAGAGAAGCAAGCTTTCTATGACGTGTTTTGGCAGTATTATTCCTTTCCGTAGCGACGTAGCTGAGGTAATTCAGTATATCAAGCTTTGTCAGGTGACTAATATTTTCAAGGGAGACGTCATTTATCGGTATTTTATTCATTGGAGTATCCGGAGTAATACCGTTACGGGTAAGCTTGACGTATCTTAAAAACAGCCTCAGGTCTATGTAATATGATTCAAGGGTCCTTTCCGACTTTATCTTTACTACTCGCTGGTATGTGAAAAATTCGTTAAGATACGGCGGACATTCCTTGGGATTTATTTTTCCTGACGCCATAATACCCTCCATATTCGTATAAAGCGTTTTATTTTGTATACATTAATTATAATCCTTAACTTTTTTTTTGTCAAGGTATAGAATTATAAAAAAAGATGTGTTATAATAGTAAAAGGGTGCTGTATAACGAACAGCATAGTACATCATGCTACAGGAGTTGATAAATTTGGCAGTAATTTACAATCGAGAAAGGATAGGAGACGGGATCCATTTTACCACTCTCATAAACAAGAGACAAAAGACAAATACCATTCTTATCCATCTTTTAACGCCGCTTTCCTATGAGACTGCTTCGGTCAATGCTATTATCCCTTATATTCTTAGCGGAAGCAGCCGGAATTATCCCACCTTGACACATCTGAACAAAAAGCTTTCCGAGCTTTACGGAGCCGTTATAAAGGGCTCGGTATTGAAAATGGGGGACAGTCAGTCGCTTTATCTGGTGGCAGGCTGCATAAACAATAAATACACGTTCGACGGCGAGCAGATAACCGAGGAAATGACAAGGATCCTTGCGGAATGTCTTATTGATCCCAATGCTTCGGACGGTAAATTTGAAGAAAAGGATTTTGAACTGAAAAAGCAGGAGCTTCTTGATGATATTGACGCTGAAATAAATGAAAAACGTTCATATGCTTTCAAAAGAGCAAACATGAACATTTTTATGAACGAGCCTGCGGCTATTTCCGTAAAGGGCAGCAGGGAAAATGCAGAGAAAATTACGTCCGGTTCCGCTTACGAACGCTACAGGGAACTGCTTAAAACTGCTCAGATAGAGGTTTTCTTTGTTGGAGCGGAATATTCTGAAAGCTGTGTGAAGATACTTTCCGAAGCGTTTTCCAAAATAGATAGGAATTATGCGGGAGATAACCATTCTGAATTGTCTCCGCTGAAAAATGAAGTTTGCAGAGTTACTGAGGTACATGATGTTGCTCAGACAAAAATGGTAATGGCATTCAAAACAGATCATAGGAATATAGTTTCCTTGAAGCTCATGAATGCTGTTTTCGGAGCGACGCCTATCTCAAAGCTGTTTATGAATGTCCGAGAAAAGCTGAGCCTGTGCTATTACTGCTCTTCGGGGGTAAACGAGAAAAAGGGTGTTATTTATGTTGACAGCGGAGTTGAACATTCAAATGTTGAAAAAGCGGAGGCTGAGATAATAAATCAGCTCAATGCTATGAAAAAAGGCGATTTTACCGATGATGAGATGGAAAATGCACGCCTTGCTATCGTGAATTCATGGAAAGGCGTCAGCGACGGAGCGCAGCCTATAGCTGACTGGTATTTTAACCAGAGCTATTTTGGAGGATCGGATTCGCCGGAGGAGCAGATCGAAAAGCTTATGAAAGTCACAAGAGATAATGTTATAGAAGCGGCAAATTCACTGAAGCTTGATACAGTGTATGTCCTTACAGGAAAGGAGGAGACCGAATAATGGAAAGGAAGATAGTCAAAAACGAGCGCACCGGCGAACAGTACACCTATGTAAAGCACCCTACGGGATTGGATATTTATATATGGAAAATGGAAGATTACAGCACGACTTATGCTCTTTTCGGAACAAAGTATGG
Source organism: uncultured Clostridia bacterium (assembly GCA_947628385.1). Taxonomy (GTDB): domain Bacteria; phylum Bacillota; class Clostridia; order Oscillospirales; family Ruminococcaceae; genus RGIG8773. Next base: position 7,799 of record CANQZS010000020.1, on the reverse strand, counting down.
TTCCATAAACACAAAGTTCAGAACTAAAAACGAGCCTGATTTTATAACCGTTCCCAACGGAATTGCCCATTATCTGGAGCATAAGCTTTTTGAAAATGAGGACTGCGACGTATTCAGTCTGTATGCTAAGACCGGAGCGTCAGCAAATGCGTATACGTCCTTTGACAAGACCTGCTATCTTTTTAGCTGTACGGATAATGTTTACGAATCTCTGGAAATACTCCTGAGCTTTGTTCAGGATCCTTATTTTACTGAGGAAACTGTCCGTAAGGAGCAGGGAATAATCGGTCAGGAGATCCGTATGTATGACGATAATGCAGGCTGGAGAGTATTTTTCAATATGCTTCAGGGAATGTACTATAATCATCCGGTCAAGATAGACATTGCGGGAACGGTGGAAAGCATTGCTCAGATAAATGCGGATCTGCTTTATAAGTGCTATTATACTTTCTATAATCTGAATAATATGGTTCTCAGCATTGCGGGAAACGTTGATGAGGACAAGGTTCTTGAGCTTTGTGACAGACTTCTTAAAAATAACGATGATCCGGAGCTTGAGACCGCTTTTGAGCCTGAACCTGAAACGGTTTGTCAGTCCGAGGTAACTCAGCAGTTAGAGATAGCTGTTCCTATGTTCAATATCGGATTCAAGGCAAAGCCTGAAAGCGGGATCGAAGCTGTCAAAGCTGAGATAGAAACGAATTTCGTTCTTGCGCTGCTTGCGGACGAAAGCTCGGAATTTTACAAAAAGCTTTATGATGAGGGATTGATAAATTCGTCATTTTCCTCTGAGGTTTTCAGAGGAGACGGATATTTTTGCTCGATATTCGGAGGTGAATCCAGAGAGCCGCGCCTTGTAAGAGACAGGCTTATAGAAGAGATAAACCGCTGCAAGATCGAGGGGCTTGACGAGGAAAGATTCAATATCACCAAAAAATCCTATTACGGCGCTTTGATACGTGATTTCAACGTTGCGGAAGCTATCGCAACTACTATGATAAACGCCGGTATGGAGAAGATTTCAGCGTTCGATGTCATTGAAGCTGTGGCAAATATTACATTTGAGGACGTAAAAAAACGGCTTGAAGCTCAGTTCAATACATCAAATGTTACGATCTCGATCATTGAACCAATAAACAGCAAGGAGGAACAAAATTGAACAGCGCAGAATGGAACACACTGTCTTTCCCGAAGCTGAATATTGAATTTCCGGTATACAGCGACGCGTTTACGATATTTGGCATATCAATAAAATGGTATGGGATAATGATAATGCTTGGACTTATCCTTGCTGTAATATACTGCTTCAGGCGAATGAAAAGCTTCGGTATAGACGATGACAGGGCAAACGATGTTGTTTTCTTTGGATTTATAGGCGCGGTGGTCGGCGCAAGACTTTACTATGTTTTTATGAGCTGGGATATGTATAAGAACGATCTGACCAAGATCTTTGCTATAAGAGACGGCGGACTGGCGATCTATGGCGGAGTTATCGGCGCGCTTATTTTGGGGTCGATCGTAGCAAGGATACGAAAGGTCAGACTTATGCCAATGCTTGATCTGGCAGGAATGGGATTGCTGATAGGTCAGTCGGTAGGAAGATGGGGCAACTTCTTTAACCATGAGTGCTTCGGCTGCAATACCGATCTTCCTTGGGGAATGACAAGCCCTAAGATACAGGCTGAATTGTCAGCAAACGCATACACTATATCCGAGCTTACGGGAGTTACGGTAGATCCGTCGCTTCCGGTACACCCGTGCTTTCTGTATGAGTCGCTGTGGTGTGCATTGGGATTTCTGCTGCTTCACCTGTATTCCAAGCACCGTAAATTTGACGGAGAGCTGTTCTTTATGTACATCGGCTGGTATGGTCTGGGAAGAATGTTCATAGAGGGACTCCGCACGGACAGCCTTATGGTGGGACATCTTAGAATTTCTCAGTTGGTTTCCGGCTTATGTGTGATAGTTTCTATCGTTTGTATTTTTGCGATAAGACATAAGATCAAAATGGACGGAGAATACACATTCTACAAGGATACGGAGGAATCCAAGGCTCTTATTGCCGAGACTGAGGAAAAATATAAGGCTTCGGAGGAAAAAAGGGCTGCCAAAAAAGCTGCAAGGCAGAATAAAGACGCCGAGCTTCGTCCCGAGGACAAGCTCACCGATGATGAAGATGAAAAAGCCGATACAATAAAGGAGGAATTATCAGATGGCTCAGATAATTGATGGAAAAAAGGTTTCTGCAAGGGTAAAGGCTGAGGTCAAAAAAGAAGCTGATGTACTTAGGGAAAAAGGGATAGAGATAGGCTTGGCGGTCGTAATTGTCGGCAATGATCCGGCTTCAAGGGTATATGTAAACAACAAGAAAAAAGCTTGTGAGGAAGTCGGATTTGTGTCGTATGAATATGCTCTGCCGGAGAAAACGACCGAAAAGGAGCTTCTTGCTCTGGTGGATAAGCTCAATAAGGACGATAAGGTCAACGGTATACTTGTTCAGCTCCCGCTCCCGAAGCATATAAATGAGAATTCTATAATCAATGCCATACGTCCCGAAAAGGACGTGGACGCTTTCCATCCGGAAAACGTAGGACATATCATGATAGGCGATTTCAGCTTTCTGCCTTGTACTCCTGCCGGAGTAATGGAGCTTATTGCAGATACCGGAGTCGATGTTTGCGGTAAACGGTGCGTTGTTATCGGCAGAAGCAATATTGTCGGAAAACCTATGGCAATGCTTTTGCTTCACGCAAACGGAACGGTCACGATATGCCATTCCAGAACAAAGGATCTTGCAGGGATATGCTCAGAAGCGGATATTCTTGTTGCCGCAGTAGGAAAGGCAGGGTTTGTGACCTCCGACATGATAAAGGAGGGCGCCGTAGTCATTGATGTGGGAATGAACCGAGATGAAAACGGAAAGCTTTGCGGAGATGTAGATTTTGCTTCCTGCGCTGATAAAGCCGGCTACATAACTCCGGTCCCCGGAGGAGTAGGACCTATGACGATAGCTATGCTCATGAAAAATACTCTTACGGCTGCCAAGCAAAAAAACAATATTAAATGATCTGAATACACCTCGCACGGATAGTTAATAATATCCTGTGAGGTGTTTTGATTTGAAGCGTTTGTATACTGTTGTTATTTTGTTTGTACTTACTGCCGTTATGCTTTCGGCAAGACTTTATTCGCTTATATGTGATGACGAAATTGCCGCTGTATCCTCCGGAAGAGGTTACTATACCGTAAGATCGGTTGGCGAATATGCGGGAATATATGACTGCAATATGCTCCCGTTAGTGAATTACAGTGAAAAATATGAAGCCGTTGTCATTCCCAATAATGAAATTGCGGTAAAGCTCCAACCTTATATTATTGACAGAGACGCTTATTATAAAGGGATAAGCGGGAATCTTCCGTTCCTGTGCAGAGTATCTCCCGATGCGTATGCTCTCGGAGGCAGCGCGATAATATTTCGTTCCAAGCTGAGAACCGATAAAAACCAGCTTGCTTCACATATAATAGGGTATACCTCCGATAATGTAGGAATGTATGGGCTTGAAAAAGCCTACAATGATCTTCTCAGATCGGATCATTCCGAGAATTCTGTTTCCCTTGGCGTCGATGCACTGGGAAATGTTTTAGGCGGCATAGAAGCGGATATTTCATATGCAGGCACCGTAAAAAGCGGGATAATAACTACGCTTGACCGGAATATCCAGCTTATATGTGAGGATTCAGCAAAAAAGCACGGCATTGACAAAGGCGCGATAATAGTTATGGACACAGTATCCGGAGAAATAAAGGCTGCGGTAAGCTGTCCTGAGTTCAACACCGAGGATATTTACTCTTCACTGAACGATGAAGCTTCGCCGTTTATTGACCGCACGTTTTCGGCTTACAGCGTTGGGTCGATCTTTAAGCTGGTCACAGCCGCTGCCGCTCTTGAACAGGGGATAAGTCCCGAATACAGCTATACGTGTACCGGCTCTGTAAATGTAAACGGACAGGTATTCAACTGCCACAAGTGGGGAGGTCACGGAGAGATAGACATGAGTACGGCTATGGCTGAATCCTGCAACACGTATTTCATTGCGCTGAGTGAATATATTGATAAGGAAAAATATATTGAAACAGCGTCGTCGCTCGGATTCGGAAGTCCTTATGAGCTTTGCAGCGGCATCGCTTCCGCTTCGGGAAATCTTCAAAGCGTTGCGGATATTGAAGTTCCCGCAGAAAGAGCAAATATGTCGTTCGGTCAGGGAAAGCTTACCGCTACGCCGTTCCAGATATGCAGAATGACATCTGCAATAGCAAATGACGGCATTATCTGTGAGCCGTCGCTGATAAAAGGTATCATAGATAAAAACGGTGAGATAAAGTATTCTCCTGTACTGCAAAGTAAAAGAGTATTATCATATAAAACGGCAAGAACGCTGAAATGGTTCATGCAAAAAACCGTAAGGGCAGCAAATTCTCTTTCTGAACCGGATAACACCTCCGCAGGCGGAAAGACATCAACCGCTCAGACGGGACGGTATGACAGCTCAGGAAATGAGATCATGAACTGTTGGTTCACCGGTTATTTTCCTGCATACAGTCCCAGATATACCGTAACTATTTTATCTGAGGGAGGAATATCCGGAAATAAAAAAGCCGGACCCGTATTCAAGGAGATAGCAGATAAAATATCCGAATATGAAAAAAGCCTGACAGTCAAATGACCGTCAGGCTTTACTTTATTCATCATCAAAATTGCCCGGGATATGAAGCTGTTTTACCGGAATTCTCTTTAACGGTGAATATACATATTTAGGACAATTAGAATCACCGTTTACAAGACCTCTTTTTTCGCAAAGGACTTTTCCGCCGTCCTTAGCACGAGTTCCGAATGTGCAGTACTGACACTGAGGAGGTATGTCATTTCCAAAGTATTTCTTTTTTGCCATAATAACATTCCTTTCGTGAAAAATATTCTTGATATAATTATATCATAAATTTTTTCTTTTTGCTATAGAAATATTCAATAATAGTAAAATTGTCATAATCAACAAAAAAACCGACGGAATCAGTGAATTATGACGATAAACATACTTTTCCGGAGCAGACACAAGTACGGCGTCCGCACCTGATACTATAATAAAAATTTTACATAAAAAATATGAAATAATTGATGAAATAATTCTGTTAAAATAAAAACATTTGGTTGACAATACTCCTGATACAAAGCCCTTTACCTGTAAGGTCACACATATGCCGCCAAATGAGAGAAGTGCGGCTGCAACGGGGATAAGCCGGCTATTTCCCGCTGTGAGCTGTGTTATATTGCTTATTTCGATAAACGCTCTTACGGAAGCCACACTGTCGGGATAGTCAAGATATGTAATTTTTGAAATGAACAAAGCTATAGCTTTTATTATATTTAGCTTATCCAGTATACATATTATGGAAGAAAAGAATACAATTATTGCACAAATCGTGAGCATTCCCTTTGCGCCGCTGTAAACAGAGTCGATTAGGCGTTCCATAGACAGATCCGGCTCGGCTTTTTTGCTTGAACGTTCGGGAACGCTTCTGCCAATTCCCTTTATTGCTCCAAGTATCATATTTGCGCAGAACACTGACGCAAATATGACAAGTCCTGTCTTTAAGCTTGAAAACAGCTTTACTCCCGCAATGCTGCAAATAAATGCCGGACCTGCAAGATAACAGTAGGAAAGCATACGTTCCGCTGTTTCACGGTCGATCTTATTTTCTTTATAAAGCTCGGCAAGGAGCTTTGCTCCTACGGGATAACCGCCTATGCTCCCTATGAGGAAAACGGAAAAGTATTCCTCCGGTATCCTGAAAATATATCTTGAGATCAGTCCGAAAGGCTTTCCAAGAACAGCATATAAATTGCTTGAAACAATGAATCCTGAGATGACCATAAAAGCATAAAGGGATGGTATCATTACTTCAAGGCAACCCTTTACCGAATTTTCAGCCGCTGCTCCAATATCCTTTACAAATACGATCAGGAAAAAAGCATACAGGATCGCTAATGCTCCAAGAATAAGATCCCTCAGACTTTTCATATAGAATGACCTGTCCTTTCTCTGTTAAAATATTGCATATCAATTTTGTCTGATAAAGTATATGAAAAAAATCGCAGTAATATAATTTTAGTAATTGATATTTATGTCCGAACGGGAGCAATTACATTTGATCCTTTCGGAGGAAAGGAGATAAGGCTGTTAATGGATAGAAAGCTAAGAGACAAATATAATTCACTTATTTCAAATTATGTCAAAAAAAAGCTTTATCTGAATACATACATGAATCTGACTGACAATACTCATCTTGAACTTGAAAACTGTAAAAAAATATTGGAATATAATGATATATACGTTAAAATACGCACCTCCACAATGATAGTCAGTATATGGGGACAGAACATAAGAATATCCGATTATAATACAGATGGTATAATTGTTGATGGAGTATTTTCCTCTGTCGAGTTTGAAAAGCTTAAATAGTCAATTATGGAGGGAGTCAATAAATATGTTTGATAATATAAGAGGAGTTATAACCTTTGAAGCTGCCGCAGACGAGCCCGAAGCGTTCATAAATGCGATCAAACAAAGTCAGGTGCCTGTATCAGATATAAAATATAAAAAGGGGAAGATCTACGGAAATATCTACCGCAACGATCTTGAAGAGGTACGCGGTCTGGCTGAAAAAAACGGTGCTATGATAAGCATATGCAATAAAAGGGGCGGGATCTTTACAATACGGAAATACCGTTTCAGGATAGGGATAATTATTGGAATAATACTATCTGTAATAATGATATTCTATCTTTCAAATATAGTGATGTCTATAGAAATATATGGGAATGAAACTATTTCCGATGAACAGGTAAGATCCGTTTTAAGTGATTTCGGAATAAAGATAGGCGCGTTTATTCCGGATATTGACATCAGGGAAGCCGAAAGGAGGATAGTATCTTCAATAGATGATATTGCATGGATAGGCATACGATCGTCGGGCTGTATCATACAGGCTGAGATAAGCGAAATGGAGGATCCTCCGGAAATGGTGCCTTCAAATACACCGTGCAATATAATTTCCTCGCGTGACGCACAGATCGTGGATATTAAAAAAATATATATGGGAATGCTTGTTCCCATGCTTTACGACGGTGTAAAAAAGGGGGATCTGCTTGTCAGCGGAGCTGTAGATGACGGAAAGGGAGGAGTTTATTTTGTTCATTCCTTTGGTGAAATAATCGGACGGTATAACGAAAAGGTAACGTTCTCCCAGCCATTTTCCGAGGAAATACTTGAACGCAGGGATCGTATAACAAGAAAGTATATCCAGTTCTTTGGCATAAGGGTACCAATGTTCATTGGCAAAAACGACTTCGGACAGTTTGAATATGACGAATCTGTAAATTTGTTCCGCATATTTAACATAGAGCTGCCTATCGGTACGGTGATCTCGGAATACAGGCTTTATGATACTGAAAATGTACAGTATTCACCGGAAAAGGTCAAAAAGATCCTTGAAGATAAGATCAGGCTCTATGAAAAAAATTTTTATGACGGCGAGGATATTTCCATAATTGATAAAGAGGTGTTTTACAGCGAAACAGATAACGAAATGTCGGTGACAGTAAAATATACTCTGGAGGGAAATATTGGCATTACTCAGGAAATTATGGCAAAATAATTTGTTTACTGTAAGTTTGTCAATGATATTGTACAGAATAAATATTCAAAAATTCGATAGGCGAAAGCCAATTCAAGGGACGCATA
>CANQZS010000019.1 GCA_947628385.1 uncultured Clostridia bacterium | reverse complement strand
AAATAGAGCTTCTCCTCCCCGCTCCCGCTGACAACAAGCCCGCTTTTGCAGTGGACGGAAACGGAGATCCCACCGAGGTAGCCTATGATGAAACGGCTCCGCTTTCGGCATTCGTTTTCAAGACCGTTGCCGATCCGTTTGTAGGAAAGATGTCGTTCATAAAGGTAATAAGCGGCGTTCTCAAAGCCAACAGCGATTATATAAACACGGTTTCAGGCTCCGCCGAAAAAATAGGAAAGCTCTATACTCTCTGCGGAAAGAAGCAGACCGAGATCTCCGAAGCATATGCCGGAGATATTGCAGTAGCCGTAAAGATAGGCGCGGCTACGTCGGATACCATATGCGGCGCGGGAATAAACGTAAAATTCCCTGAGATAGAATTCCCCGCTCCATGCTACAGAATGGCTGTCACAGCCAGATCACAGGGCGATGAAAGCAAGATCAGCGCCGGAATACAGCGTCTTACAGAGGAAGACAAGACTCTTTCCTACGGAATGGATCCATTCACCAAGGAGCAGATCCTTGCAGGTCTGGGAGAGCAGCACCTTGACGCCGCAGTTGCCAAGCTAAAGGCTAAATTCGGCGCGGACGTTGTTCTGAAAGATCCTAAGATAGCATACCGCGAGACCATACGCAAAAAGGTAAAGGTAGAGGGCAAGCACAAGAAGCAGAGCGGCGGTCACGGACAATACGGTCATGTATGGATAGAATTCGAGCCGTGCCTCTCGGAGGAGCTGGTATTTGAAGAGAGAGTATTCGGAGGAGCCGTTCCAAAGAACTTTTTCCCTGCTGTTGAAAAGGGACTTCAGGACTGCATGAAAAAGGGTGTGCTTGCAGGCTGCCCTGTTACGGGACTAAAGGCGATCCTTGTAGACGGATCGTACCACCCAGTAGACAGCTCGGAAATGGCGTTCAAGACAGCCGCAGGCATTGCGTTCAAGGAGGGTCTCAAGCAGGCTGATCCGACTATACTTGAGCCTATAGGCAAGCTTGTTGTTACCGCTCCCGATGAAAACACGGGCGATATAATGGGCGATCTGAACAAGCGCCGCGGAAGAGTTATCGGAATGAATCCCGATACCAAAAAGGGAATGACGGTCATTGAAGCGGAGGTTCCCATGAGGGAAATGCAGAGCTTCACCATGCAGCTTCGTCAGATAACCCGTGGAAAGGGATCGTTCACGCTTGAACATCTTCGTTATGAGCAGCTTCCGGGCAATCTTGTCAGTGAAGTAATACTCAGCATGGACAACAGTGACGAATAAAAAAGTATAGCAATTTTCAGAACCGTTCTTTATAGAGCGGTTCTGACAGTTTGTCGGAAACAGCAATAAAAATATCCGCCCGTTTTGCTTCGGGCGGATATTATTGCAGTTTATTTCAATGCTTATTTTGTGTTGGAAAGCTTCCACCTGAATGTGGAGATCCTCTGCGCTTTGGTGTTGTCATAGGAAATGTTGCTGCACGCTATGCTTACGTCATTGTATCTGTAATCCGTCTTTGCGATCTTTGATCCAAAGCTCATGGCGGATTTTACAACGTCAGAGCTGTAATTTCTCTGAACTACCGCTCCAAGCTTGTGGAACTGCCTTTCAAAATCAACTATCTCCTTTGCCATTATAGGCTTTGTGTCGCAGACATTGTAAATTCCCTGATAGTTTATTCCGGGAGCGGCATTGAGTATTCCGATAATAAAATCTATCAGATTATACAGGCAGCAGAAAGAAAAGCCATAGTCTCCATACCCGTATATGTAGGAGCAGCCGTCTTTCGGATCGTATATCTTAGAGTGAAGATTGGGAGCGTAGGATTTAGTATATATCGGACATATACGAGCAATAACGCCCTTGGTAGACGCAGTGGATTTTACTGCCTTGGATAATGCCTTTTCACTGTCAAATTTCATTTTTCCGTAAATTGTAGTAGGCTTTTCGGCAGCTGTTTCACGGATAGGCTCCCTTGTCTTTGCCGGAGCATACACCTGATGCGTGCTTATAAGGATCATATCGTTTACGCCTGCGGAAATTGCCGCCTTATAAAGGTACTTGTCAACGGCAGCAGCCTTTTTCTCCTCTGCGGGAGTAAGATTGTTCGGAAAATCATTATCGACCGTACAGGCAAGGTGAATAAGAACGTCAATGCCGTTGCTCATCGCCTTGGTAACAGCGTCTTTATCCTCTATCGACGCCTGCACAAAGGTAAAGTTGGGATCCCCCACATTTGAACCGGGAGTACTGTCAACGCCTATAACACTGAAGCCTTTTGCAAGCAAGGCTTCGCAAAGCTCTTTTCCCATAAGACCGGACGCACCGGTCACAAAAACGGTTTTCATAATCCACCGTCCCTCCGTTCTGAAAAAATTCTGTTCATACACATATTATTATACCACAAATAAAAATAAATGCAATATATTTTTCGCCGAAATCCGTATCTTTTTTTTGAATAATACGCCATAAAATAAACAACTTGTTCACATTATGAGGTGAGAATATCAATGAAAATGACTTTTCCCGATCCTATGACCGGAAAACGCTTCAATTCCTACGGGAATTTCATGAAAAGGAAATTCGGACGGAGAGTCGTCAAAATAAGCCTTAACGGCGGATTTGACTGTCCGAACAGGGACGGGACAAAGGGGACCGGCGGCTGCACATACTGCTCCGGAGCGGGAAGCGGCGATTTCGCGGGAGATCCGCGCATGAGTATTGCCGATCAGTTCAATGCGGGCAAAAGTCTCGTGGAAGCCAAATGGGGAAAAGATGTTCTCTATATCCCGTATTTTCAGGCGAATACCGGCACCTATGCTCCGACTGACAGACTGCGCAGGCTTTATGAGGAAGCTCTTTTGCAAAAAGATACCGTCGGGCTTGCAATTTCCACCCGTCCCGACTGTATTTCCGAGGAGACCGCCGATCTGCTCTCGGAGCTTTCGGAAAGGACATATCTCACCGTAGAGCTCGGCTTGCAGACTATCCACGACGCCACCGCCGAAAGGATAAACCGCTGCCACAGCTATGCGGACTTCCTGAAAGGCTTTGAAATGCTCAGGAGCAGGAGCATAAACGTCTGCGTGCATATTATAAACGGTCTGCCGTACGAAACTCGGGAAATGATGCTCGGAACGGTCAGAACTTTGTCCGCGCTCGGTATCCAAGGGATCAAGATACATCTGCTCCATATCCTGCGCGGGACAAAAATGGCGGAGCAGTTCCTTGCCGGCGAATTCGGCGTTATGGACATGGAGGAATATACCGAAACGGTCTGCGACCAGATAGAGCTTCTGCCGGAAGATGTTATCATTGAACGCCTTACCGGAGACGGCGCGGGAAGCGAGCTTATCGCTCCGCTCTGGAGCAGGAACAAAAAGACCGTCCTCAATTCCATAGATAAGGAGCTGCGGCGCAGGAATACCGTTCAGGGCGCAAAATATGCCAAGACCGAGCCGCCGGTGATCTTCCCCTGACGAATATTTGTCTTGACAACCGGAAATTACTGTAATATAATATTAGGAAGATACAGTCCGGCGCCGAGCCGCCGCTTAAAGAGCGAAAAAGCCAAAGCTCTTACAAATATCAAAGGAAAGGAACATTTAAAATGGATCAGATAAATTATATGCCGCCTCCCACCGTAACGGTGATCCCCGATCCGGAGGAACGCAGACAGATACGCCGTAAATACAGCCGCACGGCTCTTATACTTCTTTTGAATATGGCGATCTTCAACATTCTCGGAGAATTAGCGGCAGTACTTGTCTACGCCATGTTCGGCGACGCTGCCGCCGACCCGAGTCACGAAACGGTCATTACGCTGCTGTCGATCCTCCCTCCTATACTCAGTGAGACCGTTTCGATCATTCTTGGAGCAAAGCTGTTAGGGATAAACTTCAAACGGCTCACTGCAAACAGGGAAAATTACAGTGGGGCTACCGTTGCAAAGCTCATCACTCTTTGTATAGGTCTGCAATTTGCAGCTTCGATCATTGCTGCTGTGATACAGGCGCTGCTTGAGCTTGTAGGATTAAAGGGAGCGACTCCGGATCTTTCGGCTACCACGTCTTTCACGGCAAATATATTGATGAGCTTCTACGCCTGTATCCTCGGACCTGTGCTTGAGGAGCTCCTTTACAGAGGCGTCCTGCTCCAGTCGATGAGAAAATATAACGAACGCTTTGCGATAATACTTTCGGCGCTGATATTCGGACTTATGCACCAGAATTATCAGCAGTTCATTCTCGGGTTTATGCTGGGCATACCTCTTGCAATAGTAACGATCAAATATGATTCGCTGATACCGTCAATATTTACGCATATTTTTGTAAACACTACGGGAATGTTATCAACCTATCTTATGCAATATTTTGCTCCGGAATTCTACGACGCCGCTCTTAACGGCGGCGAAGCCGATATATCCTCTATCGGCGGCGCAGGTATGGCGGTCATTCTGCTGACGGTGCTTTTCAGGATAGCGTTCCTTATAGCGGGAATAGTCGTGGGGATAGTTTCCATAGTAAAGGGAGGAAATATGAAGCGCCCCACTCCCGCGGGAAGATCCCGCGGGCTTCCGGTGCTTGTACGTTCCGTTCCGTGGCTGATAGCTCTGGTTTTGTATTGTTATCTTGCGTTTATTGCTCCGTTTTTGAATTAATTAATTTAATAATAGTATACAGTGAAAAATTGCTTTCCGCCGTGCCTGAAATTTCAGATACGGCGGATTTTTGTTACATCTGCATAAATGGCAAGCAAATAATTCCCGCTATATTATTAAAATATATAATCAGGCGAGAAATTTTATTAAATTTTATTTGCAAATTATATGTGAAATTATTAAAATTCCGGTGATATTCCCGACGATCCAAGCCTTTTTAAAGATAAAAAATCAGATTTAGCGGAATTGCATAAAAAATTCAGGAAATTTTTGTCGTATATCCCTTTAAAATGGAAATTAATGTAATTCAATTTAAAAATAGTCTGAATTTTTTTGTTGAAATTGCATAAAAACGACATTCCAAATCAGCTTGACAAATAGCAAAAAGTAAATTATAATTAAAAAAGTTGCTGAACGGTTACATTGTAACCATTCTGTAACCACCCACGAAAGGAGTCTTTATGAGTAATAATAATAATATTGATCGCCGTGAAAAAAACACACATGATCGTAAAAAAGTCTTAAAGAACTTTAAATTCAAAGGAATAAACACCGCTGCCGCAGTCTGCACAGCATTGCTTGCCGCCGCGACAGGATTTGCTCTTACAGGAAATGATGAAGCCGCTCTTACAGCAAGGCTTACCGCCGAGGGTGAAAGCGTCATCACTCAGCTTCCGCCAAAGGAATATAACGTAAAGATAGTAGTTGACGGCAAAAATTACGCCGTCAGATCCTCCGGTACCGTACAGGACGCCATTTCAGCAGCCGGCATCGAGGTCAGTGAGGACGACCTTATGAATATCGGTCTATCCGAGCCTTTGAACGCAAATACCAACATCGTTATAAACAGAGTTGACATTATCGAGGAGGTCCAAGTAGAGGTTCTCCACTACGCAACCAAATACAAAGAGGACGACAGTCTGCTTGCGGGCTATTCCGAGACTATAGTTGACGGCGAAGAGGGCGAGGTAGAGACCACGCTCCGAAGCGTATATGTAGACGGAGAGCTTGTTTCCTCGGCAGTTATCGACACCGACGTTACAGAGCCTGTAGATCAGGTGGTGGTCGTAGGAACAAAGGAAGAGGAGCCTGAGCCCGAGCCTGTAGTATATACGGCTCCCGCCGCGGAAGCTCCGCAGACTGCAACAGCTTCCGCTGACGTTCCGCTTGATGCAAACGGCGTCCCGCTTGAATATTCAAGTATCCTGACCGGAAAGTCCTGTGCATACACAGCGGCTCCGGGAGCTCTTACGGCAAGCGGAAGAGCTGCTCAGGTGGGAGTAGTTGCGGTAGATCCGGATATTATTCCTTATGGAACAGAGCTTTACATTGCTGCCTCGGACGGTTCCGGAGTTTACGGCTATGCGGTAGCAGCCGACACCGGAGGAGCGCTTCTTGACGGCAGGATCCTTGTAGATCTTTTCATGAACAGCACTGCTGAATGTTATGAATGGGGTTCAAGAGAAGTAAACATATATATTCTTGATTAAAAAGAGCAGATCGGTCTCCGGAAACGGGGATCGATTTTTTTGCGCAAGATACTTGAAAATATGTTCGCTTTGGGATATAATATAATTGTATATGTATCCGCTAAAATTAAACTAAAAAGGAGGTATGCCGGTGTGTTCTATTGCTGCGGACTGACCGATACCGGAACCGTGCGCGACCATAACGAGGACGCTTTCCTTATAAATAAAAGAGTCGTTACCCGCTCACATAAGGAATATCGAATGGAAGCGCCTATGGTAACCGCCGTTGCAGACGGCGTGGCAGGAGAAGCTTCGGGAGAGATCGCCTCCCGTATCGCTCTGGAGCTTTTATCATCGGTAAAACCCTCCCCCGATATAGACTATAAACAAAAAATAATGTCAATACACCGTGTGCTGCAAAAATTCGGCATAAGCCACCATACCGAAAATATGCAGACTACCCTCTGCGCTCTCGCCGTCGAACCGGACGGTAAAGCGGTAATGATAAATATCGGAGATTCAAGAATGTACCGCTACCGCGCCGGCAGAATAAAACAGCTCTCAAGAGATCAGTCGCTTGTTCAGATCCTCTATGAACAGGGACAGATCACTCCTGAGCAAAGAATAAACCATGCGCGGAAAAACGTTATTCTCCCCGTGCTTGGTAATCTTACCGAGGATCCCGACCCTCAGATAGAATATATCCCCGACGGCTTTTCCCACGGCGATATTATGATAATGTGCAGCGACGGGCTTTCCGATCATCTCACCTCGGGCGAATTTGAGAATATTCTCGCACAGCCCAAAAAGCTTCCTCTGAGGCTTTCCGATATGGTGGAAAGCGCAAAGCTCAACGGCAGTGAGGATAATATCACCGTTGCCGCCATAACATATCTTGAAACGGATCAGGAAAACAGCGGCGCGGCACATTACGGCTTCCTGAAATGATCGGCTGAAAATTCATCTTAAAAAGAAATAATAAATAAGCCCGTAGATCACAGAAGCCGCCGTTCCATAAAGTATTACCGGTCCTGCAATTATGAAGATCTTCGCTCCCAGACCAAGAACAAGTCCCTCCGACTTGAATTCCAGCGCGGAGGAGGAAACTGCATTTGCAAATCCCGTAATGGGAACGAGAGTTCCCGCTCCGCCATGCTTGGCTATCTTTTCGTAAAGTCCCAACCCCGTAAGGATCGCGCTCAAAAGCACAAGGGTTATGGACGTCCACGCGGCGGCGGTCTTTTCGTCAAAGTTGAACCGGCTGTAAATATCGTTTATCCCCTGTCCGAGACAGCATATGAGCCCGCCGATAACAAATGCCTTTGCTATGTCCTTAACGCTTTTGGAATCGGGCGACGCTTTCTTTACCATACTGTCATACTGCTGCTTTGAAATACTCATATAAACAACTCCTTTTTAAGGATTATTATATAATAAAATCATAAATTTATACAAAAATTATCGGGAGGAATTTTCATGAGATCAAGATTTTATAACGGACTTGTCCTTACCGCCGAGGATATGGAGATACGTCCCGGAGAGATCCACACCGACGGCGACACTATAACCTATGTGGGAAATGAAAAAAATGCTCCCGCGGCAAAATTTGACAGGGAGATCAATTTGCAGGGAAATCTTATAATGCCGTCCTTCAAGAACGCCCACGCTCATTCCGCAATGGTGTTCCTGCGCTCCTATGCAGACGATCTGCCGCTTCAGGACTGGCTTTTCGATCAGGTATTTCCCATGGAGGACAAGCTTACTCCCGAAGATGTCTGTATCTTTACCAAGCTTGCCGCTCTGGAATATTTCTCCGGCGGAACTACCGCTTGCTTCGATATGTATTTCTTTCCGGAATATATCGCCCAAGCCGCTGCCGATACCGGACTGCGTACCGTTCTTTGCGGATCGGTCAGCGGCGGGGACAGCAAAGCCGACTACGATTCAGCACTGAGCCGTCTGGAGGAATACTATAATAAATTCAACGGCGGCGATCCGCTGGTTTCATTTAAAATCGGATTCCATGCGGAATACACAACTAACATTTCCATTATGAAAGGAATTGCCGAGCTTGCTCATAAATACAAGCAGCCTGTTTACACTCACAATTCCGAAACGGCAAAAGAAGTCCGCGAGTGTATCGAACGCCACGGAAAAACTCCCACGGCTCTTTTTGAGGAACTGGGAATGTTTGAATACGGCGGCGGCGGGTTCCACTGCGTACATTTCACCAAGGAGGATATGGAAATTTTCCGCAGGCACGGGGTCTGGGCAGTAACGAATCCCTGTTCAAACTGCAAGCTTGCAAGCGGTATCGCTCCCCTTGTTAAAATGCGGGAAAAGGGAGTTCCCCTTGCCATAGGAACGGACGGTGCGGCGAGCAATAACGCGCTTGATATGTTCCGCGAGATGTATCTGGCTTCTACGCTTCAAAAGATACGTGAAAATAACGCTTCCGCAATGCCTGCCGACGCAGTCCTTGAAATGGCTGTAAAGGGCAGCGCTCTTGCAATGGGGCTTTCCGACTGTGACGTACTTGCGGCAGGAAAGAAAGCGGACATGATGGTCATAGATCTAAAGACTCCCAATATGCAGCCGCTTCACAACATTGTAAAGAACATAGTTTTTGCGGGAAACAAGACCAATATAAAAATGACTGTCAGCAACGGAGTCATAGTTTATGAGAACGGAACGTTCCCCACTCTTGATGCGGAGAGGATATATTCCGAAGCTTCCGCAGCGGTAAAAGCGCTTATAAACAGGTAATATAAACGCCCCCGCACATAATGTGCGGGGCGCTGCTGTTATCTTAATTTCGTTCCGTTAGGAATATCCTTGTCTATGAATATCACTCTTGCTTCACCGTCTGTATCCGCCGCAACTATCATACCGTCAGACTTAACTCCGCATAGCGTCGCAGGCGCAAGATTCGCTACTACTATGATCTTCTTGCCTATAAGATCCTCCGGCGAATACCACTTGGCTATTCCGGAAACCACCTGTCGCGTTCCAAATCCATCGTCAAGCTGTAAGCAAAGCAGCTTTTTCGCCTTGGGAACTCTTTCACAAGCCTTTACCTCCGCGACGCGCAGATCTACCTTGCCAAAATCATCTATTTTTATAGTGCCGGCTATGGGAACAAGATCCGCCTTGTCTGTATCCTCCGCAGTCGCAGGAGCATTTTTAAGAATAATGCTGTTTAGCTCCTCAGTCTCCTTTTCAATGTCAAGACGCGGGAACAGTACCTCGCCTTTCTTAACGGTGACGTTTGCGGGCAGAACTCCGAATTTTCCCGCCGCTTCATAATTTATTACGCTTTCATCTGCGCCGATCTGCTCCCATACCTTTGGCATTGTCACAGGCATAAAGCAGGAAAGGAGCGTGGTGGAGATCCTTATCGTTTCAAGCAGATCGTAAAGCACCGTCGCAAGACGCGCCCTTTTTGACTCGTCCTTTGCGAGCACCCACGGCGCAGTCTCGTCAATATATTTATTTGCGCGGCTTATCACCTTGAAGATCTCCGCAAGAGCATTGTTCAGCTGAGTCTCATCAACGAATTTATCCAAATTTCCGCGGAGAGCCTCCGCCATTGATATAAGCTCATTGTCAAGCGGATCTGTCTCTCTTTCCTCCGGAAGCGTTCCGTCAAAATATTTTATCACCATAGCTACTGTTCTGGAAACCAGATTTCCCAGATCGTTTGCAAGGTCGGAATTTATCCTGTCGATCATTATTTTATTTGAGAACGAGCTGTCCGCTCCGAGAGCCATTTCACGCATGATATGATAGCGTATCGCGTCGCAGCCGTAGCGTTCGCCCAGTATAAGCGGATCCACAACATTGCCCAGCGATTTGCTCATCTTCTGTCCGTTAAAGGTTATCCAGCCGTGAACGGCAAGGTGCTTGGGCAGCGGAAGCTCTAACGCCATAAGCATTGCCGGCCAGATTATAGCGTGGAACCTCATAATATCCTTTGCTACCATATGCACGTCCGCAGGCCAGAATTTATCGTAGTCGTCATATGCGGAATTCTCATATCCCAGCGCTGTTATATAGTTTGAAAGTGCGTCGATCCAGACATAGACAACGTGTTTTTCGTCAAATGTTACCGGTATTCCCCATTTAAAGGACGTTCTTGAAACGCACAGATCCTCAAGTCCGGGCTTGATGAAATTGTTTACAAGCTCTACGGCTCTTGTTTTGGGACGGAGATAGTCCGTTTCAAGCAGGAGCTTTTCTATCCTGTCGGCAAACGGGGACATCTTCAGGAAGTACGCTTCCTCGCGCGCCTCCTTTACCTCGCGGTGACATTCGGGACAGCAGCCGTTCTCATCGAGTTGGGATTCCGTCCAGAAGCTTTCGCACGGTGTACAATATTTGCCCTTATATTCGCCCTTGTAAATATATCCCTTATCATAAAGAGCCTTGAAAATTTTCTGTACGGACTCCACATGGTAATCGTCCGTAGTTCTGATATAGCGGTCGTAGCTTATATTCATATAAGACCAGAGGTTTTTGAAGATCTCGACTATCTCATCGACATACTGCTTAGGAGTGATGCCTTTTTCGGCAGCTTTTTCCTCGATCTTCTGTCCGTGCTCGTCAGTACCCGTAAGGAACATAACGTCGTATCCTTGCATTCGCTTATATCTTGCTATGGAATCGCACGCCACCGTAGTATAGCAGTGACCGATATGCGGATTCCCCGACGGATAATAAATAGGCGTAGTAATGTAGAATTTTCCCTTTGACATTTTAATTCCTCCCGAAAAGTATTGATGTGCCGATAATAGATATTATAACCCAAATGTGCAGATTTGTCAATTTTGCTGCGCCGTAGGGAAAGGCAAAAAAATTGCAGGACAAACGGTGCCCTGCAGATCAGATGATGTTAAATTAAAATAATATGTGTAGAACAAAAGAAAGGAGACAACAAAACGGATGTTAAACTAATTGAATGTATTAGACGTTTTCTAACATCATCATTATTATAACGCATTTAGGCTTTATAGTCAACAGATTTTAGCAAGTTTTTTGGAATTCGTATGACTGCACAAAAACTGAGCAAAATATTTGTATGTTTTGTAATTTTCACAATTTCATCACAGTAATAAGTAAGAGAATAAAGTTCTTTCAGCAATGTTTTCAAGTGGAATTTCCGGAAATTTTAAACGTTTTCGGAAAGCGATTAAATTATATTATATCACATAATATAAATTTTGTCAATAGCTTTTTTAGGTTTATTTTTGACGGATCTTTGACGGATAAAGCCGTCGGGAAATGCTCCCAACGGCTTTTGATCTTTTATTATGCGGAACGCTTTTTGGACTCGCCTCTGTGAAATACCGTTACGATCCTTTTCATTCTCGGGATCACAGTTTCAAGAAGCCCACAGTATTTATCTACCAGAACTATGACTACCGTCTCACGATACCTCGGTACCGCCGTTATGTTCAGCGGGAACATATGCTTTTCGATTATATCGCCCTCAAGCTCCGATATGTAAAAATTTTCTTTGGCATTTTTCAGAGCCGTCTCCGCATGGGTAAATCCATGCAGGCGCTCTCCCTTTTCCGGCTTGTGCGTGTGCCAGTCGTAAAGGAACAGATCGTGCAGCAGACCCGCTCTCGCTGCGGCTCTCGCATTCAGCGAGAAAAATCTGCATATCCTGTAATTATAATATGAAACGTTCAGACAATGCTGAAAACAGGTCGTATCTCCGTGATGAATGTATTCTTTCATTTTAAGGACAAGTTCATTTTCCAGAAGATCGGATACCATGTAATAGTAGCCCTTTCCCTCCCGATCCACAAGAAGATCTGCCTTGGAGCCTATCGCTTTAAGCATTTTTAGCCGCCATCTCCCCTCAATGTGTTTTGCATCAAACACACTTTATATCATTATACAATATTTATATGCCTCTTTCAATAGGTTTTTAAAAATTTATATATAATTTTCTTTTGTATTTTTTATTTATATTCAACAAATACTTTTTATATCATCGTCCTGCGCAGCGCTGCGAAAATGATCGGTAACATTATATTCCCTCCGCTGCGGTCATGTGCATTGCCCCTTATGCGCCCACTTAAATTTATTTATCTCGATCTGCATATTTTTTAACCAAAAAATACTTTACAATCCGCTTTGTTTGTGATAAAATGTAATTAACGTATGTACTATAATAAAAGTCATACAAATTTGTTTTAGGAGGACTGTCCAACATGGCAAGACAAATGAAAACCATGGACGGCAACAATGCGGCGGCTTGGGTCTCCTACCCATTCACCGACGTTGCTGCTATCTACCCCATTACCCCTTCCTCTGTTATGGCAGAGGTCACAGACCAGTGGGCTGCTAAAAACCAGAATAACCTCTTCGGTCAGCCTGTAAAGGTTGCTGAAATGCAGTCCGAAGCCGGTGCTGCAGGTACCGTTCACGGATCACTTTCAGCCGGCGCGCTCACCACTACCTATACCGCTTCTCAGGGTCTGCTGCTGATGATCCCGAATATGTACAAGATCGCCGGCGAGCTGCTCCCCTGCGTTATCCACGTTTCCGCAAGATGCGTTGCTTCACACGCTCTTAACATCTTCGGCGACCATTCAGACGTTTATGCCTGCCGCCAGACCGGCTTTGCAATGCTTTGCTCTTCCAACGTTCAGGAGGTCATGGATCTCGGCGCAGTTGCTCACCTTTCCACAATAAAGGGAAGAGTTCCTGTGCTCCACTTCTTTGACGGCTTCCGTACCTCTCACGAGATACAGAAGATCGAAGCTTGGGATTACAAGGATCTTGAGGATATGCTCGATAAGAAAGCCGCTCAGGCATTCAGGAACCGTTCCCTCAATCCGGAACACCCCGTTCTCCGCGGTACAGCCCAGAACGGCGACATCTTCTTCCAAGCTCGTGAAGCCTGCAACGAATTCTACAACAAGTTCCCCGCAGTTGTCGAGGAATACATGAACAAGGTAAACAAGAAGATCGGCACTGACTACAAGCTCTTCAACTACTACGGCGCTCCCGACGCTGAGCACGTTATCATAGCTATGGGCTCGGTATGCGATACTATCGCAGAGACCATCGACTACCTCAGCAGCAAGGAGGGCTGGAAGATCGGTCTTGTTAAGGTACGTCTTTACAGACCGTTCTGCGCAGATAAGCTCATCGAAGCTATCCCCGATACTGTTAAGCAGATCTCCGTTCTTGACAGAACTAAGGAGCCCGGCTCCCTCGGCGAGCCTCTTTACCTCGACGTTGTTGCAGCTCTCAAGGGCAGCAAGTTCAACGACGTTGTTATCGCCGGCGGACGCTACGGTCTTGGTTCAAAGGATACTACTCCGGATCAGATCAAGGCTGTTTATCAGAACGATAAATATTTCAAGGGCGAAAATTACAAGCCCAGATTCACTATCGGCATCACCGACGATGTTACAAACCTCTCGCTTCCTACAGAGGGCAAGCTCGATACTGCTCCCGAGGGAACAGTTGCTTGTAAGTTCTGGGGTCTCGGCTCTGACGGTACCGTCGGCGCAAACAAGAACTCCATCAAGATCATCGGCGACCACACGGATATGTACGCTCAGGCATACTTTGCTTACGACTCCAAGAAGTCCGGCGGCGTAACGGTTTCTCACCTGAGATTCGGCAAAACTCCCATCAAGTCCACATATCTTGTTAATATGGCTGACTTCGTTGCCTGCCACAATCAGTCCTATATCGACAAGTACGATATGGTTCAGGACATCAAGCCGGGCGGAACATTCCTCCTCAACTGCCAGTGGGGCAAGGACGAGGTAGAAAAGCACCTCCCCGGTCAGGTAAAGAGAACTATCGCCGAGAACAATATCAAATTCTATATAATCAACGGCGTTGATATTGCAAGAGAGATCGGTCTGGGCAACAAGACGTCAACAGTCCTCCAGTCCGCATTCTTTAAGCTCGCCAAGATCATTCCCGAAGCCGACGCTATCAAGTATATGAAAGAAAAGGCTCTCGCTTCATTCGGAAAGAAAGGCGAGGACGTAGTAAACATGAACTACAAGGCTATCGACATGGGCGCTGACAGCGTTGTGGAGATAGAGGTCCCCGAAGCATGGAAAAAGTGCAAGGATACCAAGATGGGTATGCCTAAGGCTAAGGGCGACAGAAAGGATCTCGTTGATTATGTAAATAAGATCCAGATCCCTGTAAATGCTCAGATGGGCGATACTCTCCCCGTTTCAACATTCAAGAATATGCCGGACGGCACATTCCCACAGGGCTCCGCTGCTTACGAGAAGCGCGGCATTGCCGTTGACGTTCCGTCTTGGAACAGCGAGAACTGTATCCAGTGTAACTTCTGCTCTTATGTTTGTCCTCATGCAGTTATCCGTCCTATCGTTATGACAGATGACGAGCTTGCAAAGGCTCCCGAGGGAACAAAGGGTCTGAAGATCGCAGGTCTTGATAAGATGAATTTCGTTATGACCGTTTCCGCTCTGGACTGCACAGGCTGCGGCTCATGTGCAAATGTATGCCCCGGAAAGAAAGGCGCAAAGGCTCTTACAATGCAGCCTCTTGATTCTCAGATGGCTGAGCAGAACACCTTTGCTTACGGTCAGACGCTTCCCGAAAAGCCTGAGATCCTCGAAAAATTCAAGGAAACTACCGTTAAGGGTTCACAGTTCAAGCAGCCGCTGCTTGAATTCTCCGGAGCTTGCGCAGGCTGCGGTGAAACTCCTTACGCTAAGCTGGTAACACAGCTCTTCGGTGACAGAATGTTCATTGCCAATGCAACAGGCTGCTCATCTATCTGGGGCGGTTCCGCACCGTCAACTCCTTACACCGTAAATAAGGAGGGCAAGGGTCCCGCATGGGCTAACTCACTGTTCGAGGATAACGCAGAATACGGCTACGG
>CANQZS010000018.1 GCA_947628385.1 uncultured Clostridia bacterium | reverse complement strand
ATTTTGCAATAGTTTTTTGCAAATAAATTTACGGCTGCGAAAATTTTCACAGCCGCAAAAAATTATTTTTTAATTACAGGCACCCACACTTCAAATTTTGAATTTGCAGGATCCGGATCAAGATAGACCTCCACATCGGGAGCGTTCCCGTATTCATATCCCGAAGTGGGCAGCCATTCCGTATAAATACGCCTTTCAAGTTCCTGAGAGGAATTCCCGCCATATAAACAAACATTCTCTGATAATGATATGACGAGCAGCCGGCTGTCCGCGCTAATTTCTCGTAATCAATTTCGTCCATAAGATGTTCCTCAATATATTTTATTGAATTGTTTAACCTTTCCACCCATTCCATATTTATCACCTCAAATCAATATTAACATAGGAAATACAGAAAATCCTCTTAATTCCTGTACAAAAAAAAGCGAACTTTTATAATTTTTTTATCATGACGATCCCGTTTTCTTTCGGGAATTCGTATAAATTTTTTCTTATGCCTGCGGCTTCAAATCCTACTGAAAAATACAATGCTTTTGCTGCGAAATTTGATTCACGAACTTCAAGAGAAATTTGCTTTGCATTATCCGTGATTTCCGAAATAAATTTATTTATCAAAGCTTTTCCTGCGCCTTGTTTTCTTGCAGAATTTTTCACTGCAATTTTTTCTATAAACGCATTTTCTCCGTCGCATGAACCGATAATATATCCGATGATCCCGCAGCAATTTTCCGCAGCTAAAAAAATTCCGTATTTTTCGGAGATTTGTGAAAGCAGCGCATTTTCCGTCCACGGATCGGTAAATGAATCCAATTCAATTTCTGCAATTTGCGGAATATCATTTCCGCATACATTACGGATAATAATTTTATTCACAGGCTTTTTTCACCTCTTTGCAAAGCTCCTTAAGATCATCTAAATTATTCAGGCTTCCGCATTTATTACGGAACGCAGCAGCGTTCAAAAGCCCTTTTAGATAATATGCGCACTGCCGCCGAGCTTCGCTTATTCCGATACGTTCGCCTTTATATTTTACCGATAATTCCACCTGCCTGCACATCATTTCAAGGCGTTCATCAAGTGACGGCTCCGGCAGAATTTCTCCCGTTTCAAAATAATGACGGATATTTTTAAAAAGCCACGGCTTTCCATAGCTTCCCCGCCCTATCATAACAAGATCGCAGCCGGTTTCATCATACATTTTTTTGGCACTTTCCGGCGAATCCACATCACCGTTTCCGATGACGGGAATTTTAACATTTTCTTTTACTTTTCGGATAATTTCCCGATCGGCTTTTCCGTGGTACATCTGATTTTTTGTTCGTCCGTGAACAGTAATTGCAGACGCTCCCGCATCTTCGAGAATTTTTGAAAATTCAACGGCATTGACGTGTTCCTCGTCCCAGCCTTTGCGGATTTTTACGGTTATAGGAACGGGAACTGCTTTCACCATTTCAGAAACGATTTTTGCCGCAAGGATAGGATCTTTCATAAGCGCAGAACCCGCACCGTTTCCCGCAATTTTAGGAACAGGGCAGCCCATATTTACATCAATTATATCCGGAGAATATTTCATTAATTTTTTTGCAGCTTCCGCCATAAAATAGGGATCGTCGCCAAAAAGCTGGAGCGCATAGGGACGTTCATTTTCCATTACTGTGCAAAGCTCCTCGGTTTTTCTGTCGGAATAACAAAGTCCCTTTGCAGAGATCATTTCTGACACCATATAAGCCGCGCCATTTTTCTTGCAAAGCGCGCGGTAAGCTCTGTCAGCCACCGAAGCCATAGGCGCAAGTGCGGCAGTCTTTTCTATTTTCACATTACCGATATAAATATATTCCAAATTGAAATTCTCCTTAAAAATCACGCTAAATATTTTTCCATATACCCGCAGGTGAACGGAAAAAAATCAAATTTTTCCGTTCCGATATGAATAAAACCGTTTTTCTCATACCATTTTCTAAGCAAATAATTTTCCTCAACGATCCCGATAGAAATTTTATTACAGCCGAATCTTTTTGCATTTTCATATGAATTTTCAAGCAGCGTCGTTCCGATATTTCTATGTCTATATTCCGGTAGAACACATAAATTATTAAGTTCACATTCGCTATTATTTTTAATAAGCAGCGAATAATAGCCAATTATTTTTTTGTTTTCAAAATATGCGTACATTGGTCTTTTTTCAATATCAAACTGATACAAAAGTCTGTCCTCCGTAACCGCAAATGCCGTAAATCTCGGCGCGTTTTCCGCTGTAAATCCAAAATCTTCCGCAACAGTAAGGAAACTTTTTCTTATGACGCAAACACACTCCGCAATATCATTTTTGGAAATTTCTTTTATCATTTCAGCTTCCCCGTTTCATATGTATCTTTCTTTTTAATTTGGATCTGCAATGCTTTATTTAATTCCGACCAAGTTTTATTCATAATTGAAGTCACCTTTCAAATTAATTATTTAATGTCCCTCAATATTATCCCAAAACGGCGCAAATGTACATAATTTCAGCTTATAATTCCCGTTTTCATCCTTATTCAGAATGAAATCATCATTATCATAAATTTCAGACAAAATATCATTGATCTCATCGATCTGCATTTCCGTGGAAAAAGTAATTTCTGATAAGCAATCAACATGATTTCCCGTTCCCGACGTGTTGCCTGTTTCGGAATGGATCTCGAGCAATTCAATATCAGTGATGTTATCTTCGAGAAAATTTTGCAATTTATTTGTTTGATCTGCAGTAGAAATATGATTTACGCACATTCCGAAAATTTCAAAAATTATGTATGCAAATATCAATATTAACGGCAATAAAAGAATTACAATAAATGTCCTTTTTAAATGTTTCATAAAATTACCCATAAAAGATCTCCGATAATAAAAATCAATAAGGCAAAAGCAATAATTTTAAGCGCTTTACCGCTTATTTCTCCGCAGATCTTTACTGCAAGCGGGTGAAGCAGCTTAATTAAAATAACGCATAATATCCCGAAAATAATACTGCTTCCAAGAGCAATTCTCCCTTGAAAATTAAAATGCCAATTATCATAGTCCCACAATCGTTCATCTGTAAATAATTCAAGAACATAAGACGCCGCAAGCTCCGCCGCGGTAGTCAGAAACGTTCCCAGAATAAAAATTACGGGAACGCTTTTTAATTTGCCAAAAATCAATATCAGTGCCAATGAACAAAAGCCATATATCGGACAGATCGGGATATGCAGAATTCCCCTATCAGCAAAATGTCCCCATACAGCCGTTGTTAAAATCGTTTCATAAAGCCAGCCGATAAAGCTGTAAAAGACAAATTCTATTACACATATCGAAAGCTTTTCCGATACTGAAATAAAATTATCCCTTTGCATCATACCATGTTTTTCCCTTTGAAACATCGGCGGTAAGCGGAATATCAAGCTTTACGGCGTTTCTCATTTCCTCGCCGAGAACTGCCGCAGCACGCTCTGCGTCACATTCTTTTACTTCAATTATCAATTCATCGTGAACCTGCAAAATCAATCTTGCATCTAATTTTTCTGCTTTTAAACGCTCATAAACCTTTATCATTGCAATTTTTATTATGTCCGCGGCAGTTCCTTGGATCGGTGCATTCATTGCCGCTCTTTTTCCGAATGCCTGAATATTTTTATTGGAATTTTTAAGCTCCGGAATTGGTCTGCGCCGTCCGAACATCGTTACGGCATAGCCGTTTTTCTTTGCGTCATCAACGACCTTTTCCATAAAATCATGGATCTTGGGATAACGCGCAAAATAATTTTTTATATAGCGATCCGCTTCCGCCACGGAAACGTCAATATCCTTTGAAAGCGAAAACGCTCCTATTCCGTAAACGATGCCAAAATTCACAGCCTTTGCAGCGCGGCGCATTTCCGACGTTACCATTTCGACCGGCATATCAAATACCTGAGCCGCCGTAGCGGTATGAATATCCATGCCGTTTAAAAATCCGTTCTGCATATTTTTATCTCCGCTCATGTGCGAAAGAATACGCAGCTCGATCTGACTGTAATCGGCGTCCAAAAGAATATATCCCTCGTCGGCAATAAAAAATTTACGCATATTTCTTCCAAGCTCTGTGCGCACGGGAATATTCTGAACATTAGGCTCAGCCGAGGAAATTCGTCCCGTTCTTGTTTCGGTCTGCTTAAAAAACGAACGCACTCTTCCGTCCTCGGAAACAACTTTTATAAGTCCCTCAACATATGTTGAATTTAATTTTGTAAGCTGACGGTACTGTAAAATAAGATCGACGATTTCGTGCTTGTTGCGGAGAAATTCAAGTACGTCCGCATTTGTGGAATATCCCGTTTTTGTCTTTTTTCCCGCAGGAAGTCCCAGCTCTTCAAAAAGCACTGTTCCCAATTGCTTCGGTGATGAAATATTGAATTCATGTCCCGCCATAAAATATATCTGTTTTTCAACTGCGGAAATATCCTCAATTAATTTTTCACCGAATTTTTTAATTCCGTCCTTATCAATGCGAACTCCGTAATATTCCATAGAGGCAAGCACCTCTGTTAAAGGCAGTTCAATTTCCCTGAGAATTTTAGTCATTCCCTGTTTTTCAATTTCCGCAAGCATAATTTCAGAAAGCGCGGGAAGCTCGGCAATTTCCGAGAATTCTTCAAACTCCGGATATGTCGGCGCACCGTATTCCGCGCACATTCTTTCGACCGCATATTCGCTGGAATTCGTATTTAAAATATATCCCAAAATATCCGCGTCGGAAATAATATTTTTCATTTCCTTACCGTTTTCAAAGCAGAAACGGTAAGCAGGCTTTGCACCGAACGTTATTTTTTCGCAGTCAGATGAAAGAAATTCAAGCTGCTTTTCTTTATCTGCAATTGTATAAATTTTATTTTCCGTAAGAAGCTGAATTATCCCGTTTTTAAAAATAAAAGCCGCTCTTTTTAAATCGGAAATATTATCATTAAATTCTCCCGAAATTTCATAATTGATCTTTTCCGGTAAATTTTCTGCGGACACCGGAATATTTTCCGACGGAGAAATATCAAGCCTTTCCAGAAGCTTGAACATTTCAAGTCCTGTAAGGATCTCGGAAATTTTACTGCTGTTTATTTCACCTGATCTGTAATGCTCGAGATCATTTTCAATCGGAGCATTTTTTACGATGGTCGCAAGCCATTTGCTTTGCTCTGCATCGGCTTTTCCCGCTTCAAGCTTAGCGATCACCGACTTTGACGCTTCAACATTTCCGGCAGCAAGATCCGAATAAAGCTGTTCGATCGTATGATGATCGTGTATAAGCTGCTTTGCGGTTTTTTCGCCAATTCCCTTAACGCCGCTTATATTGTCGGAGCTGTCGCCCATAAGTGCTTTCAGATCAATTAATTCAATAGGAGAAATTCCGTATTCCTCGATAAATTTTTCCTCATTATATTTAATTGTTCCTTTCATCGTATGAAGCAAAACAGTCACTTTATCATCAATTAATTGCAGCGAATCCCTGTCTCCCGTAAGAATATAACATTCAGCCTGTTTATCATCGCAAATTCCTGCAAGCGTTCCGAGAATATCGTCCGCTTCAAAGCCCTCACATTCAATTGTTTTTACTCCGAGAGCAGTAAGGAGCTCCTTTATTATCGGCATCTGTTGTGCAAGCTCGTCCGGCATTCCGTGACGATTCGCTTTATATGTTTCAACAGCCTTGTGACGGAACGTCGGCGCGCGCATATCAAAAGCAACTGCAACGCCGTCCGGAGAAAGCTCCTTTAAAACCGAAAGGTAAATATTCATAAATCCGGTAATTGCATTTGTGTACGTTCCGGATCTATTTGAAAGCATTTTAATTCCGTAAAATGCGCGATTCATAATGCTGTTGCCGTCTATTGCAAGAAGCCTCATAAAAAATTCCTCACATTTCAAAAAATTCCTTTAATTTTTTCAAAGCATTTGCTCTGTGACTTACCGAATTTTTTTCCTCTGCGGAAAGCTCCGCAAATGTTTTATTTCCGTACAAAAATATCGGATCATATCCGAAGCCGTTCGTTCCGCGGCTTTCATAGCCTATTTTTCCGAAAACCTTTCCGGTAAAATAATGTGGTTTTCCCTCATTATCAATATAACAAATACAACAGGTAAAATTCGCGGTCCGCTTTTCATCGGAAATATTTTTCATTTCATTAAGGACCTTTTCCCGCCTGTGTCCCGGCTCGGCATATCTTGCGGAATAAATTCCCGGCGCACCATTCAGCGCTTCGATCTCAAGTCCGCTGTCGTCTGCAATTACGGGAATTTTTTTAATATCATAAACCGCTTTTGCTTTTATAAAAGCATTTTCCTCAAAGGTTTTTCCGTTTTCCTCTGCCTCAGTATCAATTCCCGCTTCGGATTGAGAAATGATCTCAAATCCCATAGGCTCGAGAATTTCCCGTATTTCGCGAAGCTTATTCTTATTGTTGGACGCAAGAATTATTTTCATTCCGACTCCTCCGAATTGCCTTCATTATCAGGATCATCATCGTTCCTTTTCTTTTTTCCGAATGTGATCTCTTTAAATAAAAATTCAAATTTACCGTGATCTTTCTTTTTAGGCGCTTCAGCATTTTCCGAAATATCTTCTGGATCTTCCGCTTCGAGGATCACCTCTTCACTGTTTTCCGGAGCGCTTTCTTCCTCTTCGGGAATTGTTTCATTATAATTATTTTCCGAAATTTCAGAAACATTTTCTTCAATTATTTCCTCGGAAATAATTTCTTCCTGAGAATTTTCCGGAGCTTCCTCATCGGTAAGACGTTCATAATTATAATCAAAATCCGTCTCCGTTTCAAAAAGGGCGTCCACAAAATCCTTTGCATGAAAATCCTGAAGATCGTCTAATTTTTCACCCACGCCCACAAGCTTGACCGGTATCCCAAGCTCGCGATGAATGGAAATAATGATCCCACCCTTTGCGGTACCGTCAAGCTTTGTAAGAACGATCCCTGTTATTTCCGCCGCTTCGCTGAAAAGCTTAGCCTGATTTACAGCATTTTGTCCCGTCGTTGCATCAAGGACAAGCAGTGTTTCCAGCGAACAATTTTCTGCCTGCTGATGAACGATACGGCTTATTTTTTTCAGCTCGTCCATAAGATTTTTCTTGTTGTGCAAACGTCCTGCGGTATCACAGATCAATACGTCAGTTCCTCTTGCTTTTGCAGCGGTAACAGCGTCAAAGACCACCGAAGCCGGATCGGAACCCTCATCATGCTTGACAATATCCACACCCGCACGTTCCGTCCAGACCTGCAACTGATCTATTGCAGCCGCACGGAATGTATCCGCAGCCGCAACAAGAACATTTTTCCCATCATTTTTATACCGAGCCGCAAGCTTGCCTATCGTAGTTGTTTTTCCCGCGCCGTTCACGCCTATAACAAGGATCACGGCAGGTTTGTTGGAAATATCTATTTCCTTATCCTCGCCAAGCATTTCGGTAATTATTTCTTTTAATTCTATCTTGATCTCGGAGGGATCTTTGATTCCCTTTTCCTTTACTTTTGCACGCAGCTTATCGCAAATATCAAGCGAAGTTTCAACGCCTATATCGCAGGTAATAAGCAGCTCCTCAAGCTCTTCAAAAAATTCCTCATCAATTTTTGTAAAGGAATTCATAAGTGCTTCAAGTCTGCCCATCATGGAATCCTTGGTCTTTTTCAGACCTGCGGCAATTTTACTGAAAATATTCATTTAAAATACCTCCCTAAAATAAAAGTTGAGATATGAGAGTTAAGAGTTAAGATAATTTTTAACATTTATGTTGCTTTCTAATTACTTATAAATCAGAATTTGCGGGAAAGCCCCTGCGGGCTTTATCACCCCCAAATTAAGTTTAAATGTAATTTGTTTGAATATGTAGCCCCCTCAAGGGGCAGGTGTGTTTAGCATAAAATTATAATATCTCAACTCTCAACTCTTAACTTTCAACGCTTATAAATTCCGATTTTTCTTGATCCATTTTTTGCAAAATTAAATCTTTTGTTGTGACACAGTCATAAAAATCAATTTCGTGATCTGTCGATCGAATCAATTATTTCAAAATATTCATTTATTTTTTCTCTGGCTTCATCTTCCGACAAATCATATTCCGACATAACAAGATGAAAAACCGTATCTATAGAACAGTCCTGCGAAAATTTATCACGGATAAATTCAAGTGCGTCCACGCGAAATTTCCTCCATTATCAATAAATTGTTTTATGAGCCGACCTGCGATCAATTACAGATCAATTTTATGTAATGATCCAACAGTTCATATATTCTGTCATGAAGAGATGAAAATTCAAATCCGATAGAATTTGCTTTATCGGTATTTATGCTATACTCAGGTTCACCATTGTATGGAGCGTTTTCGCCTGA
Source organism: uncultured Clostridia bacterium (assembly GCA_947628385.1). Taxonomy (GTDB): domain Bacteria; phylum Bacillota; class Clostridia; order Oscillospirales; family Ruminococcaceae; genus RGIG8773. The sequence continues at coordinate 7,262 of CANQZS010000018.1, read as the reverse complement.
AATTTCAATAACGGCTTTTTTTCCGGTTTTATTTTCAACATAATTGTAACGTCATGCCCCATTTTCAGAAGCTCATTTACCATGTGTATCCCGAAAAATCTTGTTCCGCCTAATACTAAAACTTTCAATATTTCACCTCAATATGATCTAATTGCGATAAATTTTTTATATCCAGAATTCCCATGCGCATGAACAGGAATTATCGGTAACGTCCGGATAACAGCTTATGCAGCGGCATTTTATGCGTTCATCAATAATTTCCGCAAAGCCGCCGTATTCGTAAATTGCCGCGCTTTTGCAGGGGTGAAGCGGCATATTTTTTCTTGTACGAGCTTCCTGAACGCGGCAAACTAAAATTTTATGTATAAGCTTTCCGTCCTTAAAAATAGTTTCACTTGGATTCGCCCTGTCCACCATACGATATTTCAAAGCCTCTGCAAGTCCGTCAAGTCCCGCTTTTTCCGGAAGTCCGAGAAATTTTTTGATCCGTCTTGCTTCGGAACGTGTATATAATTTCCACGCCTCTTCATCATGATGCATAGCGGCGTCCATTCCCATTTCCTTTTCGATCGACTGGAACCATACGCCATCCATTGCGATCAAATTTTTTGAATCAATAAATAAAAGCTCCTCCAATTTCTCTCTTGAAAGCTTTTTTAATTCGTCCTTATCAAGCATTTTATTCACCCTTTAATTTGCATTTTCAATATCCGCAGGCGGCTGATCCAAACGAAGAACCTTGGAAATTCCCTTTTCCTGCATCGTGACTCCGTACATAACGTCCGCCTCTTCCATTGTTCCGCGCCTGTGAGTAATTAAAATAAATTGCGTCGTATCGGTAAAATGTCTCAGATATTGCGCATATTTCGTAACATTCACATCATCGAGAGCCGCTTCTATTTCGTCAAGTATGCAGAACGGCGCGGGTTTTATTTTTAAAATTGCAAAATAAATTGCGATCGCGACAAAAGCCTGTTCGCCGCCGGAAAGCAGCGAAAGATTTTTTATTACCTTTCCCGGAGGCGCAACATTGATCTCAATTCCGGATTCAAGAACGTCAGTCGGATCCGAAAGCGTTAATTCAGCCTTTCCGCCGCCGAAAAGCTCAACAAATATCTGTTTGAAATTCTCGTTTATCGCGTTAAAGCTTTCGCTGAACCTGCGGCGCATATTATCCGTCAATTCATCTATCAGGCGCTCTAATTCCCGCTTGGAATTTTCCACATCATCAAGCTGCTCTTTCATAAAATTATACCGACCGGAAACCTCTTTATATTCCTCGATCGCCGCAACATTTACATTTCCTAAATTACGGATCCTTTGCTTTGTTTCATTCAGCTGACGAGTGACTGCCGGAAGATCGTCCACCGGCTTTGCGATCTCCGCTGCCTCCGAGGGATATATCCCGTACTGCTCCTGCATATCGGAAACGATCCCGTCATAATTGCTCTGGAACGAAACGTTCCTTTCCTCCAGCCGCGTCATTTCTCGTGAATATTTTTCCTTTTCGTCACTAAGCTCACGGACTTTTACGCGTCCCTCGTTCTGGCTTTGCTCAATAGCTCTGCGAGCGGTCTGCTCCTCGGAAATTTTTTGATTTAACTCTTCAACAGCGCCCTTGGAATTTTCCAGAGCCGCTTTACGTTCCGCTATAAGACGTTCCTTTTCGGCAATAATATTTTTTTGCTCCTCAATTGCCAATGCAAGCTTTGCGGAATTATCCCCTATTTCTGAAAATTGCTCTTCAAGCTGCTTTATTTCGGAATTTAAAGCGTCTCTGTCCTTGCTGCGCTCTAATTCATAAAGCTTCATTCCGGACATTTCTGCGGATAATTTTTCGCGCCTTTCACGAATTTTTGCACGCTTTTCATCACTGTCCGAAGCAAGCTTTTCAAGCTCGGCGATCTGCTTTTCACAGTCCTTGAGCTCTTCTTTGGAATCCGAAACATTTTTTTCCGTATCGGAGATCTTTTGTGTAAATAATTTTACATTTTCCTCCGCCGCAGCGATCTGCTGATCCGTCTGTTCAAGGATAGCGTCGATCCTTTTTATTTCCGACTCAAAGCGGATCTTATCCTCGTTTATTATGCGAAGCTCGTCCTTTGCTCCCTCAATATCGAAGCCGAGCTTGTCCGTTTCCGCCTGCAATTTTTCAACATTCTGCTTTACTCCCGCAAGACGTTCGGAAAGCTTTTCTTTTTCCTTTGAAAGCTTTTCAATTTCATTCTTACGCGTAAGAACTCCGCTTGATCTTGCCGCCGAACCGCCCGTAAAGGAGCCTCCGGCATTTATGACCTGTCCGTCAAGAGTAACTATCCTGAATTTATAACCGTATTTTTTTGCAATTACGGCTGCCGTATCAATATCCTCTGCAATTACGATACGTCCTAAAAGTGAAGCGAATATTCCCTCAAATTTTTTGTCAAAACCGACAATATCAACAGCCAGCGCAACAAATCCGGCACATTCCTCAAGACCCTTTTCCGTAAGACGGCTTCCCTTTACCGACGTTACAGGGAGAAATGTTGCGCGTCCCGCTTTAGTTTCCTGCAAAAGACGTATGCCCCGTTTTGCGGTTTCCTCATTATCGACTGCAATATTCTGCAGTGCCGCTCCGAGCGAGGTCTCAATTGCAAGACTATATTTGCTTTCAACATTTATAAGCTGAGCTACCGAACCGAAAACTCCGCGGAGCTGTCCTGATCTTGAAGCTTTAAGTATCTGCTTTACAGAATTTGCAAAGCCCTCCATGCTGTTTTCCAGATCCGTAAGCAAACGGATCTTCTGCTCTTTTTCACGTATCGAAAAGCCTAAGTCCTCAAATTCCTTTTTTGCCAGAGAAAGCTTTTCCGCTCTTCCGGAATATAATTTATTAAGACCGTTTATGCGGTTCTCTGTCTCGCCGTATCTTTCACCGATGAGCCTTATTCCGTCCTCGGAATTATTTTTTTCATTTTTGAGCTCCTCGGCATATTCTCGGAGCTGCTGTTCCTGATCGCGGAATTTTTTAAGCTGTTCGTCAATATCAGATCTTATCGTATCCGCCGAGGAAATAGTTATATTCAGTTCCGACTGCCTGATATATAATTTTCCGAGATCGCCGCTGACGTCGGAATAACGGCTGTCAAAGCTGTCCTGCTCGGAAATAAGTCCGTTGAGCTTTTCCGAAGCTTCGGAATATTTCTTTTCCGTGTCCTCAATATCCTTATTTGCCTGCTTGATAAGCTCAAGCTTTTCATCAATTATCCTGCGGTTCTCCTCTCCGGAATTTTCCGCATTTTTCCGCTGCATTTCAATATCCTCGATAGCTTCATTGCAGTGGACAATATCATTTTCAAATACCGCAATATCAGAATGGAGCCCCGTGTTTGCCTTTTCCGTTTCAAGTATCTCCTCGCGGAGCCTTTCGATACGTATAGCCGACTCCTCCATTTTTTGCTGGAGCTTTTCCGCTTCGTCCTCAAGGCGGGAAATATCCGCTTCCACAGCGTCGTATTCGTTTTTATTTATAAGTATTTTATCTGAGATCTCGGATAATTTTTCTTTCAGATCGTTGAGCTGTCTTACCCATACCGAAATTTCCAATTCCTTTTTTGTCTCGGAATATTCAAGGAATCTCATTGCCTTTTCCGACTGCTCGCGGAGCGGTTCAACACGGCTTTCCAGCTCTCCCATAATATCCGTCAGACGAAAAATATTTTCCTGCGCAGCGGAAAGACGTCTTTCCGCTTCCGCTTTTTTATAGCGAAATTTTGAAATTCCCGCAGCCTCTTCAAAAATTTCACGGCGTTCTCCGGATTTTGCCGAAACTATTTCTGAAACGCGTCCCTGACCGATTATCGAATATCCGTCGCGTCCCAGACCTGTATCCATAAAAAGCTCGTAAACGTCTTTAAGGCGCACCTGAGAACCGTTTATAATATATTCGCTGTCGCCGCTCCTGTAAAGCTTTCTTGTAACCGAAACTCTGTCCGACGGTATTTCAAGGATCCCTCTGTTATTAACGATATTAAGCGTTACCGAAGCATATCCCACAGCCTTTCTCTGAGTAGTTCCGGAGAAAATAACGTCCTCCATTTTTGAACCTCTGAGATTTTTTGTAGACTGTTCGCCAAGCACCCACCTTACAGCGTCGCCGATATTGGATTTCCCGCTTCCGTTAGGACCTACCACTGCGGTCAGTCCTTTATGAAAATCCAGCTTTATTTTATCGGGGAAGGATTTGAACCCCTGCATTTCAATTGATTCCAGATACATTTCATTCGTCCTTTTTAATAATTATATTTCGTCCGGAAATATTTTTATCCGGTTTGAATTTAATATAAATTCCCTTTTCGGCAAAATAATTTTTATTGCATTTTTTATGTCCCGCAGCTTTTGAAACAGCGTCCGGAGCGACAAAAACGGTAAAATTTCCGCTGCCCCGGAGCTCCGCACTGATCCTTTTACGAAAAATTATCCCCTCGCAGATCTCTCTGAACGCCTGATGATAATATCCGCCCAGCATATCGGATTCCACCGTTTCCGAAGCGTGAAGTCCAAGCTTTATCACGCGGATATTATTTTTCTCGAAAAGCTCCAGAAGCTCCGCGCAAAGCTCCGCACATTCCTCAAATGGATAAGGAACATATACTCCGCTTTGAAAAAGCTCTCCGAGCCTTGTATTTTTAAGTATTACGGTAGGATATATCCTTACCGTATCCGGACGCAGATCAATGATCCTATACGCCGTATCCCTGTCCTTTTCAACTGTAGAACGATAAAGACCGGTCATCATCTGAAGTCCCAGTTCAAAGCCATGATCTCTTATCATTTCCGATGAGATCCTTACAGCTTCGGCAGAATGTCCGCGTTCGTTTGCGGCTAAGACCTCATCGTCCATAGACTGAGCACCAAGCTCAACAGCCGTAACGTTATATTTTTTCAGCAGCCCGAGGATCTCATCATCAATTTTGTCCGGACGTGTGGAGATCCTTATCCCGCTTGCTTTTCCGCTTTGGATATACGGCTCTGCGGCTTCAAGCAGCGAGATCATGTAGCTCCTGTCTATAGCCGTAAAGCTTCCTCCGAAAAAAGCTATCTCCGTATTTCCACAGGGAATATTTTCAAAAGCATTTTTCAGTATCTCACCCACCTGCTCTGCCGTCGGTGCTGCGGAGGTGTGGCTTATTGCCCGCTGATTGCAGAACGAACAGGTATTCGGACAGCCAAGATGCGGAATGAATATCGAAATATTATTATGTCTTTCCGTCATTCTTTATAGCCCATAAGTCTGAGGGCTTCACGGGCGGCAGCCTGCTCCGCCTGCTTTTTGCTGTGTCCCTCGCCTGTTCCGATAATGTTGCTGTTGAGCCGCACGTTTACCACAAATTTTCTGTCATGATCGGGACCCGACTGCTCCGCAAGAACATATTCCACACGCTCCTCGGGATTTTTCTGTATAATTTCCTGAAGCGCAGTTTTGTAATCATGCAGCGCTTTTGAACTGTCCGCAGCAAGATCCTTGGGAATAAATGAAAGAACGTATTTTTCCGCAGCCTCCATTCCTCCGTCAAGAAAAATTGCCGCTATCACAGCCTCAAAGGCGTCTGAAATTATAGACGGACGTTCCCTGCCGCCGCTGTTTTCCTCGCCTTTTCCAAGTAAAATATAATTTCCCAGATCAATTTTTTTGGAAAATTCAAAAAGCGCTTTTTCACAGACCAGCGACGCGCGTATTTTGGTAAGCTCGCCCTCCGGAAGATGCTTGAAATGCCTGAAAAGATGCTCCGAAACAACTATTGAAAGCACGCTGTCTCCCAAGAATTCAAGACGTTCATTTGAATTAAGTCCGCGCTTTGCTTCATTTGAATATGAGGAATGTGAAAGAGCTTCATGCAGAAGTTCCTTATTTTTGAAAGTATATCCTATCTTTTTTTCAAATTCCGTAAGATCCATTTTGATTTTTAACACTCCTTTCCGAAAGCGGAAATTTTATGTTTATGTTTTTTCAATATTTGCAAGAGATGAAGTTATTTCCTCGATGATCTTTCCGTCAACACAGTTTTTAGCCTGTCTTATCGCATTGTAGAATGCCTTTCCGTCCGACGAGCCGTGAGCCTTTATTACAGGCTTGGAAATTCCCAGCAGCACCGCGCCGCCGACTTCTTTATAATCCATTTTTTTGCGGAATTCTTTTATTTTCGGCATTATCATCAGCGCCGCGATCTTTCCGCCAAGATTTGAGGTCAACATATCCTTTAATGTGTGACTGAAATACGAGCCCATTCCCTCGTAAAGCTTTAAAAGAACATTTCCCGTAAATCCGTCCGAAACTACGACTTCGCAGGCTCCGAAAGGCACTTCCCGCGCTTCAAGATTTCCGTAAAAATCAACTGGCGCATTCCGGAACTGTTTATACGCTTCAATTTCAAGCTCCCGACCTTTCGTGTCCTCCGAGCCAACGTTCACAAGACCGACCTTCGGCTTGGAAATTCCCATGACCCTGTTCATATAGCAGCTTCCCATAACGCCGAACTGAACGAGCATTTCCGGACGGCAATCCACATTCGCGCCGCCGTCAACAAGTATCATATGTCCCTTTGCCGTGGGCATTATCGGCGCAAGAGCAGCGCGCTTAACGCCCTTTATCCTCTTTGCTATAAGAGTTGCGCCCACCACCAGAGCGCCGGTGCTTCCCGCCGAAACAAAAGCGTCGCCCTTGCCCTCGTTAAGAGCTTTAAGTCCAACAGCCATTGAACAGTCTGATTTTTCTTTGATGACCATTGTAGGCTCTTCGTGAATGTCGATCACCGACTCGGTATGTATTATTGATATTTTATCGAGAGATATTCCGTTTTTCTCCGCAGTCTCCTTGATAATTTTTTCATTTCCCGTGAGGATTATTTCAACGTCAAGCTTTGAAACGGCATCCGCCGCGCCCTTGATAACCTCCAGCGGAGCGTTATCCCCGCCGAACGCGTCAACGATTATTTTCATAAAATTACTCCCTTTCAATAAAATTTACGCCTGTCGATCCCGTTATTTTTATTTTCGGTACAAAAAGCTTTAAACAGCGTTTTATTCCGGAAAGCTCCCGCATTTTCCGCTATGATACCCCTTTCATATATGTCTCAAACGCTTCAAGAGCCCTGTCAGCAATTTTTTGATAGCGTTCCTGCTTGTCCTTTATACGCTCGTTAATGTCCGGAAGAATACCCATATTTGCGCCCATAGGCTGGAGATCGGTGATATTTTCATCGGAAATATAACGAAACAATGCG
>CANQZS010000017.1 GCA_947628385.1 uncultured Clostridia bacterium | reverse complement strand
CCGAGCCACTGCTCCCCGAAGTCTTCCTTTCCGTCGCCGTTGAAATCAAACATTCCTCCGAACGGATTGTCAAAGATGCCGTCAAAAAAGCCCTTATTGTCTCCTTTTCCGCCGTTGTTTTCAGGCATTTCACTCCTCCTGTTCGGCATACAGCAGATCGACACAAGTGTCAAAATCGTAATTCAAATTCACGAAACTCACGGTCATCCCGTGTTCCTCCCGAAGCTTCAGTTTACATTCCTCGAAAGAATAGTCCCTCGTTATTGTTACATAGTAGGCTATGTACTCCTGCATCCCTATACATTTCACCCGGATCACTTTAACCGCTTCATCGGTCATAACTTGTCGAATTTGAGATAAAACTAATGGCGAGTAATCCTTAGTAGCCGGAAGAATCGGTCTGCGATCTTTCCGCTTTTCGATGTAATAGTAACAGCCTTTTTTCAGGCAGTCGTGCTGCCTTCTCTGCTCTTTTGTCAAGAATCCCGGATGACCGTGATACTGGCAGTATCCAACACATTTGCTACATCCTATGACTGCGCCCGTTATACTTCTTCTTGAATAGGCTGACGGACTGGTCTTTTCATATTCGGCATATAGATTTTCCGATGATGAATAGACTATTTTTTCCATTCTCTCCACCTCTTAATATGCCGGACAAATGATGTGTTGATTTTTGCGTTGCTCTCTGCATGTCCTGCATCTTTTCGGTGGATTCCAACCCATTTTATCATAAAAAAGTTGATCTCGAACGGAAAAGATAAACACTTTGCCACAATCCTTGCAAATTATGCATTTTTCCTCACGCTTGACTGTAGCAGATACTTTCTCAGCTTTTACCACAGATGAGTTGTTAACGGTCAATTTTATTGTGACCAGCTCAGTTGTGTAATGGCTTTTTCGTTCCTCCATCTGTGAAAACCGTTCATTTATGATTTCGAAGTTATCCTCCGCGTACTTTGCCCAGCCCATATCATGCGCTCCTTTCGCTTTCTAAATATATAATAGCAAAAGGAGCATCGTTTTTGTAGGACAGGTTTTGTCGTATCAAGTACCGACATTCAATCTATCGTGTCTGGAAAGAATTCTCTCAGGCTAACATTGAAGAACATCGCCAACTCCTGAATGGTGAGCACTTTTCCGATTCCTTCATTTATGTACCTGCTGATTGTACGAATATCTGCGCCAAATTCAAACGCAAATTCCTCTTGTGACAGATAATTTTCTTTTATTAGCCTTCTAAGTACTTCGCCGGCATATTTGGTGGCATCAATATCACTCATATTGATTGCCTTCTTTTTTGTTTATTTCTTCTGTCACCTGTTCAATGAAGTTATTGTTCGGCACTCGACCACGCAAATAATTTATATGTCTGAGACGTTCGTTGATATCAGGCATTATTATTGACTGAACTTTAAGTCCGCCAAGTTTAACCGGTCTGCAATAGGATAAAAGCCTATCGGCAGTTAAATCGTCACCGTTTAATTCAGTCTTCTTTTTTCCCACATATATCTCTGTTGGCTCTTTTGCTCGCTGCTCCGGCGGAATAGGTTCCTCCATCAAAATTTCACTGATATATTCAAGCTCTTCTTCCTCTTCGGGAGAAAAATGTATCGGTTTCGCATCAGACCATATGAAGAAACAATCGAACTGGGAAACTGCTACTGCGAATTCCCGCATTTCCCGTTTTGCCTCCGGCATAATAGCTAAGTATCGTTTTACAAGGTCTTCATCAAGCACAAACTCCACGCAGCGCCACGGCTTAAATTCAAGCCCTCTCCGCAATACAATTACGTCATAGAAGTTTTCTTTTGTGATTCCTTGATATAATTCCTTTGCTTTAATCAGGCCATCATAATAAAGGTACCCATTTGTAAAAAACCTATCTCTTACTCCAAGTGTAGATACAAGAAGGTTATACTCATTCTTTTCTTCTTGACTTAACCCCGAATCGATCGCATGAATAAAAAGGTCTATCACTCTATGTACCATGGAAATAAAGCATTCCGTCATCTTTTTGATATCATCAAAATGGCAGAAATTTTCCGTTGTAATCTGTAACTTCGTAATGGATGCCCCTTTGTGATACGTTCCAGGTATGCTTTTATCAATTTCCTTGAGCTCATCAATCATTCGAGATGTAACGTCATTATAATTGTACCGAAGCGGGTAAGGATCCTCTGATTTAACCTCAAAAATTGTCTCAATTAGATGTATTTTATCGAATCCTTCACCATAAAAAGTTCTTTCGTAAGCAAACTTATATGGTGCAATGAGAAAATAGTAAGGATATTTTATCAACCATTTATCTATTGCGTCCTCATTGACTGCAATAATATCCTCGGCATTAAGTCCCAAAATTTCACTTGCGCGTGTAACTATCCCCGGCATAATTTGACCGTTCTGATCCGTCCATACGATTTCTTCAAGTTCAAAGCCGTCAAAGTTATAGTAGAAATACTCCTGAAGATTAAGCGAATATTTCTCAAAGCAGTCTTTGATAAATTTGACAATTTTCTCTGAATTCGTCATCTGCCGTGCCTCCTCATACTTTCTACTATTAAGGATATACTAAAACTCGTCGTTTTTGTAGGACAGTTTTTGTCGTGTCAAATGCGACTGCATGAATCAGTTCAAAGCCCCCAAAAATGCTTTTAATTGTCGAGCGGTTTGGGTGTATTTCCGTGTCCACGGACATGCCCCCTTTCTTACATCATCTGTTCTCGTTATGTCTATTCTTCCTCGTCGACCACACGGATGACACTTTTGATTTTGTCTATCGGATACGGCGCTTCATCGGCAGGATGATATTCTATCTTCGCAACGGTCGCGACCGTTTCCTTGTCGCCCTTCCCCACCGGGACAAGGACGCAGTCCCCTTCGGAAACATTCTCATCATCGCACAGATAACTGTACTCCTGTCCGCTTTCTCCGAAAGTCACGAAGACAAACATATAGTTGCCGCTCCGCCGTTTCACTCGCCCGTATATGCGCGGATCCATGATCTGCCCCGACTCGTAGAAGCTCAAATAATCACATAGACCCTCGATAAAGAAAGGCCAATCTTCCGGCAATGATTTTTTATCGTATGATCCGGAAAAGCATCTCGGCTCCGAATATCTGAACCTTATTTCCGCGCCGTATGTCGCCGTATCAAGCGGATCGTCTACAGCATCGTCGGGATTGCCTTCTATATCCGAAAGAAAATCACCGGCGTCGTATTCATCGAGCAGGCAGGCAACTCCCTCTCCGAGATGATAAGTGTGCATAATGTCACACTCCTGTCCGACCTTTTGAAAATGCTCGATTGTTCCCGTTTTTCTGTCGATATAAAGATGCTCGTTATAATCCAACGTAACAAAATCCCGTGCTGATCCGTCTGTATTTAAATCGGCGGAGATCTTGATCACCCGATGATAATCGATCCTGACGCTGTCTATCCTGTCCTCTTTATATACACCGTCAAAGCAAAAGAGATCAGGCATGTCCAAGCAATCACGAATAATATACGAGATCCTATTCAGATCGGCGCTGAGCGAAACGAACGAACCGCGCCGATTATATTTCTCCCCGTCGTCCGTCTTCACCTCTATATTCCATTCGCCGGCATCGTCGTCAAAACGATCTGTTTTATTCGTGTCGAAATGATCTCCGATCAGCGAGAGGATCTCCTCCGCCTGACTCTGCGCAATTCTGACCTGCCTTGATCCGGATTTTTTGAGCCCCGTTCCCTCTACGAATCGGTAAAGTGATACCCACACACGACCGTCCGCGCGGATACTCAGATGCTGCTCTACGATGTCTTCCGGTTCCGGCTCCAGGTCACCGCAAAAAATATTGGAGATCAGTTTGAAAAAACAGAGTTTCCCCTTGAAAACAATTTTGTCTGTACAGTCACTCATCTGTTTCACGCACCACTCCAAGTTTCATTATATCTATTACAGTTCAAGGTTTTCTGCGGCATTTTTGACCATGTCACGGTACTGTTGTTCAACATTGCTTGGAGATTTGATCTTCACTTTACCTTCAAAACCGAACACCCAGCTCAGAAAAACATGATTTACCGCCACATTGACCTCCAGCTTGAATGAGGTCATATCATACGCATATGTTCTTGCGTTTTTGCCGAACTTATCTATGACAGCATCCATAACGCTGTTGTCACATATGAGGACCACATCATATCGCTGACTGTTGTACATACGCAGCATACCGTTTGTATATTCAGAAATATCAAAATCATCTGGCATGGGAACGGCATCTTCATCGAGAATATGCGGCGCTTTTGCGATGCGGTCGACTCTGAAATTGCCAGTTCCCGCATGCTTTTCGCTGTATCCGATCATGTAATAATAGTCACCGTTCCACACAAGTGCATAGGGCGAGAATTTGTACGGTACACCGTCATGTTTTAATTTCTGTTCTTTTTTCACATCGTATTGAAAATACTGAAACGAGATCTTCTTGCTCTCGTTGATAGCCTGATTGACCACATCTATGACAACATAAATTCGTTCGTTTTCTTCCTGCCTGATTCTGCCCTCAGACCATAAATTTCTTTTCAGCGAAGGAGCATCAGAAGGCGTGCCAAGCGTAACGATTTTTTCGATAAGTTCATCGCTCTTTTTCTTAGTTATGAATTTAGCAGAAGCAACCGCATCAACAAGCACTTTTAATTCCGGCAGACTAAATGTCCTCGCATAATCATTCAGATAATATTTCTTAGGCTTCGATTCAATAATTTCTATTTCCAGACCTGACTTGATAAGAATATCAATATCTGCCGGAACAGTTGTGCGGTGCGTAGAAATTCCATACTGATCAGCAAGGATTTGCATCATTTCCGCGTTTGTGAGAGGATGTGCCTCATCCGTATCACGAAGCATTTTCTCGATATAGAGAAGCCTTAATTTGCTGTCGTTATCCAACTCGCTTACCTCGTCATCCGTTTCATCAATAAGTCACCGTTTTCCTTGAGCCACTTGTCCCAAGTCCAATAGTCGGGCATCACCCTTAGAACCTCTTCATAGAATTTCTCTGAATGGTTCATCTCTTTACGGTGGCAAAGTTCATGTACGACTACACTGTCGATCACTTCCGGCGGTGTCAGCATCAAAAGGCAGTTGAAATTCAGATTTCCCTTTGCGGAGCAACTGCCCCATCTTGAGCGTTGATTGCGTATCGTTATTCTGCCATAGGTTACTCCAACCTTAGGAGCAAAGTACTGCACTCGTTCCGGGATGATCTTTAACGCCTGTTCTGCAAGCGCTTGAATTTCCTCTAATGAAAGAGGCTCCAAAGCATCTATCTCCTTTTTCCGTTCCGCAGCCAGGTTCAGGTTCTTTTCGATCCATGCCTTATGCTTTAGAATGAACATATTGATTTCTGCATCGGAGGCTTGCAGAGGTGCTTTTATGATCAGTTCATCCGCTTTTACAACCAAACTCATAGTTTTTCTGCTGCTGCGTATTATTCTGCAAGTCATATTCGTCAGTCTTTCCGTAAAGCCTTATAAAGCTCTTTTGCCATTTCTTCCTGAACCTTCTGGTAAAAATCCGGATCATTGAACAGCTTTTGGAATGCTTCGTTGTTGTCAAAGAAGCATTGAGAGACAATATCTCTGAATTTGTCCGGGAAAAGAGATTTCACAAACATCTCTGTAGAATTGTCCTTTGCATACTTCTTAAATTTCTTTACGTCCGAATCTCTCATGAACATCTGATAAATGCCTTCAATGATAACTCTGTCAGCGTCGGTAAACTCACCTTCGAAGCGCTCGTTGACTTTATCAATAATATTCTGCAAGGTATCCTGCTTTTTGCTGGGTACTTTGGGCTTGATCGAACCTCCGGGAACAAATACAGGGGATTTCTCGTTTAATCTGATCTGACCGGAGAAAGTTTCCGTCAGCTTTGCATACTCCAGTCTGATCTTATCTTCAATGTCAACGATTTCGATTCTCCCGCGAGGCAGCAGGCGGACAAGGTTGCTTGTGTACTGGAATTCATTGAACAATTCCCTGTCATGCAATCTGACGAGCTGCGTTACATAGGAATATGCACCGTTAAATTTTCTAATATAGTCCCGTACTTGGTCCTGATCATCATCGCTTAATTGCTGGAACCGTTCAATCGCCGGACGGACAAGCCCGGCAAGCTTGCCGATTGATGTCGTGCTTTGCGCGGCACCGCCGTGTTTGCTCATAAATTCCGTAAAGGCAATTACATCGTCATAGCTGTAAAGCATAAACTCTGCAATCTTTTTCCTGAGGTCATATACTCTGTTGATGTCGGAATCGCCCTCCATCGTCGTCTCTTCGTAAAACGGCATGAAAGCTTTTTTGATATCTTCCTCTGTGTTCTCAAAGTCGAGCACAAACGTGCCATCCTTCCCGGGAGCGGTTCTGTTCAAACGGGAAAGAGTCTGTACGGCAGTTATATCCTTGAGCTTCTTATCCACATACATTGTATGGAGCAGCGGCTCATCAAATCCTGTTTGGTATTTGTTTGCCACAACAAGGATGTTATACTTATCCGAGTGGAATGCCTCACGGAATTTTTTGTCAGTTGTGATGTACTTGCCGTTTTCGTCAAGGTTCATGGAAGCCTCAGTATAAGGTTTTTCGGATGGCATATCCTCAAGGGAAACCTCACCGGAAAAAGCGATCATCACATTGCATCCCTTAGCTTCTTCCGCGTGCTCCGCCAAATATTGCTTAATTGCAAAGTAATAACGGACGGCATTGGCGCGGCTGTCGGCAACCACCATAGCCTTCCCTTTACCGCCGATCTGGTATCGGCAGTTTTCAAGGAAGTTTGTCATGATCATTTCCGTCTTCTGAGTAATTGTGTAACCATGCTTTTTGTAGTATTTGAATAATGCTCTGGAAGCCGGACCTTCGATCAGCTCCGGATTATCTTCGGATACTTTGATCAGCTTGAACGCCTCTTTGATCGTTGTATAGTTTGCCAGTACATCAAGGATAAACCCCTCTTCGATCGCCTGCCGCATCGAATAAACATGGAACGGTCTGTGAACAGTTTTTCCCTCTGCTGGACTGAATTCGGGAACGCCAAACAGTTCAAGGGATTCTCCCTTTGGAGTCGCTGTAAATGCAAAGAATGACTGGTTCTCATGCTTTCCCTGACCGATCACGGCGGCGACATATTCGTCGTACACGTCGACCTCTGACTCGTCAATGCCCTCTTCTTCGGCATAGTTTTTCACGGCGACGCCTATATCAATTAAGCTGCGGCGCAAGGTCTTTGCCGATTCTCCGCTTTGTCCCTGATGTGCTTCATCGACGATGACGGCAAATTTCCTTCCGGTGATCTTCTCTATATCCTTATATGCAAAAAGAAACTTCTGAATAGTACAAATGATGATCCGTTTTTTATCGTTAAGAGCTTCCGCTAAATCACGGGAGTGCTTCTTTTCATCGATACATTCAAGCAAACCGGGGATATGCTCAAAACTGTTGATCGTATCCTGAAGCTGGCTGTCAAGAACGACACGGTTCGTCACGACGATCACCGAATCAAAAATGCTTTTGTCGTTCTTATCATGCAGCGATGCCAGGCGGTAAGCGATCCAGGCGATTGAGTTCGATTTTCCTGAACCTGCCGAGTGTTCGATCAGATAATTTGTGCCGGGACCTTTTTCACGCACGTCGGCAACAACTTTCTTCACCACATCGTATTGATGGAACCTGGGGAAAATAATTTTTTCTTTAATTACCGTCCTTTTGACACCGTTCTTTGTTTCTTCCTCTTTTTCCCTGACATGAGAAATGAAACGGTGAAGAATATCAAGCAGAGACTCTCTCTCTAAAACTTCCTCCCAAATATAGTGGGTATCGTACCCGTCATTATTCACGGGGTTTCCTGCTCCGCCTTTTGCACCGGCACCGTTTGAACCCATATTAAAAGGAACAAAAAATGTTTCGTTGCCTTTCAGTTGGGTCGTCATCCTTGCCTCGTACAAATCAACGGCAAAGTACACGAGGAAACGGTGGTCAAGTCGAAACGCAAATTCCTTTGGACTGCGATCCTTCTTGTACTGTTCCATAGCGCTCCATACATCCTGCCCTTTTAACTGATTTTTCAATTCTATGGAAACGACCGGGATGCCGTTGACGGAAAGAACCATATCGATCGTGTTTGTGTTGTTCGTAGAATACCGAAACTGTCGTGTACATC
Organism: uncultured Clostridia bacterium; assembly: GCA_947628385.1. Taxonomy (GTDB): domain Bacteria; phylum Bacillota; class Clostridia; order Oscillospirales; family Ruminococcaceae; genus RGIG8773. Next base: position 7,819 of record CANQZS010000017.1, on the reverse strand, counting down.
CGAGAATATTCGCGGCATACTGTTCGTTCAGCGTTTCATTCAGGTTTGAATCCGGCTTGAAATAGCATAATTTCAGTTTTACGCCCATGTCGGTTATGCCGTTGCGGAGAACAGAAATGAGTCCTTCGTTGGTTATCTCCCGCTCCAACCTTGTGTAAAGCTTGTCCTGTGCCTTATCACCGTAATACTTCTCGTATCTTGACCATTCTTTCGGCTGTGTCTTGGCAATAAATTCGCACAGCACATCCATATAGATGCACTTCTCAATATCGTGCTGACGGTTATGTACCCAGTTGCCGTCCTTATCCTGTCCGACAAACTGCTGATATCCGCCTTTCGTAATGAGAAATTGTTCTATATCATACTCGAATCTTTTTTCGGAAACATCCATGATTACGCCCCCTGATTTTGTGAGTTATTATTTGATCGAGCACTGTATACGAAATCCTCTTCCAGATCCAAATCGTATATTTTCAGAAGTTCTCGTATGAAGCAAATACAGTCATATGCCGAGTAGCCTGTGCTTATATATATTCCCGTTCCTTTTTTCAGTTCATGTGCGCCTTTTACCGCTTTGTCGTCGTAAGAAAAGACCGGACTCTGCCATCCCGGGAACATTTCATTGTTCTTGGCCATACGTTCAATGATGGTATTGTCAAGTTCATAAAGTCTGATCGCAACCGAACGTACCATACCGGCAAAACTGTCAATGTTTACACGTTCACCGAGGAGTTCATAGTAGTTAACCGTTTTGAATGTTGCATTGCGCGGGTCTGTGACCTTGTATTCCTGGTATCTCGGATCGCTGAAATCGATCTTCGTTTCGGGAGCCGCGATGGGAAACAGTCTGAGGATCATATCCGAAAGACGGGCTGCACGAGTTTTGATTTTTTCCTCATTCCATTTATCCTGATCCAACACGTCGTTATAAAGAATCGTGATATGTGTCGGAGTTTCAGGGTTTTTGAGCAGGTCTTTCTTTTCGTCGAAAGGTCTGTCCCCGAGCTCGCTGTTGTACCCGGTAAGTGTAAGATTTCCGAGGGTATGTAAATACCTGTCGTGAATGTATTCCCAATTATCGCCAAGCATCGTTCGCCAGTTTTGAGACAGATTCTTATTCTGAGGCATGATATGCTCTATGCTGAGCGTCGTCGTGACGATCTTTTCTTTGCTCTGATTTTCTATCGCAACAAGCAGATATTTACAGAGAGCATTTTTGCGATAGAGATTTCGTTCTTTGAGCGCAAGTACGAAATCCTCATCGCTCGGTATGCAGTCCTTCGAGGTCAACTGCGTCAGGAAAGAAACAACGGAATCGTAGTAATGCTCTTTGTTTTCTTCCCTGTTGAAGACACGGGAGTACAAAGTCTTGTACAGACCTCGCAGAGAGTTTGAACCGATTTCGCATATCAATCTCCGGATGCTGTAATTGAGCAGCAGATGAAGTACTTTCGAGAGTTCAGACTCGCTGATTTTTTCCGCTTCGTAATCGTCAAATACTCGGAACAGGAACAAATAAACGGTCGTTTGATTCAGCCTTCTCAGGCCGTCCAAAGCCTTGTTGACATCGGTTCCAAACTCCGTGCTTCCTTTGAGGAAAACTGAATATTGCTTTGCATAATGGAGAATCTCTGAAAGCATTGACTCGTTGGTATATCCGTTATGACGGAACACCGACTTGAAATCGTCGTATGCTTCCTTTTCACGGGTAAATCCGTCCAGTTTAAGGTTGAGATAATCCAAAAAGAACGAGGACATCTGCTCCTTGGTGAGCATCCGCTCCACTTGGAGCCAATAATCTTCATACAGTCTGTCCTGATCGACCTCTGTCATCAGGACAAAGTTCCTGATTTTATCAGCCAGGCTGAGAGGTACGCCTGTTGAGTTGATGCGTTCAAAGATTTCCTGCTCCTTGCCCTTTTCTTCTTCTTCGAGTTTAATGGTAGCGCAAGTCAGGTGTTCAATACCGTCGTATATTTTCTCGATACTTAGTGTTTCGTCTTCCTCCAGCGCCTTCCGCGCGAGCTTGCAGAACAGGTCATAGTTCTGATAAATTCCGCTGGATTTATCCATCTCATCCACACGGTTTTCCATGAGCATTATGAGCTGTTGGTTGTCGCTCTTGATCGGCTTAAGTTTCAACTTGCTCGAATCGTCGATGTTATACTTCTTAAACTTGTCCTGATTGAACATAAGGGACAGGAGTGTATCCTTTTCGCTTTCTGTCTCTGCAACATCGATCAGCGCTTTCAGGAGGATATATATTGTGGTGAGGCGCTGTTGTCCGTCGATAATGACATAGTAGTCTATCTTGTTTTCCGTTTTGAGCAGCTCATAAACGACCGAACCGGTAAAGTGGTAACGGTCAAGCTTGTGCGCCTGAATGATGTCCTCAAACAGCCTTTCGCACTGCTCACCTGACCACTCGTAGTTTCTCTGATAGACAGGGATCGAGTACTGCCTCAGATTCTTGTCTATGAAATCATTGATAAAACTGCCCTTGTCTATTTTCATAATGCAACTTCTCTCTTGCCGGTGACATACTCATATATAAGCGATTTCTTGTACTGATTGAGTTTTTCGATTTTTGACTGTTTTATTGAAATGAGTTTATTGATGTTTTCACATTTGCGATCCAAATAAGCACAGATAGCCACTTGCTCTTGCATAGGCGGAATCGGAATAGGGCAAGAAGAAAGAAGCTCAATGTTTAATCCGACATAAACACTGCCTGATAGGTATCTGGTTCGATAATCCACAAAAGAAGATGACAGCAAGTAATACATCAAATATTTATTAAATATAGTTCCGTCGAGGGAAATTTTAGCAACCTCTCTCGCTATGTTATATCCCTTCATAGAATACGGGACAACTGCGCAGCCACCAAGAGATCCCCGAACGTTTACCAATACTTCTCCACCGGAGAGAAGTGTTCTGGAGTATTCATTTGATACTTCTTGCGTAACGGTTCTGATGTTGTCTGGGAGTATCATTCCTTCAAGAACATCGCTGCACCGAATAACTTTAACCCCTCTTTCATAATCAGGTTCATATAATTTGACAATACCGTATGAAATTCCTTCGGTTACACTGTAAGATAGTTTTCGTTGAATCTTCCAATAATGTGGGGTTTCCCCAATCCACTCAACCCCGCTATCCTTCATCTGCACATTTGGGTTAAGTCCCTTCGTAACAGTCTCTGTAATTAAGCTCTGCTTGTACGCTTTCAGCTTTTCAATCTGTGTTTCCTGATTAGAAATCAGTGAGTCAATTTCATGCCTCCTTGTATCTAAGAAATTTGCTATTCTCTCTTGCAGTTCCTCTTTGTTTGGCATAGTTATATACAAATTTTTTAATGTTGATACAGTAACACCACTAATTACTCCCGTCAGATGTAAGAAGAATTGATCCGTAAAATCCTTTGATTGTACGCCATAGTATAAAAATTTGCTGTGTACTCCCATTCCTTTCAAGCAGCATAATTTGTTTACAAATGCTACCCTACGATCAGTAAACCCTATCTTTTTTCCGGCGTTTCCTCCTTCTATGCACATTAATACCGAATTAGGTGGAGCAATCTTGAATCCGTCATCATCATTAACAGATAAACCATTCTCATAGTTAATGGAACCATCCGATATGTTCAATTCTTTTGTAGGGATGTACGGTATTGCTTTTTCTGTGTAATTATCCTTTTGATCATCAGGAATACTGTTTCCGTTAAAAATATCGGCGATATATTTTAATTTGATGATGTCATATTTGTTCATTATCCAAATAACTCCTCCATAAGCACCGTTTCCTCAGCTTCAAGCGCTTTGATCTCCGCAAAAATATCTTCCGAGGAAACGGGCGGAACAAACTTGTAGAAAAGCCTTGTGAATGGCACCTCATAGCCGATCTTGTCCTTGCTTCGGTCGAGATAAGCAAGAGGATTGTACGGAAGCACATTTTTCTTCATGTATTCGTCGATGTCGTCCTGAAGCGGTATGATCTCGTTATCCGACTTTTCCTTGTCCGGCTGCTGCTTTCCTTTTTTGAGGATAGGCCTGCCCGTCTCGTCGCAGATCGGAGTTTCAACAGTCACTTTTGTGAAACCGAAGAAATCATTGTCATAGACCTTTGATTCCACGATCAGTTCTCCGTCTTCATACACTCCGTCATCAAAGCTCTCATACGCTTTCAGGATCAGATCGATGCAGCGTTCGTCCAGATCGACACGCTTGTTGCCGATGTTTTTGCGGCGTTTTACAAAGCATTTGGAAGCGTCAATGAGCTGTACTTTTCCGCTCCGACGCATCTCTTTGCCCTTGGTAATAAGCCAGATGTAAGTGGAAATGCCTGTGTTGTAAAACAGGTCGGTCGGAAGCTGAACGATGGCTTCCACGAGGTCGTCGTTGATCACATATCTGCGGATTTCAGAAGGACCGCTTCCGGCATCACCGGTAAACAGGGATGACCCGTTTTGAATGATCGTCATTCTGCCGGAGCCTTTTTTGAGCTTCTTCACGCCGTTAAGCATGAAAAGCATTTGCCCGTCGGAGATCGCGGGGAGTCCCGGTCCGAACCGTCCGTCATAGCCTCTTTTGGCTTCGGCTTCGACTTCGGCTTTTTCACGCTTCCAGTCAATGCCGAACGGAGGATTTGAGATAATATAGTCAAACTCGTAACCTGAAAACTTATCCTGGCTGAGCGTGTCGCCGTACATCATGCCGGAGGCATTTCCGTCTTTTATGAGCATGTCCGCTTTTGCAATGGCATATGTTTCCGGGTTGAACTCCTGCCCGAAGCAAGTCAGATCTGCCTCTTCATTCAGATCTTGCAGTCTTTCCGTAAGACATCCGAGCATCTGTGAAGTACCCATAGCCATGTCGTATGCAGTCTTTGAACATCCGTTTTTCCTGATCTCTTCTTTTTCGGGAGAAATAAGGAGTTCAGTCATCAGATAGATGATGTCCCTGCTTGTGAAATGCGCTCCTGCCTGCTCGTCATAAGACTCGGAGAACTTTCTGATGAGTTCCTCAAAAATATAACCCATATCGGCAGACGTGATCTTTGAGGGCGACATATCCGCCTTGGAAGAATTGAACTCCTGAATCATCACAAAGAGAACGCCGCCTTCAACCATCGTGTCAACTGTTTTTGCAAACTCAAAGCGGGCGATAATGTCCGCAACATTTGCGGAAAACCCCTTGAGATAATCGTCGAAGTTGTCTGCTATGCTGTCCGGCTCGGCAAGCAGCTTCGCAAAATCAAATTTGCTGGTATTGTAAAACCGATATCCCGAAATGCGTGTCAATGCGCCTTCTATAATTTGCTCGTTGACGCCGCCGGCATCCAGTTTCTTCTTCATATCAAGGACTGCCTGTTTCGTCGGAGCAAGTGCATCGTCAAATCTTTTAAGAACCGTAAGGGGGAGAATTACTTTGCCGTACTCGTGCGGTTTGAAAAGACCGACAAGATGAGTTGCACCTTCCCAAATGAGGTTCGCTTTTTCCTGAATATTCGTATTTGTCTGCTTTTGGCGTTCATTCATCGACATATATGTATTCTCCTCTTTCAGTCGTTTTCAATTACTTCCATTATATCGCCTATATCACAGTGAAAGATTTTGCATAGGCGAAGCATGATTTCCATAGAAACAAGCCGGTCATTGTTGAGCTTTGTCATTGTATATTGGCTGATTTGCGCTGCCTGAGCAAGCTCACTCTTTCTCATCTTGTTTATCTTCATTCTTTTCCACAACTTCTCGTATGATACCATCATATCTGGCATATCTGATCACCTCACAAAAAGTAGTGCGCATAGGCGCCGTATAACGCCTGAAACCGTCTCTTGTATTTAATTATAGCGCATGAATCTAATTATTTCAAGATAAATCGGCGTTATTGCTCGATAACTTTTTATAATGTCGCTTATGACCGACATAAATGGCACACTGGGGGCAACCGGAGCGTTCTGAAACAGAAATAACGGTATAAAACATATCCGAAAGCTTTCCCTGCAGTAATGACGGAAGGGCACAAACCGTAAAGTTTGCTGCCGGCAATCTTCAATAAGTAAATGAGATGTTGCAGGATTGCTGTTTGCATTACACATAGCTTTTTGTTTCAAGTTTCAAATGTTCAATGCAGTGGGAAGTAATGTTGCGTACACTTTTTCCCCTTTGTTTTTTCGTTGTGCGGTGTTTTATGCCCGCAAAGCGTTTTATTCGCCTGTCTAATATTTTTAGTCAGATGTCGAATTGCGTCGATATTCAATAGCACGTCATGCAAAACATTTCCATATTACAAAAATATACTCCACACAACGAGACGGGGCATCGTGTATGAATTTTTGCTGCTATGTATAAGCAGATTTGCAGAACAATGTCAACTTTTTTCGGAATAATGTCAAAACTTTTTCGGAACAATGTCAAACAAATTTTGATATTGTTCCGATGCATTGTTCTTTAAATGTGTCAAAACGTAAAATGTGGAATTTGCTCTATTGGGTTTCAGAAATGAGATAACCACTCCTGACGTGCTGCGATACAGAGATCAATTTCCTTAACGATATTCTTGCCTCTGGTCGTATGCAGAGATTCAAAATATGAGTCAGCATATTATGAAGTATCGAAGTCACTTCCCTCCTCATTTTATATGCCTTTTATATGCCGTCATCGGCAAGATAATCGTTAATTGCGCGAGCATGTGATTGATTTTTTGCCGATAATCTGGTATACTATAATCACAAGATCGGAGGTGCTGTATGAATTATTTATCTGTAAAAGAGGTCGCCGCGCTATGGAATATATCCGAGCGCAGCGTTAGAAATTATTGCGCGGCAGGCAGAGTTCCCGGTGCGTTTATCACCGGAAAGACGTGGAACATTCCCGAGAATGCCGAAAAGCCCATGCGGAGCAATAAAAGCTACCCTACCCCGCAAAATCTGCTTGATGTTTTAAAAGAAGAAAAGCGCAGCCGTATCCACGGTGGGATCTATCACAAAATACAGATCGAGCTGACATACAATTCAAATCACATTGAGGGCAGCCGCCTCACGCATGATCAGACGCGATTCATATTTGAGACAAATACCGTCGGTATAACGAATGAAAGCGTGCGCGTCGACGATATCATAGAAACCGCCGCACATTTCCGCTGCATTGACGAAATCATAGACAACGCAAAAACAAAGCTCAGCGAAAAGTTTATAAAGAACCTTCACCTGATCCTCAAAACCGGAACAAGCGACGCCAAAAAGGATTGGTTCGCCGTCGGCGACTACAAGAAAATCCCGAATGAGGTAGGCGGCAGCGAAACAACATTGCCTGAGAACGTCCCCACCGAAATGAGGCAGCTTATTTCCGAATACAACGCCAAAGAAACCGTAACGCTTGAAGACATCATCGAATTTCACGTCAAATTCGAGCGTATCCACCCTTTTCAGGACGGCAACGGCAGAATAGGCAGGCTGATAATGTTCAAAGAATGCCTTAAGCACGATATCGTCCCGTTTATCATCGAGGATGATATCAAAATGTTCTACTACCGCGGGCTTAAGGAATGGCCGCGGGAAAAAGGATATCTCATCGACACATGCCTCTCCGCACAGGACGCTTTCAAAAAGTATCTGGAATACTTCCGGATACCTTTTTCACCGAAACAATGAACCATTCTCAAAGTCAAAATGGCTCTCTCCCAAATTTTGTGTAAACACCCCATCATGGTATAATGCGTATCTCGTGAGCGGTTGGCTCCGTCGACCGCTCTATCAACAATACAAGCGGAAATCGGGACGCGTGTCAAGGGCGGCGGCTTGCCGCCGTTCATTTTAC
>CANQZS010000016.1 GCA_947628385.1 uncultured Clostridia bacterium | reverse complement strand
GACGGCTACCGCTTTGCCGAGGAGCTGGGACATACTGTAATCCCGCTTAAACCATCTCTTGTTCCCCTTGAAGCCGAGGAGGACTTTTGCGGGAAAATGATGGGGCTTTCTCTGAAAAACACGGGGCTTTCCCTTATAGATACCAAAAGCGGAAAAGCAATATATAAGGATATGGGGGAAATGCTGTTTACACATTTCGGCGTATCGGGTCCAATGATATTGAGCGCGTCGAGCCATATCCGGAGCATGGAGCGCGGAAGATATAAGCTTTCCCTTGATCTGAAGCCCGCGCTGGATATACCTGCGCTTGACAGGAGGATATTAAGGGATCTTTCCGAGATCCCCAACAGGAAATTTGCAAATTCGCTGTCAAAGCTGCTGCCGTCTAAAATGATACCGGTCATTGTAGAGCTTTCAGGGATCTCGCCGGATAAGCAGGTGAATTCGGTAACAAAGGCTGAGCGTGCGGAGCTTGTAAGGCTGCTGAAAAATTTTACGGTCACGATAAAGGGGTTCCGTCCGATAAGCGAAGCGATAATAACCAGCGGAGGAGTAAAGGTCTCGGAGGTCTCGCCAAAAAGCATGGGATCCAAGCTTGTAAAGGGATTGTATTTTGCCGGAGAGGTGCTTGACGTTGACGCATACACAGGCGGCTTCAATCTACAGACGGCATTTTCCACAGCCTACACGGCGGGGAACAATATGTAGTTCCGTGAAGCATCATATTCTTTTGAATAAACAGTGCAATACGGTCAATAATTATTTTAAAGGAAAATAATTCCGGAAGAGTCAATACTTATCCCTTATCAAAGCGCAGACAAAGGATCTGCGAAAAAAAATATATGCAAGCTTTTGCTTGATTTTTTGTTAAAAATATAAAAATATCCTTTACTTAAAGCTCAATAAGGTGTATAATATGAATATAACAAATTGTCGGAGATCCTACGAACACCGATCTAAGCCCGCTTCCGTATGCGGGATCACGACTAAGGAGAGAGCAAATTGAAATTAGATTTTAACAGGAAATATAATACTATTGCAGCCTACTGCGTGATAACCTTTGCAATATGCTTTCTGATGATAATAATATTCCTGAAATTTTCAACAGTCTCACATTACATAAAGGAATTTTTCAGAGTTGCAGCTCCTGTGACATGGGGCGCTGTGATAGCTTATCTGTGCAATCCGATAATGAAATTTATCGAGAAAAGAATCAAAAAAATAACCGAGCGGAAAAAGGAACGTCCAAAGCTTACCCGCGCTCTGAGCGTTTTTCTGAGCATGGTACTTTTTATTGCAATAATCGTAGCGCTTATTGTGATAATTGTAAATCAGATAATAACAAGCGTTATTGAGATCTTTTCGAGCATTTCCGATTACCGCCGCCAGATAGAGGAACTCGTTACCAAATTCCTTGGAAATTATCCGAATATCGTTTCGGCTATAGAATCACAGATCGATACCATATATCCTAAGCTCATGGAATATGCCAACAATATCATTCCAAAGATCGGAGATATATCAATGAAGCTTAAGGACAGCGCGATAGTTGTTCTGGCAGCGATAAAGGATTGCCTTATCGGTTTTGTGGTAGCGATATATCTTCTTTTCAGCAAGGAGACCTTTGCGGCTCAGGCAAGAAAAATAGTTTATGCGCTGTTCCCAAAGAAATTCAGCAAGAATTTGCTTACCGTATGCTCTGAGGCGAACAAAACGCTTTCGGGGTTCCTTTCCGGAAAGCTGCTGGATTCGTTTATTATCGGTCTGATATGCTTTATAGTCATGACGATAATGCAAATGGATTTTATTGCGCTCATAAGCGTTATAATAGGAGTTACGAACATAATCCCGTTTTTCGGACCGTTTATCGGCGCGATACCGAGTGCGCTGCTGCTGCTTATGGCTGCGCCCAAGCAGGTCATACCGTTCATAATATTCATTATCGTATTGCAGCAATTTGACGGAAATATTCTCGGACCTAAGATAATAGGCGATTCCACGGGACTTACTCCGTTCTGGGTAATGTTTGCTATATTTGTTGGCGGAGGACTTTTCGGCTTTGCGGGAATGCTTCTTGGAGTTCCGGTGTTTGCGGTAATATATGCGCTGTTCAGTGAAGCTATTGCATATATCCTTAAAAAGAAAAGACTTTCGCACAGGACAAAGGATTATTATGACATAGATGTAAACTTTCCTCCGGCGGCTTCGCCGCCCAAGAGCGCAGGCGATGAAAAAGCCGAGACTTCCGCACCGGCGAAATAAATGTACAGGGAGTATTCCGGTAAGGATACTCCCTGTTTTTGAATATCTTAGCTCTGCGTCCAGTATTTCCGGTCAAGGCTCCTGAATTGTACCGCTTGCGCTATGTGCGCTTTGTCTATTACATCGGAACCGCTCATGTCCGCAATAGTCCTCGCTACTTTTAGAATACGATCGTATGCCCTTGCGGAAAGTCCCATTTTCTCAAAAACATTTTTAAGCGTTGCTGTGGCTTTGTCCGTCATTTTGCAGACCTCGGACAGAATGTCCGGCGTTATCTCTGCATTGCAGGAAATTCCCGTTCCCTTGAACCGCCTGTTCTGTATCTCTCTGGCTGCCTGTACGCGTTCCCTTATCTGCGCGGAGCTTTCCTCCTTTTCCGAGGAGTTGATATGCTCAAATTCTACCGGCGGGACTTCTACGTGTATATCGAACCTGTCAAGGAGAGGTCCGCTGATCTTTGAAATGTATGTATCACGCTTGCTGCCGCATATGCACTTCCTTGACGGGTGACCAAAATATCCGCACGGACAAGGATTCATTGCCGCGATCAGCATAAAATTGCACGGGTATGTGACCGTTCCGGAGGCTCTTGAAATGGTGACTTTGCCGTCCTCTAACGGCTGACGGAGTATCTCCAGAGTCTGACGGTTGAATTCCGGAAGCTCGTCCAGAAAAAGTACCCCGTTATGAGCAAGCGAGATCTCTCCCGGCTTGGGGATAGTTCCTCCTCCTGCAAGTCCCGCTGCGGAGATGGTGTGGTGAGGACTTCTGAACGGTCTTTTTGTCACTAAGGGTGATCTTTTATCCACAAGACCGCTTACGGAATGAATATTTGTGGTTTCAATGGATTCCTCAAAGGTCATTTCCGGAAGAATGGTGGTTATTCTTTTGGCGAGCATGGATTTGCCCGATCCGGGACTTCCTATCATAAGCACGTTGTGACCGCCTGCGGCGGCGTATTCCAAAGCTTTTTTGGCGGCGTACTGACCTTTTACGTCGGCAAAATCCACCGTATCGAAGCGCTCCTCCTGCTTTATTACATATTTGCTCTCGGGAAGAATTACCGATTCCCTGTCAAAATGCTTTATTATGTCCTTGGTGTTTTCCACGCCGTAGACGGATATTCCGTCTACTACGCTTGCTTCAAAGGCGTTTTCCGCAGGAACAAAAACGCTTTCAAAGCCCTCCTGCCTTGCCAGCATGACCATTGGCAGGACTCCGTTTATCGGTCTTACGTCGCCGTTGAGCGAAAGCTCGCCGATAAAGGCTGTTTTGGAAATATCTTCATTTATCCGTCCCTGAACGCAGAGCATTGCCATAAATACGGCAAGATCGTGTACGCTTCCGGATTTTTTTGTATCGGCAGGAGCAAGGTTTACAACTACTTTCATAAGCGGGAATGCAAGTCCGGCAGCTCTCATAGCCGCGCGGATACGTTCGCGGCTCTCCTTTACAACAGTGTCAGCCAAGCCGACTATATCGAACATGGGAGTTCCCTTGCTCGTTTCCACCTCAACGTCAACGGAAAAGGCGTTCAGACCGAAAAGTCCGAGACTTCTTACCTTAGCAAACATTTTTACTGCTTCCCTTCAATTTCAGAAATATGGGCGTTGAGCCATGAAAGAATATCCTCATAGACCTCCGTCCTGTTTGTTTCGTTCAGGATCTCGTGTCTGCCGCCGCTGTAGAGCTTCAGCTCTATATCGGAGGCTCCCTCTGCGTTCAATGCGTCAAAGACCTCCTGAGGACCCTTTCCGTAATTCCCGATAGGGTCGTCGGTGCCGCTGCATATCAGTATGGGAAGCTCCTTATCTATTTTCTTTGCCCAGTTTTTATCGGAAACATAGCTTACAAGGAACAGCAGGTCGGAATAAGCTCTCACCGTAAAATGGAAATTGCACAGCGGATCGTTTTCATAAGCCGAAACAATATCATCGTCTCTTGTCAGCCAAGAATATTCGCTGGCGGGATCCTCTATTTTTCTGTTGCTCAGACCGAAAATAAGCTCGTCTACAGCCTTTGAGCGGTACATATTTCCCTTTATTTTACAAAGGGCTCTTGTCAGCAGGATACCTGCGTCCGTTCCGACCTTGGTATTGAGAGTTCCCATTATGATCGAGCCGCTGTAAAGAAAATCATATTTTGCAAGCGCAGCCCTTACCACCAGAGAGCCCATGCTGTGTCCGAGTATATAGAATGGTATTTTTCTGTCCTTGGAACGTATCATTTTGCTGACGTGAACGGTATCCTTGATAAGGTACTGCCAGCCTCGTTCGTCCGCAAAAAAGCCGAGCTCCTCGGGACTTGCCGCGGAAGCACCGTGTCCGAGGTGGTCATGGCAGATGACCATTATGCCGTCAGAGCACAGAAAGCTTATAAGATCCTCATATCTTCCGGCGTATTCGCACATTCCGTGAACTATCTGTAGGACAGCCTTCGGCTCGGACGCCGGTCTATAGATATAATAAGCGATATTGTCCTTTCCGTTTGAACTGGGGAATGTTCCTTGTTCCTTTGTATAATTCATGATATTACCTCTCCCGTGATAAATTTTGATTTGCCGCAGATCCGATATTCCCGCCGATCCTGCCGGCTGTTATTTTATATTATATCACATTTTTTCCTGAATTGCAATACGGGCGCTGTTTTTATCTGTACGGTCCGATATTATTCATAAGCAATTGTCCTGCCGCGGCTGTTTTTTTTGAAAACAGTTGTTAAATTTTCTTGAAACCTATTTTCAAACGGAAATATTTGTGATATACTTGTATTGTAGAAATTTATGAGAACTTTTTCGGCGCGGTTTTCCGCCGCTCCAAAAATTTTCGGACATGGAGGTAATTTTTATGAACGAAACAGAACTCTATTCCCTCTGGCTTGAAAAAGCAGTTGACGATCCCGATCTGCAGACAGAGCTGAGATCTATTCAAGGAGATCAGGAGGCTATCACCGACAGATTCTACCGCGATCTTGAATTCGGTACGGGCGGTCTGAGAGGCGTTATCGGCGCAGGCGCATACAGAATGAACATCTATACCATCAGGCGCGCTACTCAGGGACTTGCGGATTATGTAAACAAGGCGTTTCCTGCCGATCCCTCCGTCGCTATCGCCTATGACAGCAGGATAAAATCCGACGTTTTTGCAAAGGAAGCCGCTTCCGTTCTGGCTGCAAACGGTATCAAGGTCTACATCTACAGCGAGCTCATGCCTACTCCGATGCTTTCGTTTGCCGTTCGTGAGCTTAAATGCAGCGCCGGCATCGTTATTACCGCAAGTCACAATCCGGCTAAGTACAACGGATATAAGGTATACGGTTCGGACGGCTGTCAACTCACCCTTGAAGCTGCCGAGATAGTTCTCAAAAACATAAATGAGGTCCCCATGTTCGACGGCGCAAAGCTTATCCCGTTCAGCAAGGGTATTGAGGACGGTTCGATCGAATACATCAGTCAGGACGTTATTTCCGCTTACATCGGAAAGGTAGCAGAACAGGGTATCCATACCGATCTGTGCGCCGCAAGCGGTCTTAAGGTAGTGTATACTCCTCTTAACGGAACAGGAAACAAGCCTGTACGCATGATACTTGATAAGATCGGCATAAAGGACGTTACGGTAGTTCCCGAGCAGGAATATCCTAACGGAAACTTCACTACCTGTCCTTTCCCGAATCCTGAAATAAAGGAAGCTCTTGCACTTGGTCTGAAGCTTTGCGAGACTGTAAAGCCGGATCTTCTGCTTGCCACCGATCCGGACTGCGACCGTGTGGGAATTGCAGTTCCCGACGGCAACGGCGGATATGTTCTGTTCAGCGGAAACGAAGTAGGAGCAATGCTTCTTGAATACATCTGTGAGGAAAGAACAAAGCTGGGAACAATGCCGGAGGAGCCTATTGCAGTAAAGACCATAGTTACTACCGACATCACCAAAGCTATTGCAAAGGAATACGGAGTAAAGATAGTAGAAGTTCTTACCGGATTCAAATTTATCGGCGAGCAGATAGGATTCCTTGAAGCAAAGGGCGAGCAGGACAGATACATCTTCGGTTTTGAGGAGAGCTATGGTTATCTTGCGGGTTCATATGTAAGAGACAAGGACGCCGTAGTTGCTTCCATGCTGATATGTGAAATGGCGGCTTTCTATCGCACAAAGGGAATTTCTCTTTTACAGGCGAGAGAGAATATGTATAAGAAATACGGAGTTTATACTCATGCTCAGCAGTCGTTCACCTGTGAGGGAGCAAGCGGTATGCAGAGAATGAAAGAGATAATGACAGATCTCCGCACGAATACTCCAAAGGAGATCGCCGGACTTACCGTTACAAGGTTTGACGATTATCTTAACAGCACTTCGACGGATTGTGCGACGGGAGCAAAGACGAAGCTCACGCTTCCCAAGTCGGACGTTCTGACATTTGCGCTTACAGATGGTGCGTCGGTAATAATCCGTCCCTCCGGAACGGAGCCTAAGATCAAGGCTTACTACACCACCACGGGAGCGACAAAGAAAGAATCAGATGCACTTGAAGCAAAAATTGCTGATGATTTCAAGAGCATACTTGGTTTCTGATATTTTGATAAGCAGAGGAATATCCCTCGTTCAAAAGAACGGGGGATATTTAATTAATGCGTAATTCGTAAGCAGTCAGACAATTAATAAAAGCTTAAATAAGCTTTGGCAGTCAACAGCTCACTGGGCTGTTGACTGCGGTCTTTAAAATATTTAACGTAAGTTTAAGGGGAACGCTCTCAGCCAAACGAAGTTTGGTTTTTGCAGAAGCGTTCCCCTCTTGCAAACAGCTCTGCGCTGTTTGCAATTCACCCCTTTGCAGAGCGTTTTGAAAAGGAGAGTTTCGCCGCCTGCGAAAAACGAACTGCGTTCATCTGCGCGACCAAAGGCTCTGCCTTTGGAATCCGCAAGTCTGGGCAAAACAAAACCAAAGGTTTTGTCTGGCTTGACCAGCTTTTCAATTTTGCGCCTGCGGCGCAAAATTGTTAATTACACATTGCGTTTCGCGCTTTGCGCAAAATTATTATTGAAATAAAATAAGTATCGCCCCCGACTTCGCCGGAAGCGATACTTGATAATTTTATGAAAAGGAATTGGATAATGTATGCGTTATTCATCTGCGTCCTGTAAAGCGTCATATCCGCTTTCACCTGTACGTACCCTGATAACGTCCTCAACATCATATACGAAAATCTTTCCGTCACCAATGTGACCGGTGTACAATGCCTTTCTCGCAGCTTCAATGACAGTTTCAACAGGTACCTTGCAGACTACTACCTCTACCTTTACCTTTGGCAGAAGCGTGGTTTCTACAGGAACACCACGGTACATTTCACCTGCGCCTCTCTGAGTTCCGCAGCCAAGTATCTGAGTTACCGTCAGACCGGTAACGCCAATGTCGCCAAGCTCACGCTTGAGATCTTCAAATTTGTTCTGCTTGCAGACAACAGATATTTTGGTGTACTTGTTCTTTGAATCGGAAAGCTTTTCGATATGCGGTCTTTCCGAAACCGTTACAGGAACTGCCGCCGCAACAGGCGCAGGCGCAGCCTCGGAGGTCGTCGCTCCGGTGAATACAGCAATGTTATTTGCATTGAGAGCAGGCATAAAGTCTGCATAAGAGGATACAAGACCGTGTTCGGTAATATCCAGACCTCTCGTTTCCTCCTCAACGGAAGCACGGAGACCAATGGTCGCTTTGATGATAAAGAATGTTATCGTGATAGCTACGGCTGTCCAAGCGGCAACAGTAACTATTCCAAGGCACTGAAGTCCGAGAAGCTCCGCGTCGCCTGTGTAGAACAGACCGCCTATCGTTTCGCCGGCTTTGTTTGCGATACCGTATGTCGGAACGGCAGGATTAGCAAGAAGTCCTACGGCTAATGTTCCCCATATACCGTTCATCATATGTACGGCAACTGCACCTACAGGATCGTCAATGTGAAGAACATGGTCAAGGAGCCATACGCCGAATACTACCAGAAGTCCTGAAACTGCGCCTACAACGCACGCGCCTGCCGCGTCCATAACGTCGCAGCCAGCGGTAATTCCTACCAGACCTGCAAGAGAAGCGTTCAGACACATTGAAACATCAGGCTTTTTGTACTTTATCCATGTGAATATCATACATACTACCGTTGCAACGGACGGCGCGATAGTTGTTGTAAGGAATATCGAACCGAGCTGTGCGGGAGTAGTTGCAGCAGCGCCGTTAAAGCCGTACCAGCCGAACCAGAGGATAAAGCAGCCCAGTGCGCCAAGAGTGAGCGAGTGTCCGGGGATAGCGTTTACCTTTGTTACCTTGCCGGTCTTCTTGTCGGTAACGAATTTTCCGATACGTGGTCCAAGGATCTTTGCGCCGATAAGTGCGGAAATACCGCCTACCATGTGGATCGCGCAGGAGCCTGCAAAATCATGGAACCCAAGCTGTGCGAGCCAGCCGTCGGAATTCCAGATCCAGTGCGCTTCGATAGGATAGATGAGCGCGCTTATCACTGCGGAATATACGCAGTATGAAAGGAATTTTGTTCTTTCAGCCATTGCGCCGGAAACGATAGTTGCCGTTGTGGCGCAGAATACCATGTTGAATACGAATGATGACCAGTCGAAATTTTCATAAGCTGTGAAAATATCAAAACCGGGTTTTCCGATAAAGCCTGCGACGTCCTCTCCCATAAGAAGTCCAAAGCCTATCAGAACGAACATCGGCACACCGATACAGAAATCCATAAGGTTTTTCATTATGATGTTTGCCGCGTTCTTGGCTCTTGTGAAGCCTGTTTCTACCATTGCAAAGCCTGCCTGCATAAAGAATACCAGTGCGGCACCTATCAGGTACCATATGGCAAACACGCCGCTGTTGACTTCGCTTGCAATGCTGTCAAGTAAATTTGCGTCCATATTAGATCCCTCCTGAAAACTTCAAATAAAACAATAAAGGGTACTGTAAGTAAACTGCGCCTTTGCAATTTACTCACAGCACCCTTGCTGTTTTCTATGCTTTTATTATATGACATTCTGCGGCTGATGTCAAGGCTTTTTTGAAAGTTTATGCAACTTTTAATATTTAAACTTTCATTTTACAGGCTTTTTAGCTATATTGTTCAATGCTTATGCAGGAATTGATATATTTTATTGCATAAATGTTCTATAAATTATTTTAAATTGTTACGAAAAAATAAATCGGACTGCAAAGATCTTTTTTAGAAATTTGCAGTCCGAAAAAATTTTTTATTCATTTTCCGCATTGTCATCATATGACGGCTCCTCTGCTTCGGGAACCGCTGTTTCTGCGGTATCCGTATACGTCTCTTCACTGTCCGGAACATTTCCGCCTCCGCCGGAGGGCAGGATAACTATTGCCTGACGGTGCATCTGATCGTACCGCGTTTCAAATTTGTTGATGTTGTAGTCGATTATTCCTTTCATAGGATCGTTGAGGGTAACGATGTCGGAATCCATATTGAATCCCGCAAGAACGAAGCAATGCTCGTTAAGGTACCAGTCAAGCTGTTCTCCGGTCTCATTGTCGTACCATGTTTCGTAATATTCCGGCTCGATCATGCCGTCCGTCGCCCAGCAAAGCACGGGAGTTCCCTCGGCGAGATAATCGTAAAGAACGTCCGGGTGAGAACCGGAAATATTTTTCACGGTAAAGCCGCCGCCGTGATCGGCTATGTAAGCGTTCGCGGCGGTCTCGATAGCTCCGGAAAAGCAGCCGTAGCCTTTTCCGAACGGGTCGCCTATGAAATAATTGAAAAAGCTGTCCTTGTAGGTCTTGCCGTCCTCATAGCGGGCGTTTCCCCAGCTTGTGGGAAGATAATTTCTTGCAAGATCGGTCTTTTCGGCGTCGAAGCCGCAGTATCTGAGCAGGATAGTCAGGGCTGTTATCTCACAGCCCACAGGAAGCTCCGGCAATTGCAGGATATTTTCCATGTCAATATAAACGGAATTATTGTCATAATCCTTTCTTACGCGGCTGGTGATGATAGTTCTGCTTGCGGAGGTGCTTTCGCTTTCGGGAACGGGATCTTCCTCCGTTTCCTCCGGAACGGTCGTGGTCTCGCTTTCCGTAACTGAGGCGGAGGATACGGTGACGGTCTCCTCGATCGCTGCTGAGGTAACGGTGACGGCTGACGTTTCGGAGATCTCCGCATAAGCGTCGGATGCGCCGCCGTCCGAAACTGTTCCGCCGTCGTTGTCTCCGGTCAGTACAAAAGCCACGATCGCAAGGACGACAATGCACAATATTAGAACTATTACTCTGACCCGAAGCTCGTTCATAGGCTTACCCGCTTTCCTTATTCAAATCTGAAGCTGCTGAGATCAAAGCTGCTTCCCGGCAGGAACACAAACGATACCTTGCATTTTCCGCTTACTCCGCTTATGGGGAATTCTCTCGGAGTGTAATTTTCAGCCTTGGCAAATTCCGCAAGCACTCTTGTTTCGGTATCGCCGCTGAAAATAACGTGGATACTGTTGAGTTCAAGGGAGGAACGTCCGGTAATTATCACCTTTGACGGAGCCTTTTCGGTAAAGTCGAACTCTCCGAATTCAAGCAGAACGTTATTGCCGATACCCGTAACGGCGTCGCTTTCAACGGTGAATTTGTCTCCGTAGATGCGGTCGCAGTCAACGGCGTTTATTTCGGAGAATTCCTTTTGCGGCTTTTCAAAGCTGAAGCCCTTTACATGGAAGCCGTCTCCGGATTCCATAACAAATGTGTGCATACCTTTGAGCACCTTGTTCAGTTTAAAGGTGTTAGGCTTGTATGTGAGCCATTCCGGCGGTTCATGGTAGGTGAATTCTCCCAGAAGCTCTCCGCCCTCGTTGGGTATACCGTCGTAGAAGCGTATCTTAACGGGTGTTGTGCAGTTGGCATATATGGGAACGGTCACGGTGTCGCTGCCGATAGTTCCGAAATCAACATTTTCAAATCCGAACCAGCTGTTTTCCCAAGAGAACGACGCTCCGCGCTCTATGCCGTTTCCGGCGTTCCCGCTCTGAACGGTGAAAAGTCCGCCTATAACAAAACCGTAGGGATCGAATGAGGCTGCTCCGAGTCCCTCGCCTTTAAGGAGCAGCGGGGTAACGATATGATATTTGTCCGTGCCGTTTTTGCAAAGCGCGCGCAGATAGAATTCTCCGTCGCCCTTGCAGCGGACGGTGACAGAATCCCCGTCGGAGGAAACTATTTCCGCAAGGTTTGAATTTATGCCGAGAACGGTAGTAACGCGGTATTCTATTTCATTTTTATATGACGAATTTTTAGGGAATACATTTGTCCGGAACGTTATTTCCTTTCTTTCCGGAGTAAAGATCCTGCTTTCCGAAACGAACTCGATCTTTCTTACCGGAATATCGTTCGCCTCGTCGGGACAGTCGGCGGCGGTATGGGTATTTTCCTCAGCTGCGGATATGCCTGCGGGAACTTCTGCGGGAACTGCCCTGAGCTTTAAAATGCTGTCCGGAAGAGCGGGGGAGGAGACTTTTACGTTAATGTCTCCGGCTTCCGTTTTAGCGGCGATGACCGCAAGGAGCTTTCCGGAAAACAGTCTGCGGGAAATTCCCTTATACTGCTCATAGTCTGTGGAATCTCCGTTATCAAGACCTATCAAACGTCCTGCGCCGGAGACCTCCACGGTCGCTCTGTTGTTGGCGTTAGCGGTAAAATTGCCGTCCTTGTCATAAGCGGCGATCTCCATAAAGATAAGATCCGTTCCGTCTGCGGCAAGTTCGGTCTTGTTCGGGATAAGGCGCAGCTCGGCGGTATCTCCGAACGAGCGCTGAATATCGCGGGCGATCTCGCAGCCGTTTTCGTCATAGGCAATTGCAAGAAGCTCGCCGGCACGATATTTTACTATCGCGTCAAGGGTAAGCTCCATTCCGTGAAGATGATCTATTTCCTTTTCGGCAATTTTTTCGCCGTTGAAATAAAGCTCAGCCTTGGGAGCGTTTGTGGTCACGCGGACGTCAATATCCTGACCCTCGATAAAGTCCCAGTATGGGAAAATGTGGATAAACGGAGCTTTTTTGTGATCCGTCCACTCGGCTTGGTAGATATATGCGCTGTCCTTGGGAAATCCCGCCGTATCGAACTGTCCGAAATAGCTGTTTTTGGTGGAATACGGCGTAGGCTCGCCGATATAGTCAAAGCCTGTCCAGATGAACTGTCCGGCGCAGAATCCTGCGTCGCGGTCGGGGATTATGCACGCTTCGGTGTTTTTGGCTCCCCAGCCTGTGCAGCAGTTTCCCAGAGCGGAGCATTGCTCATCGTCGTCAGCAAGCACCGTCTGTGAAAGAGGGAAGTGATATATTCCGCGGCTTTGTATGGTAGAAGCTGTTTCCGAGCCGTAAACAGCCCAGTCTGGGTGAGCCTTGTGATGCTCCTCATAAAGGCGTTCGGCGTAGTTATAGCCTGCCAGTTTGAGAATATCCGCGCATTTTTGAGCGTTCTCCCACTGCATATAGTTTGAACCGATGGTTATGTAACCGTTTTTCATTGGATCGTGTCTGCGGACAAGACCTGCAAGCAGAGAGGTGACCTCCTGACCCCTTTCGCTTTCGTGAGTGTCGTATATTTCATTTCCTATGCTCCAGCCGATAAGAGAGGGGTGGTTCCTGTCTCTGCGCACCCATGAAGCCACGTCCTTGGATACCCATTCAGGGAAAAATCCCGCATAGTCATGATCGGTCTTGTGCTTTTCCCACATATCGAAGCCCTCGGATAGGATAAGGAAGCCCATTTCGTCCGCAAGCTCCATAAGCTCCGGAGCGGGCATATTATGGCTTGTGCGTATGGCGTTTATACCGATCGCACGGAGCTTTTCGAGCTTTCTTTTTATAGCGTTTCGGTTTACAGCCGCGCCGAGAGCGCCGAGGTCGTGATGCTCGCAGCAGCCGTGGATCTTTAAATGTCTGCCGTTAAGGAAAAATCCTTTGTCCGGAGTAAATTCCGCACTTCTTATACCGAAAGGGATCTCCTGTCTGTCGATAACGCTGCCGTTCCTGATAAGCTCGCACACGCACTTATAAAGGTGCGGATCTTCTATGTCCCACAGGACGGGATCGTTTATTTTAAGAATATCCGTATTTACCGAATAAGAGCAGCCGTCGTGCAGTATGGCTTCCGGCACTTGACTTCTGTCAAATGCGCAGCAGGAGGAGGTCTTTTCCGCAAGAACGGCGCCGCCGTCCATTATAGCTCTGCGGACGGAAAGCTCGCCTGCCGGCACTCCTGCGGGACGCTCGGTCTCTGTGGAGATCGTAACGCTTCCGTCGGTTTTGCAGCTTATATATACTCCGTCGCTGACGATGTGACATTCGTTATATTCCTTAAAAATGACTTTACGGTAGATACCCGCTCCGGAATACCATCTTGAATTAGGACTGCGGTAGCTGATACCAACGGCGATCAGATTTTCACCGTCGTTGAGCAGATCGGTCACATCAAATTCAAAGGTAGAATAGCCGTATTTCCATTCGCCTGCCGGTTTGCCGTTCACATAGATAACGCAGTCCATGTAAATTCCCTCAAAGCGCAGCGCCGCGCGCACGGAGGGCTTTTTTGAATAATTCAGGGAACGTCTGTACCAGCCCTCGCCGTTTGCATAAAGATCCTTGGTGTTATAGATCAGCCAGTCGTGGGGAATATCCACGGCTTTCCAATCCGCAGCTTTCATAGCGGCGTCATACCCTGAATCCAAGGGCATAAGCAGGAATTCCCACCCGTCATTAAAAAGCCTGTTGATAAGATCGTTCATTTTACCGCCTCCTTAAACAAATATTATATCATATTTTTCCTATCAATTTGTTGCTATATTGTAAATAAGCGGGACCGGAACGGGCTTGATCCTGTGCGATCAGTCTGTTCCGGTCCTTTCTCTTTGCGAGAAAACGCAGCCGCAGTAATTCTGGCGGTAAAGACCGTACCTTGCGGAAAGCTCGATACTGCGCTTGTAGCCGTCTTTTTTCTTAAAATCCGAGGGGAGATGCTTTACGCCGTACTTTGCGGCAAGGTCCTCGCCTATCTCGTTGAGTTTGGCGGCGTTCTTGTAGGGACTGACTGAAAGCGTGGTGGTAAAATAGTCAAAGTTCATTTCCGCCGCAAGTTTTGCAGTCTCTTCAAGTCTCAGACGGTAGCAGGCGAAGCAGCGTTCGCCGCCCTCGGGGATATTTTCCAGACCCTTTACGGCTTGGTAAAAGCGTTCCGACTGCCAGCCGTGTTCGATGAATCCCACGGGATATTTGCATGGGAGCTCGGAGATGAGCCGTTTTTGTTCGGAGATCCTGTGGAGAAATTCCTCCTCAGGGAAAATATTTGGGTTGAAATAGAAAACGGTTATTTTAAAATGCTCCGCAAGATATTCCAGTACCGCGCTCGAACAGGGCGCGCAGCAGCTATGGAGCAGCAGGGTAGGGGGCGCTTCAAGAGCTTTTATTATTTTTTCCTGTTCAATGCGGAAGTTTCTTTTTTGTTCCATGTTGTTACCGTCCGGCATCATTATTCCCGTCCTTTTTCTTTTGGCAGCTTCCGGCATAAGGACAGCCGGAGCAGCCGCCGCAGCCTTTTTTCTTACGTCTTTTCAGGTACATTATTGCCGAAAATATCAGCAGCGCGATGACCGCAAGAGCGATATAGTCGGCGATCCCAAGGGAAGCAATCAATTCGGACGTAAAATCAAAACCTTTCTTGAAATATTATGTGATCTTATTTTTTACGCATTGACCCGCCTTAGTCCGATAAGCAGTAATTGATCCTGCTTTATGAGAAGCGGCAGAATGTGCTTTTCCGTATCTTGGATAAGGGGTCGTGACCCCGACATACGATTTTTGAGTATGCACGTGTACCGGTCTTTTATTTTTTGCTGCTGTGCAGTTGAATGTCGGCGTCAACGGATCTCTGCGGTATATTACTTTTAAAACGGTCGGAGACGGATCCGGCGCACCGGCAGTATGATCCAATGTCTTTGCCGTTGTACACAGTGTTAATTTGCGGATATAGCTTTCAATATCGGGATCATCAGGCTTTTCAAAAAAAGAATCCATATCCGGCAGATCCTCCTCCGGCACCTCGGAGGGCGGCATTCTGACAATAATATCCTTATCCAAGGAGCTTCCGGAGATAACATGGAACACTTCTCTTACGTCAGTGAACGCCGTGCGCATTGTTATCCTGCCGTTTATCAGATCCAAAAGCCTTTTTGCGGATATTCCGGCTATAAGGAATTCGTTCCGATCAAGGTCGATAACGATATATCTTTGACCGTTCTTGTCGATACAAACAAATAAATATGCAAGATCGCATTTTACAAGATCATATTCTCTGTAAAGCAAACGATCGTTTATATTAAACATTGCTATATTGTTTACTGCCATCATTTATCACCTCGAAACCGTCTATCATTTTTTCTTTTTCATTTTCATATATCCACAAATTGATATGTGAATTTTTACAGTTCATAACGCCGTTGTCGGAGCAGATCTCTCCGGATATTATTGCCTTGTTTTTCCTTGGCAGGTGCATTGCATTTGAAAGATCCTTTATATTTTTGAAAAATGAGCAGCTGTAATTTTCTATATCGTTTTCGTTCAGATCAATATATCGCCGATCGTTTGGGTACAGTTGCTTTAGTTCCATTTGAGAGCAAAGATCCTCGGCAATGATACTAACGCCGTCATTCCTCAGCGTTACAAGCCGATAAGCTGTCAGCGGCGCAAAGGAATCCTGCACATCGCTTGGGAATTCTACCAGTCCGGCTTCCAATGCCTGCTCTAAAATTTTTGGGAATCCTGATATTTTGCACATTTTGATACTCCGTAAAAATATTTTGACTTTTTTAGATCCAAGAGACTAAAGCACAGCATAAAACGGTAATGAAAATCACGAAAAGGGGTTTTCCGTTCTGTAAAGCATTCCCTTTGGCTGATTGAAGCCTATCTCGGACACTCCAAGATAACGGAAAACATTGAACAGCGCCTTTCCGCAGTGTGCAAACGCTACCGCTCCGTGATGAGGGTATCTTCCCTCTATCAAAACGTGACGGTAGAATCTTCCCATTTCCTTTATGGCAAAAACGCCGATCCCGCCAAAGCTGCAGGTCGCGACGGGAAGTATCTCTCCCTCCGCA
>CANQZS010000015.1 GCA_947628385.1 uncultured Clostridia bacterium | reverse complement strand
CTCTTGAAATGACGCTGCTTATGCTGGGACTGGTAAGGCTTATTGTTCCTAACGTGCTGCTTCCGGCGACTACGGCTCTGGGAACGATCGCTCCCAAGGGAAGAGAAATGGGTATTCTGGCAGGCGCAAATGTTGTTATGCCGAATCTTTCTCCAAAGGACGTCCGCAAAAAATATCTTCTGTATGACAATAAAATATGCACCGGCGATGAGGCTGCGGAATGTATTGCCTGTCTCGGACGGCGGATAAGCTCCGTGGGTTATGAGCTTGTCACAGACAGAGGAGATTTCAAAGAATAAATTTTTATAAATCAGGGAGGAATCCAATATGTACGATCCTAAATCTTTAAAGGCAGAGGAATTCATTGACAATGAGGAAATTCTCGAAACGCTGGCTTATGCCGAGAAAAACAAGGATAATGCCGAGCTTATCGACGAGATCCTTGAAAAAGCCGAAAAGCGCAAGGGACTTTCCCACCGTGACGCGGCAGTGCTGCTCGACTGTACCCTTGAGGACAGGAATCAGCGCATTTACGAGCTTGCAAAGCAGATAAAGAAGGATTTTTACGGCAACAGGATAGTAATGTTCGCGCCGCTGTATCTTTCCAACTACTGCATAAACAGCTGCGTATACTGTCCGTACCACCGTCAGAACCAGCACATTCCCAGAAAAAAGCTTACTCAGGAAGAGATAAAAGCGGAAGTTATCGCGCTTCAGGATATGGGGCATAAGCGTCTTGCTCTTGAAACAGGCGAAGATCCGGTAAACAATCCTATTGAATATGTTCTCGAAAGCATAAAGACGATTTACGGTATAAAGCATAAAAACGGCGCTATCCGCCGCGTAAATGTAAATATTGCAGCAACTACTGTTGAAAATTACCGCAAGCTCAAAGAAGCGGGCATTGGTACGTACATACTTTTCCAAGAGACATACCATAAGGAAAGCTATGAAAAGCTTCATCCCGCAGGACCTAAGCACAATTACGCATATCACACGGAGGCTATGGACAGAGCTATGGAGGGCGGCATAGACGATGTTGGTCTTGGCGTGCTTTTCGGACTGGAGCTTTATCGCTATGAATTTGCGGGACTTCTTATGCACGCGGAGCATCTTGAAGCCGTTCACGGTGTAGGACCGCATACGATAAGCGTTCCGCGGGTAAAGAAAGCGGACGACATTGATCCTACTGCGTTTGACAATGGTATCTCTGATGAGATATTTGCAAAGCTTATTGCCTGCATAAGAATTGCCGTTCCTTATACGGGAATGATAATTTCCACACGTGAGAGCGAGGCTGTACGCGCAAGGGCGTTGAGCTTGGGAATTTCCCAGATCTCCGGCGGTTCAAGGACTTCCGTAGGCGGATATGCGGGCTACACTCCGGACGAGCGTCCTCACGATACCGAACAATTTGATGTGTCCGATCAGAGATCTCTTGACGAGGTAGTGAACTGGCTGATGAAGCTTGGATATATCCCCAGCTTCTGTACGGCGTGCTACAGAGAGGGCAGAACGGGAGACCGTTTCATGTCGCTTTGCAAGAATGGTCAGATACAGAACTGCTGTCACCCTAATGCGCTTATGACTCTTAAAGAATATCTTATGGATTATGCAAGCGCGGATACTGCCGCTGTCGGAAACAAGCTTATTGAAAGCGAGATACCGAACGTTCCCAATGAAAAGACACGTGGAATACTTATCGACAATCTTAACAAGATCGAACAGGGTTCAGGCAGAGACTTCAGATTTTAAGCAGGCTGAGCCTGCACCCTTTCAGGCTTGATCTTGTTATTTCCCGCGTATGTATACCGTGCATTAAGTTAGGTATAAATCTGCTTCCAGATTAATTGCAATTACGCATTACGCATTATGAATTACGAATTATAAATGTGGAGTGATATTTATGGGACTTAACGATACACCGTCAGCAGACAGGATACATATCGGCATTTTCGGAAAGAGAAATGCGGGTAAATCCAGCGTTATGAACGCTCTTACAAATCAGGATATTGCTATAGTTTCGGACGTAAGCGGCACCACTACGGATCCCGTCCTGAAAGCAATGGAAATGCTCCCTCTCGGTCCTGTGGTGATGATAGATACCCCGGGAATAGACGATGAGGGCGAGCTTGGAGCGCTCCGCGTAAAAAAAAGCTATCAGATGCTGAACAAGACCGATATTGCCCTTGTCGTTATCGACGGAGAGGAGGAAGCTCCGGAGGATTCCGCTCTGATAGAAAGGATAAAGAGCAAGAATATCCCATATGTGATATTCCATAATAAAACGGATAAAATGTCAGCGGATCTCCGAAAAAAGGACGGTCATTTATATGGCAGCGCCCTGAAAAAAGAGGGTATCGAGGAGCTTAAAAAAGCCGTTATTGCTCTTTCGGAGACAAAGGACGATGGAAAAAGGATAATTGCCGATCTGCTCGATCCGCTTGATACGGTAGCCCTTGTAGTTCCCATAGATTCGGCAGCGCCCAAGGGGAGACTTATCCTGCCGCAGCAGCAGACTATAAGGGATATTCTTGAAGCCGGCTGTATTTCCGTGGCCGTTCGTGAGACTGAGCTTGAGGAGACTTTGAAAAAGCTTGGTCACAAGCCTAAAATGGTGGTAACTGACAGTCAGGCGTTTGCAAAAGTCTCCGCAATAGTTCCGGAGGACATTATGCTCACGTCATTCTCTATACTTTTTGCAAGATATAAGGGAATACTCAAAACGGCTGTAAAGGGAGCGGTATGTCTGGATTCCCTTGAAAACGGCGACAGGATACTTATTTCCGAGGGCTGCACTCATCACAGGCAGTGTGAGGATATTGGAACGGTAAAGCTGCCTAAGTGGATAAGAAAACATTCCGGAAAGGAGATCTCCTTTGATTTCACCTCCGGAACGGAATTTCCGGACGATCTGAGCGGATATAAAATGGTGATCCACTGCGGAGCGTGTATGCTCAACGAGCGGGAGGTGCGCTATCGTTACCGCTGTGCGGAGGAGGGAGAGATCCCCATCACCAATTACGGCACTGCTATAGCATACATGAACGGCATACTTAAACGCAGTGTTGAGCCGTTTGATGAAATTTATAAAATAGTAAAATGATCTCTGACCCGAATATACTTTTTGTGTGTATTCGGGTTGAATTTTTTTTGTAAATGTGATATAATTGATTCCAATATATATTTGTGATTCGGAGCTGCTATGAAAAATAAAATACTTACAAAAAAATTCTATGCCAGAGACTGCCTTGAGGTCGCTCCCGATCTGGTGGGAAAGCTTATAGTCCGCATAAACGAGAACGGAACAAAAACTGTCCTGCGGATAACCGAGACAGAGGCTTACTGCGGCGAGGAGGATACCGCCTGCCATGCAAGCAAGGGCAGGACCCCGCGTACCGAGATCATGTACGGCGAGGCGGGCTACCTGTATATTTACCTTTGCTACGGTATGCACTGGCTTATGAACGTTGTTACCGGAAAAAAGGATCAGCCGCAGGCAGTTTTGTTCCGCGCCTGTGAAATTTACGACGGTCCGGCAAAGCTTACAAAACAGTTGGGCATTGACAAAAGCTTCAACGGCGAGCCTCTTTTCGGAAATATCCGTATACATATCGAGGACGACGGGTACCGTCCGGAGATCGGGACTCTTCCGAGAGTCGGCATAAATTATGCTTCCGAAAAATACAGGAACGCTTTATGGAGATTCGCAGATATTCACGGAAATGAAAGGGTGCGGCGGAATGCTTGATATTATCGCTGGCGGAGCAGGTACGGGAAAGACCTGCGAAATGATGAACAGGATCGAAATTGCCGTAAAGGAAAATAAGGACGTTTTAGCCGTTATACCCGATCAGTTTTCTTTTGAATTCGACGGGAACCTTTACGAACGCCTCGGAGCAGTTCTTTTCAATAAGGTGAACGTTCAGTCCTTTGCAAGAGTCGCTAAGGATATTTTTATCCGGCACGGCGGCGTAAAGGGCAGATATGCGGACGATGTTGTAAAGAATGTTATGATGTTCAGGACGATAAAAAGGCTCGCTTCCGAGGAAAGCTTAAGCTATTTCGGAAAACAGGCGGGTCAGCTTTCATTCATAGACAGCGGACTTGAAATAGTAAAGGAGCTTACGGTGAGCGGAATATCTCCGGAGCAGTTTGCGGCGTGTTCGGAAAGATCCGACGAGAGCATAAGAGATAAAGCCGGAGATATTTCGCTGATATTCCTTGAATACAGAAAAATGCTCTCGGAAGCAGGATATAAGGACGGCGAGGGGGATATTTCCGAGGCTGCGGCAAGGGCGGCGGCACACGGATATTTCAAGGGGAAAACTATCTTTATCGACGAATTCAAAAGCTTTACAGCCGATGAATATTCCATGCTGGACGCTATGATCGCTTATGCGGAAAGGGTAACGATATGCCTTACGACAGAAAATACGGGAGAAACGGGATATTCAGTCTTTGAAACAACGGACAGGACTCTTGAAAGACTGAAACGCTCTGCGGAGGATCACGGTATAAAATACAGCGTCCGCACGCTTAAAGAGCAGTTCAGATACAATTCCGGCGAGCTTGCGTTTTTCAGCAGGAACGTTCTTAGGAATGTCCGTAAAAAATATGACGGAGACTGCGAAAATATAAGGATCTTTTCCTCGGCGGATATATACGGCGAGGGGGATCTCGTATGCTCCGAAATACGCAGACTGGTAATGGAGGGCTCTTTCAGATATAAGGATATTGCAGTGCTGTGCAGGGATAAGGAAACCTATTCTCCGGTAATGGAAAGCGCCTTTGAACGCTATGGGATACCGTTTTATTCAGATGAAAGCTATACGGCGGCGCATAAATCACTGTTCGTTTTTATCAGAACGGCTTTAAAGCTTGCTGCGGATAAATATTCCTCCTCGGAGGACTGGCTGAGATATATGAAGACCGGAATACCGTCGCTTACCGATGAGGAGATCTCGGCGGTGGAGGATCACTGCTACAGATGGAACGTAGACGGAAAAATGTGGAACGAGCCGTTCCTGAACGATGAGGAAACAGGAGCGGAGCTTGTAAGACAAAAGGTCACGTCTCCTGTATTCAGATTGAGAGAAGCCTGCGCCGACGCGGACGGTAAGCAGATATGCTCGGCTATACTTGATTTTCTTGATGAGACGGGCGCTGTGGAAAATATCTGTAGGATATATGACGGCTGTCCTGCCGATGACGCCGCCGCGCTGAGTGCGGTAAGGGAGCTGAAACAGCTGTGGGAGCTGCTCTGCACACTTCTTGAAACGCTTAGCAGAGCGCTTGACGGTACAAAGATCTCCCTTGCTGAGCTGTCGGAGCTTTTTTCCTCCGCTTCGGGAAAGCTAAAGCTTTCGTCTCCTCCGCAGACTCTTGACTGCGTAAGATTCGCGGCAGTACATACCGCAAGGCTTTCAAATGTAAAGGCAGTGTTTGTCATAGGCGCAAACGAGGGGATATTCCCGTTTGCGGCAAAGCCCTCAGGACTTCTCAGCGACAGGGACAGGATCGCTCTTGAAAACGTGGGGATAAAGCTTTCCGCAAATATTCAGGATAAGCTTGCGGAGGAACGGTTCGCGGCTTATTCGGCTGTATCCTCGCCCTCGGACAGGCTGTATATATCATATGCCCGTTCGGATATTGCGGGAGGCTCGCTTTATCCGTCGGTGGCAGTAGGACAGGCTGTGAGTATGTTCGGCAGCGGGATAGTTCTTGACGCTGAAAAGCGCGGGCTGCTGTCGTTTTGCATGACTCCGGAGGCGGCTTATTATCAGTACGTCAGGAATTACAGGAGGAACGATACGGATTCCGCATCGCTTTTTGCAGCTCTGGACAGGATACCTGAGTTCTCTTCAAGAATGAAATATCTGCGCAGCGTTGAAAGCTCGGCGGGACACAGACTTTCCCCCGAAACGGGAAAAAGGCTGTTCGGAAGATCTATACACCTTTCCGCTTCAAGATTTGAGGATTACAGAAAATGTCCGTTCGTATATTACTGTAAAAAAGGTCTGAAGATATACGCTCCCAAAAAGACCGAAATGGACAGTCCCTCAAAGGGAACTGCGGTGCATTACTGCCTGTGCGGATTCATGAAAAGCTTTGGAAAGGACCGGTTCATAAAAATGGACAGGAGCGAGATCCTTTCGGAGGTCAGAAAGCGTCTGGACGAGTACTACAGAAGCAGCGAGATAGGCGGGGATTACGGAAAATCCGAACGCTATAAAGCCGCCTTTGCAAGGCTTGCGCATACGGTGACGGATATTCTGGCGCGAATGGCTGAGGAATTCAGGCAGAATGAATTCGTTCCCGCAGGATTTGAATATACTCTTGGCAGGAACGGCGACGAGGAGCCTCTCAGACTGGTGACGTCCGGAGGAGTTACGGTGTATTTTGACGGAACAATAGACAGGGTGGACGTTTTTGAATCAGGCGGCGTAAAATATATCCGAGTAATAGATTACAAGTCGGGAGTAAAGGAATTCCGCTTTACAGACCTGCTTTACGGAGTAAATATGCAGATGCTGCTGTATCTTTTTGCACTCACCGAGGAGGATCACGCAGGCGCATACAAGGGATATGTTCCGGCGGGAGTGCTTTATATGCCGGCTAAAGACGCTGCTCCCTCGGCAGGCAGGAACGACGGCGAGGAGGCAGTGGATAAGGCGCTGAACAAGACATATAAAATGAGCGGGGTAGTCCTTATGAACGACGATGTTATCAGGGCTATGGAGGAAAGCGGGAATGCAGAATTCATTCCGGTGAAAAGGACTAAGGACGGCTACTCGGCATTCTCAAAGCTCGTGACGGAAAAACAGTTTGAAAATCTGAGGAAATTTTCCTATGCAATGCTTGAGGAAACTGCCGAACATCTCAGAGACGGCAGGATAGAGGCTTCTCCGCTCATGTCGGAAAGAGGATCTCTTCCGTGCGCATACTGCGACTACTACGCAATTTGCGGCGAATATCCTCCGTCAAAGGTGCGCACATATGCGGAGGATACCGATAAGACCATAGAAGCTATAATGAACGGAGAGGAGGAGCAGAATGCGCGAATGGACTAAGGAACAGCTCGACGCTGTAAATGTCGACGGAGCGGGTATCATAGTTTCCGCCGCAGCAGGAAGCGGAAAGACCTCCGTACTGGTAGAGCGCCTGATAAGGATAATTTCCGATACGGAAAACAAAACGCCTGCCGACAGGCTCGTGGTGGTCACATTTACGAATGACGCTGCCGCGCAGATGAAGCAGAGGCTTTCGGACGCGCTTTCGGAAAGGATAGTTTCCGAGCCGGACAATGTCTGGCTCTGCCGCCAGCAGGCGCTTTTGCAGACGGCAAAAATATCTACCATACATTCGTTCTGCTTTGATATGATAAGGGAAAATATCCGCTCTCTCGATGTTTCGGCAGGCTTCAGGATCCTTGACGAGGCGGAAAATTCCGCGCTTATGAGAGACGCGGCGGCAGAGACATTTGAAAAGGCATATTCGGAGGATCCGGATACCATGGAAAGGCTCTGCGACTTTTTCAGCGGCTCGTCCAGAGGAGACGCGGAGCTGGAGGAAACGGTGCTGAGGATATACAGGTACCTTGTTTCCATGCCGTTCTACAAGGATAAGATGAAGAAGTGGACGGAACATTACGCTTCGGGCTTTGATCCGGAAAATGATGTTCTTGCGGAATTTTACATCAGGCATCTGGAGGATTCATACAGCAGTCTTATCAGGCAGGCTGAATATGCGGGAAAGCTTTTCTATGAGCTTGCAGGCAGACCCTCGGCGGCTGTGGCGGACGATATTGAACTGCTTTCGGGAATGAAAGCAAGGCTCATGAACGGCAAAAATTGGAATGAAAGAGTGCTGCGAGAGGATATTCCTTTCAGGAGAATGGACAGTCTCAGAGGGCTTGAGGGCGAGGAAAAGGAACGTCAGGACAGGATCGTAAAGCTTCGCAGCAAATATAAGGAGGAGGTGAAAAAGCTTTCCGAAAGCATTTTCACCTATGATGAGATAGAGGACGACTATAAAAAGCACGCGGATATGCTTGAATGTTTGTTCCGGCTGACGGAACGCTTTGATGAGGAGCTCGGACGGCTAAAGGCTCAGAAAAACGCTCTCGGATTTTCCGATGCGGAGCAGCTTGCGATAAAGCTCCTTGCGGAAAAGGACGAAAACGGCAGGATCGTTAAGACAGCTCTTGCAAAGGAGCTTTCGGAATATTACGCTACGATCATGATAGATGAATTTCAAGACGCTAACGACGCTCAGGATATGATATTCAAAATGCTTTCCAGAAACGGCACCGAGGAAAGAGGAGGAACCGATCTTTTTGCAGTGGGAGACGTAAAGCAGTCCATATACAGATTCAGGCTTGCGAATCCTAAGCTGTTCCTCAATGCGCTTGAAATTTCCGAAAAATATACGGGCAAGGATTTTTCCGGAACGAATGCGGCTATATTCCTGAATAAAAATTTCCGCAGCAGCGGCGAGGTAGTCAGATCAGTAAATTTTATTTTTGAAAATCTTATGACTAAGGAGACCGGCGAGGTGGATTATTCCGCTGACGAGGCTTTGGTACAAGGAATGAAATATCCTGACGGCGAAAGAGATACGGAGATACTGCTCGTTCCGGACGGTACAAAGGACGATGCTTCCGGCTCGGACGAGGACGGCGACGGCGAGGAAAACCTCTATGCGGACAGCGAGGCAAGAGCCGCAGCGGTCAGGATCAGATCCATGCTCGGCAAGCGGAAGGTATTTGACAAGGATCATGAACGTCCCTGTGAGCCGAGGGATTTCTGCATACTTATGAGGAGCGGAAAGAAGTCGGAGGTATATGTAAAAGCTCTTGAAGCCTGCGGGATAAAGGCGCACGCCGAGGAGCCGGAGGGTTATCTTAGATCGCGGGAGATCTCGGTGCTGCTCAGTATGCTGGCGGTGATAGACAATCCGATGCAGAACATTCATCTTGCGGCGGTACTGATGTCGCCTATGTTCATGCTCGACGCCGAGGATATGGCGGAGCTTGCTCTGGCAAGAAAAGATGATGAAAGGTACTTCCTTACGATAAGAGCCATACTTGCGGGGGAAACGGAGGTACAGGCAGGTTCGGGACTGTATGCAAAGCTTGAAAGGTTCATGAGGACGTTTGTAAAGCTGAGATACTGTGCAGCCTCCCAGAGACTGGAAAGATTTATAAGAACGATATACGACAGCACGGATTTCCTTTCGTCGGTGCAGACGTTCAAGGACGGAAATATGAAAAGGGCAAATCTCCGGCTGCTGCTCGATGTTGCAGAAAGCTATGAAAAGAATTCCGGAGGAGGGATCTCCGGATTCGTGAGATATACCGATATGCTTATAAGGCGCGGAGGAGATCTCAGGCGCGCTTCGGCGGTAGCTTCAAACGAAAATGCGGTATCAATAAAAACCATACACAGGTCAAAGGGGCTTGAATATCCGTTCGTTTTTCTGTGCGGTACGTCTACGGATTTCAATACATCGGATCTGAGAAGACGTATGCAGATCAATTCCGAGTTCGGCATAGGCTTCAAGATACAGGACAGGGAAAAGCTCAGGCTGTACGATTCCTTTCCGAGATATGTGCTTACGGAAATAAACAGGGTGAATTCCGTAAGCGAGGAGATGAGACTGCTTTATGTTGCGCTGACAAGAGCGCGTGAACAGATATTCATAACAATACCCGATAATGAAAGCATAAGAAAGCGGATAGATACGGTGCGTTCAAGGGTCGCTGCGGACGGCGGCTCGCTGCGTTCCGCTGCAGCAGGAGCAAGATCAATGCTTGACTGGATCGCCGCAGCAATGCTCATACATAAGAACGGGGAATGGTTCCGTGACGGCTTTGAATTCCCGCTGAGCAGCAGCGATGCGGAGATAAGGACGGTCGCTGCCGAGATCTGTTCTGACGGTGAGGAAAATGAACGCAATGAAGCTGCCGAGCCAAATGCCTCCGATGTGGAAATGCTGGAGAAATTCTTTGCGTTCGATTACGGGGACGAGCGCACGGCTCAGTCGGCAAAGATAACCGTTACCGAGATCGCAAAAAGCGAAACGGGAGAAAAGCTTTTCCTCAGACGTCCCGAATTTGCTCCGGAAAGGGGAGGACTTACGGCTGCCGAAAAGGGAACGGCTATGCACACGTTCATGCAGTATGCGGATTATTCCGCAGCGGAAAATGATATTCCCGCCGAGGCGGAACGTCTTGCGGAAAACGGACTGCTTTCCGAGGAGGAAAAAAACAGCCTGAATATAGGTCAGCTGGCGGTATTTTTCCGCTCTGAGCTTTATGCGAGAATGAAAAAAGCCGACAATATCCGACGGGAACAGAAATTTTTAGTCAAAAAATCCGACGCCGGTCTTGACGATGAACGCCTTTTGGAGTATAATAAAGATAGTATGCTGCAGGGTATCGCAGACTGTATGTTTGAAGAGAACGGAGAAATAGTTCTGGTGGATTATAAGACCGACAGAGTGTCGAGTCCGGCTGTGCTGATCTCCAGATACGATCTGCAAATAAAGCTGTACGGA
This sequence comes from uncultured Clostridia bacterium, assembly GCA_947628385.1. GTDB lineage: Bacteria > Bacillota > Clostridia > Oscillospirales > Ruminococcaceae > RGIG8773. The sequence goes on along the minus strand of CANQZS010000015.1, from coordinate 5,895 downwards.
GCGGCTCTCGGCAGAATATTCGGCAAGCGTGTCAAGGAGGCATACCTTTATTCATTCAGCTTGGGAAAAGCTGTAAAAGCGCCGCTCGGCGCGGAGGCTTCAAAATAATTTATAGGAGGACTTCACAATGGCAAATCAATCAAATTCCAGACCGGCAAAGCGCAGCGGAGGCATCAACGCAACATTTCTCGGAGCTGTTTTTCTCGGTATATGTATACTTATTTCGGGTATAAATATCGGCGGCGGAGTAAGAAAGCTGAATAAAACCATTGAGGAAAAGGCGATGGCGTCAACAAATACGGTGAATGTTCCGTCGGATATGAACGTTGCGCAGAAAAAATATCTCACAGAGGCTGAGGCGGGCGAGTATCTTAATCTTTCCACGGAAAAGATAGTCGAGCTTATCAGGAACGGTGAGATAACGGAATATGTTGAAACTGCAACGGGATATTCTATCTCGCTGAGTGTACTGGACGATTGGTTTGACAATGAAGCTTATCAAAATAAGCTGAGATCAAACGCTTCATCGGTTCCGTCCGATACGGAAACGCCGGAGGAATAACGTTTATGCAGACCGGATCCGTGCAAAGTGTTTTGTGCTTTGCACGGATCTTTTGACGGAGGTATCAGAAATGGCTGTTATAAGATCTCAGTTCACATTACGTCTTGATCCTGCTGACTATGCAAAGATCAAAAAAATATCTAAAAGTGAAAATCGTTCAATGGCGAATATGATAGAAACTCTGGTTAAAATTAAGATAAAGCAATACGAAGATGAAAACGGTGAGATGATCCTTTCAGATGAAGATCTGTCCATTGAATAACATAGATCACGATTGGAGAAAGCTATGGAATTGAAGCTGAAAGAGATCCGCTTAATACGGCATATGACGCAGCATGAAGTTGCCGAATACCTGCATTGTTCCGACACGTCATATTCAAGGTATGAAAGCGGAGAAAGAAGTCCTGCTCCTGATATGCTTGTAAAAATGGCTGATTGCTTTGATGTTACTCTTGATTATCTTCTGGATAGACAGCATATTTCAGCAAAGGCGCTGACTCCATATGAAACAGAATTGGTGGAAGCTTCAAGAAAAGCCGATGAAAGAGCAAAAAGCGATGCCTTAAAGCTGCTGCTGGAGCATATTTCAAAATGAAGATGAAAACGGTGAGATGATCCTTTCAGATGAAGATCTGTCCTTGGAATAGACAGGTAAATAATGCCATATAAAAATTTTTCCGGAAAATTTTGAAAAACCCTTGACAAGCGGAAAAATATAGTGTATAATATAATGCGTCGGCGGCTTTGAACGCCCTAATAAAGCAGAACTTTCCGTTCTCACCCTGCCGCAGGAGCGAGCAGAGGTCAATATCGGTATGACCGCACTGCGCCATATATATCCAAGGGCGCTGTGTGCTTGTGTTTGATATGAGCGGAACGTTCTTCCGCTCATTTTTATTTTACTTGGGGGTGCTTACCATAAGCAATAACAGCAAAGATGTTCAGATCAACGAGGAGATCCACGATAAGGAAATACGCGTTATAGACAATGACGGAAGTCAACTCGGAGTAATGTCCGCTAAGGAAGCTCTTAAGCTTGCAGATGAAAAGGAGCTCGATCTGGTCAAGATCGCGCCTCAGGCTGTCCCTCCCGTTTGTAAGATCATGGACTACGGAAAGTATGTCTTTGAACAGAGCAAGCGCGAGAAAGAAGCAAGAAAAAATCAGAAGGTCGTTGAGATAAAGGAGATAAGAATGTTCTCCACTATCGACACGAACGATTTTAATACAAAGGTAAATCAGGCTGTGAAATTCCTTAAAGCAGGAGATAAAATAAAGGTCTCGGTGCGTTTCAGAAAACGCGCCATAGCTCATCCGCATCTCGGCGAAGAGCTTCTCGAGAAGTTCAAGGACGCTTGTGCGGAAGTCGGTACGGTTGAAAAGCCATCCAAAATGGAGGGGCGCGCTCTTGTTATGTTCGTTTCGCCCAAGGCTTCAAAATAAATTTTATGAGACAGAACTGTCCAAATCAAAGGAGGATATATTATGCCAAAGCAGAAAACACATTCCGGTGCAAAAAAACGCTTTAAGCTCACTAAGGGCGGTATGGTGAAGTACCAGAAAACAAACAGACGTCACAGACTTACACAGAAAGCTACCAAGCGCAAGAGGATCAACAGAGCGGCAGGCTACACAGGCTCCGCAAATACCGCTACGGTAAAACAGCTTATCCCTTATAAATAAGGTTCGGCTAAACGGTAACAAAATTTATAAAACGGAGGTAAAATATCATGGCTCGTGTTAAGGGAGCAATGGCTACTCGCAAGAGGAGAAATAAAACTTTAAAGCTGGCTAAGGGCTATTGGGGCTCAAAAAGCAAGCATTTCAAGATGGCTAAGGAAGCCGTTATGAAATCCGGAAATTACGCTTATATCGGCAGACGCCTTAAAAAGCGTGATTTCAGAAAGCTGTGGATAACAAGAATTTCCGCCGCTTGCAAAATGAATGGTATGAACTATTCTACATTTATGAACGGTCTTAAAAAAGCAGGCATTACGCTTAACAGAAAAATGCTTTCAGAGATCGCTATAAATGACGCTGCCGGCTTTACGGCTCTTACCGAAAAGGCTAAGGCTGCTCTTTAATTTAAATTGCTTTAAGGTCAGAAGCGAAAATTCTTGCTTCTGACTTTTGCAGTTTTTTAAAGAATATTATGGTATGTATGATTTTGCGGAATTTCCGTCGGACGGGTGGGACTTATGCAGTATATCTCTTCAAGGGATAATCCAAATATAAAGCTGTACAGAAAGCTTTCTGAAAGCAAAAAATATCGCAGAGAAACAGGTATGTTCGTGCTCGAGGGAGTGCGGCTGATAAACGACGCGGTAAACGAGGGAGCGGAGCTTTGCTCGGTATTCGCTGCGGAGAGCTGTGCGGAAAAATTCTTTTCACAGACGGATATTTCCGGAGCGGAACGATATATCGTTACTGACGGATTGGCGGAAAAGCTTTCCGATACGGGAAATACACAGGGAGTATTCGCAGTGTGCAGGATCCCAAGGGGACTTCCGGTTCAGGATATGATCCGGAGCGGAGGAAGATATATTCTGCTTTACGAGGTAAGGGATCCCGGCAATCTGGGGACTATTATCCGCACTGCCGACGCGGTAGGCGTAAACGGAGTATTCCTTTCGGAATGTTGCGAGCTTTATAATCCAAAGGCAGTGCGCTCCACAATGGGAAGTCTTTTTCGGCTGAATGTTATGGAGATACGGTTCGATGAGATATTTCCGCTGTTTGAAAAAAACGGGATAAAAACATTTGCGGCAGTGGTTGACAGCGATGCAGTCCCGCTGACGGAATGTGATTTTTCCGGAGGAGCGGCAGTGCTTATCGGCAATGAGGGAAACGGGCTCCCAAATGAGATAAGCAGAATGTGCAGCGAAAGGCTCACTATAAAAATGCATGGGAATATTGATTCCCTTAACGCGGCAATGGCTGCGGGGATCATAATGTGGGAATTCACCAAGGATCCGGACGGAAAAAATCGCTGATAAACGCGGGATAACGTTCCGCTGTTTTAAAAAGACATAAGAGCCTCTTTAGGACGATACCGCAGGAAGATCATTATTTTCGGACGGTCTTTGTGCGGTATTGCCTTAGAGCCTGTTAAACAGCAGAATTTTTGAAGAGGAGTGTTTGGATATGGACAGGCAGAATGTTTTTGAATGGCTCTGGTTAGTAAATTGCTTCGGCTGCGGAAATAAACGTATCTGGGAATTTATGTCCGGATATGATAACGTTTCGGAGGCTTATACGGCGATCCTCGATAATGAAAAAAGGAAAAGGTTCCTTGATCCTGCCGAAAACAAGGCTGCGGAACGGATAACCGAGGAACAGATAACGGAGCTTATTTCATATTGCGAAAAGCATGATATTTACATACTGACGTTCGATGATGAAAAATATCCGGAAAGATTAAAGCCTATATTCAATCCGCCTGCGGTGCTGTTTTGCAGAGGCGATATTGACTGTCTGGAAAATAATTTCTCGCTTTCAGTGGTGGGAACAAGAAAACCGTCCTCCTACAGCGTAAAGGTCACGGAATCGCTTGTCAAAAGGCTTGTGGGATTCGGGATAACTATAGTGAGCGGATTTGCGCTGGGAATAGATATTACGGCAAATATTTCCGCTGTCAGGAACGGCGGCAAGACAATTGCAGTGCTCGGCTGCGGGCTCGATTATAATTATCCGAGGGAAAATTCGGTATACCGCGATGAAATAGAAAAAAACGGACTTTTTATTTCAGAATATTTTCCAAAGGCTGTGGGAACATTGCAGTCGTTTCCCGCAAGAAACAGGATACTTACCGGTCTGTCGCTGGGAACTATAGTCGCGGAAGCCGGTATCAAAAGCGGAGCGCTGGTCTCGGCAGGACTTGCTCTCAGTCAGGGAAGAGACGTTTTCGCAGTTGCGCCGCATAATTTGTTCGACAAAAGATACGGAGGAAACGTTTCGCTTATAAGAGACGGCGCAGCGTGTCTCTGCGGCGTAAACGACATATTATATGAATATTACGAAAATTATGGACATAAAATAGCAAATGCCGAAAAGGAAAGCAATTTCGAGCTGCCTCCGCGTAAGGAGAAAAAAGCAGAGGCAAAGGTCAAAAAAAGAATTCAGGAAAAACAGATTCCCGCGCAGGAGGATATTATGATCCCTGAAAATGAAAGCTTCGATCCGTCCGTTCTTGACGGAGAGGCTGCGGAAATATATGATTTCCTGAAAAAAAGCGGAAAGCCTGTGCTTGCAGACGAGCTTTCGGAAAAATTTGATAAGGATATTTCGGAAATGCTGATGCTGCTTACCGATCTTGAGCTTGATGGAGCGGTTTCATCATCGGCGGGGCAAAGCTATACTGCAAATTGAAATTTTTTCCCGCATATGCGGATCCTCATAGATTTGAAAGGGTTGGATAAACAATGTCAAAGCTTGTTATAGTTGAGTCGCCTGCAAAGGCAAAAACAATAAAAAAATATCTCGGCAGCGGATATGAGGTAGTAGCTTCTATGGGACACGTAAGGGATCTTCCCACATCGAAGCTCGGAGTAGATGTGGATCATGGATTTGAACCTGTATATGTGAATATAAAAAACAAGGAGGAGCTTATTGAAAGCCTTAAAAAGGAAGCCGGAAAATCGGATTTCGTATATCTTGCCACCGACCCCGACCGCGAGGGAGAGGCTATCTCGTGGCATCTGGCGCATATACTTGATCTTCCGCTGGACGAGAATAACAGAGTGACGTTCAACGAGATAACTAAAACAGGCGTTCAGAACGGAATGGCTCACCCGCGTTCCATAGATATTGACCTTGTGAACGCTCAGCAGGCAAGGCGTATACTCGACCGCATAGTCGGCTACAAGCTTTCTCCGTTCCTTTGGAAAAAGGTCAGAAGAAATCTTTCCGCGGGAAGAGTACAGTCGGTGGCGGTAAAGATGATAGTTGACCGCGAAAAACAGATAAACGCTTTCAAGCCGGAGGAGTATTGGTCCATTGAAGCCAAGATGACCGCACCCTCCTCAAAGAAGCAGTTTGAAGCTTCCTTTGTGGGAATGAACGGCGAAAAGACCGAGCTCCATTCTCAGGCTGAAACGGATAATGTGCTGAAGCTCCTTGAGGGCGCGGTGTATAGGGTCACTGATGTAAAAAAATCGGTCAGGAGAAAGTCTCCCGCACCTCCGTTCACCACATCTACCATGCAGCAGGAGGCTTCAAAAAAGCTCGGATTTGCCGCTGCAAGGACCATGAAAGCCGCTCAGACGCTTTATGAGGGCGTTGATATTGAGGGAATGGGCGCGGTAGGTCTTATTACCTATATGAGAACGGATTCG
>CANQZS010000014.1 GCA_947628385.1 uncultured Clostridia bacterium | reverse complement strand
CCCACGGATCCGCGCCAGATCGACAATACCCGCCGCAAGAGTTTCCTTTATCGGAGCGGAGTTGGAATTTTTTCTGTAGCCTCTCTTATGCAGTCCTGCGCCTGAGCTGTCGATATATATTGTTACATGATTTTTCAGTATGCTGAATTGCAGCTTGAACATTGCGCCGGTCTCTTCAAAATAGCTTATCCCATATTTGCTTTTAAGACGCTCAACGGCGGCTTTTTTTATTATGGACTGACAATCCGGAACACTGTGCAGCTCGGAATCCAAGGAATATCCTTTTACGGGGAACTTGTCCCTTTCGCCTATAAAATCCTCCAAGGGGATAGCTTTTACGCCTTGAAAAAGCTCTTCAAAGGTGAACGCATCAAATTCCGCAAGCTGTATAAGAACACGTTCTGCTGTGGAAAGCCAGAGATTCGCCCTTGCAAGTATATCAAAGCCTCCTGAAAAGGAGACTCTGCCGTCCGAAACGGATATATCCTGACCTCCGATCCTTGATACCTCAAATTTAAGCGTACTTTCCAGTCCGAAATGGCACGGACAGGTCATTCTTATAATGCTCATATTATTCCACCCTTTTTAACCGGAAAGTCGTTTATTCTCATGGTACTATTGCAAGAACGCTGAGATCAAAGGCTTCCGCCGATGATTTATCCTCCTCATCGCTCTTCTTTTTATGATTTCCTGAGCAGACGTCAGGAATATTGGTGCTTTTATAATATCCTATCGAGCCTGTAGGACAAGTACCGCTGGCGATAAGTCCCGTTTGTGTGCAGTAATAAAGCTCCTGTACCTCCGGACAATCAGGGAATTCCTTGCCCTCCTCTGCTTCGGCAATATCGCCGAAAACATTTTTCCATACCTGTGAAGAGCTGTAATATGTTCCCGTAGGGACTTCCTTAGGATTAACATAGCCGTACCATACGCCGCTGACATAATCCGGAGTGCAGCCTACAAAGGAAAGATCCCACCAATCCTGAGATGTACCTGTTTTACCGACCAGCGGAGTATTTATCAGCTTGGCGGCACGTCCGGTACCGTTAGGACCCTCAATGACCGTCTGCATGAGTTTATTCATAACATAAGCGCTTTCCACACTTATTGATTGTATCGGCGTATATTTATGCTGCAGAACTACCTTTCCGGAAGCGTCTACTACCTGTGTGTATGATGTGGGAGAATAATACTTTCCGCCGTTTCCGAACACCTGATATGCCGCAACAAGCTCTCTCAGGGTAAGACCTTCTGTAAGCGCTCCTACCGAAAGCGGAGCTATATCCGCATCTTGGGCTTTGAGAGTTGTTATCTGGAAACGGTTCTGCAAAAATTCAAATACCGCCTGCGGAGTTTCTCTTTCAATAAGCTGTGCGGGGATCGTGTTAAGCGAACGCTGCAAAGCCTGAAATGTAAAATATCCTCCGTAATCCCATGTTTTGGAATTATAGTTATACGGCCATTTACGCGGAAGTCCTGTATTTTCATCTATGATCTCATTTTCAAGGGGCTTGTTTATAAATATCGTGGACCATGTATAAAAGTCATACTCCATTCCATATCCGTAGGAGGTTATAGGCTTTATGCAGGAACCGGGCGAACGCGTGGAACGGGTAGCATTGTTCCAGTCATTATTTCTGGATCTTTCTCCTATAGCGCCTACAACAGCCTTGATGTTTCCGTTATAGTCCATACATATAAAAGCGGACTGCGGCGGGTCTGAAACAACGTTCTGAGAGAATGTAGAATAGTCCTTATATTTTTCCTCAACAGCCTTTTGCATATCAAGATCAACAGTGGTATAAATTTTATAACCGCCGTTATAAAGCTTGTCGCTTGCTTCCTGCTGAGTCAGTCCGTAAAGATCCTGAAAATCCGAAACGACATCATAAATGACTGTTTCGACGAACCAGCTCTCGCTTTCATCTTCTTTGTCTTCGCTTTTTGCATTCGGATCGCGGAAAACTACCTTTTCCGCAAGAGCTTCTTCATACTGCTTTTTGGAAATACAGGCGTTTTTATACATCTGCCAGAGAACGGTCTCCTTACGTTCGGTGTTATATTCAAGACCTGTTTTGAACTCCCCTGTTTCTTCGTCTATCTTGCCTTTTGCAAAGGGATTGTAATTTTCGGGGTTCTTTGGTATAGCCGCAAGGCAGGCTCCCTCGGCAATGGTAAGCTCGGAAACGTCCTTTCCAAAATATTTCAGAGACGCCGCCTGTATGCCTGCAGCGCTTCCGCCGAAGCCGATATAGTTCAGATAGGCTTCAAGAATATCAGACTTTGTACAGTATTTTTCAAGCTGTGCGGAACGGAAAATTTCGCGCATTTTTCTGTCCCATTGAGCGTCATCATCTCCGGTAACGTTCTTTACGAGCTGTTGGGTGATAGTAGAACCGCCCTGACGTCCGCCGAGGAAATGCAGTATATCGTTAAGAAAAGCGGTAAATGTACGTTTCCAGTCAACGCCTGCGTGTTCATAGAAACGCTCGTCCTCGGTGTAGACAAAAGCGTCCTGAACGTGCTGAGGGATCCTTTCAATGGATACAGGTATCCTGTCCGCATTCCTGCTTATGCTTTGAAGCTCCACAAGCGAATCATTCTTATCATAAGCGTAAATGAACGTGGTATAATCAAGGTCGAGATCCTCAAGACCAATATAAAGCGGACCCTCCTGATCTGCAAACTGCAAAACATACACTGTCAGCGCCGCAGCGATTATAGAGCCTGTGATTATAACTATCAGAAAAAGTGAAAGCATGGTAGTTCCTATAACAACAAGAGTTCTTTTAATGGGATTTACCTTTCTTTTTTTCTTTTTCTTTTTTTTAGGAGCGTCAGAATATCTTGCTTCCGAAGTTTTTTCCATATTAGCCATACCCTTACGGATATATCCTCCCTTCAGCCGTAAATATTATCCGGCGGAAATTTCTTAAATATATCATGATCTAACTATAATGCTTAAACGGACCTGCTTATCGGATCGTTCCGCATTTGCAGGAAGCCTTATAAGAAAATTATACCACATCAAAGCCGGATTGTTAATAGCAAAAACCAAATTGTAACCTATTATAGCCAATTTGTATCCATTTCAACACAATTTCATCACATAACGATATATGAATCCATTCCGGAATCAATAGCTGCGCTTATAATATCGTTAAGATCGGCTTGACCGAGCTCGCTGCGTTTTATAAGCGGTATTATCGTTTTATCATTTCCGGCAAGCCGGCTGATCTCCTCAAATACGAGCTTTGCTCTTTCATACGGTGCAAGATCGGCAAGAGCCGTTTCCTGACCTGCAATAATTGCTGTACCCTCTATTTCGGACGGAGCATAGCTTACTGCTATAGTCTCCGCAGAAAGCTCCGACGGTCTGAACACCTCAGCCTTGCCGCTAAGAATATCACCTGCCGAGATCATTACTATAGGAACAGATCCATTTGCAGATGAAGCTTCCGCCGAAACATTCCCGATATTTATAAGCGCCTTATATCTGTCCGCCGATCTGACAATATCACCGATATAGTTAAGATCGGAATTCCTGAAATCAGGAAATACCAGACCGCTGAATATAACATAGTCAAATCCGGATAATGATACCTCGTCCGAAAGGTATCCCGCATAGCTTATCGTCTTTTCATCAAACGGAGAAAGCCACGGCTTTCCGCCATTTGCCGGCGAGTTGTCAAGCCAAGCCGAATTATCGCTTGCTATATGGTATGAACCGTCTCTGTTCATTCCATAGCGATTATTATCTTCAAGAATATTTATTTCCGCGATCGGGATAAATCCTGCCGCTCTTATCATTGAGCATATCTGACCCGCATACATATCTCCCACTATAGCCGTTTCATCTGATTTTGCAAGATCGGAAGCTGTTTTGTAATATATTTTTCCGCCCTTATCTTTAAGAACAGCCATTACCGCAGTATATCCGCCCTCCTTTGCATTGGAAAGCTCTTCGTTAAGAGCTGCCGCAGATCCAAGAGCTGAGACCGGAAGTCTGTATGCGGAAAATCCCGCTGATCTGTTGCCGTCCTGCTGTTCTTTTTCGTTCTGTTCAGCCTCATTGTCATCGGCAATATCTTCATCTTCTGCGGGATCTTCCTCCTCCGGAGCTTTCGGAGGCGTCCAAGGAGCCGTATCCTCTGCTGAGGAAGTCTCATTTCTGTCTGAAAGATACTCAAATACAGGGCGGGCAACACAATATCCAAGGAATACCAACGCAGCAATAACGATCAGACCGAGAAATACTTTAAGCACTCTCTGAGCTTTTCTTTTTTTATAGCTTGAATTGGCTCTGTATATCTTTCTGCCGCCTTTTACGGACATATATTTTCATTCCTTTCAATAATTGATGATATGACCCGAAAATCCCCAGAAAGCCATTCCCAAAATTCCTAAATAGATCATCAGCAGCGGGTACCCTCTGAACGAATACGGCACTTTTTCGGAATATATCCTGTCATAGACCGCCGCAGTTATATATACTGCCAGAACAAATCCAAGACCTACTCCGATACCGTGTATAAGATGATCCGTAAATGTTTCGCAGTATTCAGTAATAATGAACATTGAGCCGAGGACAGCACAGTTAAACGCAGATATGTGGATATATTTCTTTATCTTCACAAAAAGAGCTACCGCGAATTTCCAAAGACACAGAAGCGTTATTATATATACCGCTCCCAATATAAGTATATACACAAGAGGCGTATATATATATGAATTTTCGTCCATTTTCAGTGCTTTTGCTGCAAAATATGTCAGAATACTTACTATCGAAGTTATAAACGTAACACTAAGACCGAATCCGAAAAGATTCTTTTTGTTTCTTGCGACCATTATCAGCGTACTGGTTCCAAGCGCCCGTGAAAAAATAGTATTTTCCACTATGACCGAAGTAAAAGCCGCAATGACAATATTTTTTAAAAGCTCCATAAAAATGCTTCTCCTCCGCCGTAAAGTCATGGATCAGACCATACGGATCATTTCTGTCTTACCTTCTTTATCATAAGCAATATTATCCTCAGCAGCGCCGCCATAACGCCAAGAAGTATAAATCCTCCTGCCGGAGTTGAAAAGACCTGAAAAACTATCGGCATACCGATTATTTTTCCGCCGGCAGTGCCTGCTCCGATAATTTCGCGAATGATCCCATACAGTATCACCGCCGCGTCATATCCTATAATGCAGAATACAATATCTAACATCATCTTTCCCTTTGATTCAAGGAAAAATATCGTCTCCGACCTTGAAACTATAAGGCTGTTCACCACCAGCAGCGGGAAAAATATCCCCATCTGCCCGATCTCATCGGGTATATAATATTTAAGCATTATCGCCGCAGGAACATACACTAACGATCCTATGAACGCGTACATTATTATCCTTATGGTATAAACTATATTTTTCGGAACAAATGACGAGATCAGAAGCGTAAAAAATGTTATCAGTGAAAAAGCTGCCGCAAGTGTAGCAGCCCGTGAAAGGCTGTCCGCAGTCATTATTGCCGGAGCAACTACCATTCCGCTGACAAGAATAGGGTTCCTTTTCAGCATGGCATTGAATATTATATCCTTACTGCTGTTTTCATTTACGGGCTTTTCCATAGCTTAGCCCTCCCCGTCGTTTTTATCAAGAATATCCAGTGTTTCCTGCATATTCTTTAAAGGCTTGTTGTTTTTTGAAAATATTCCCTTTTTGGTTTTCAGCATCTCGGCATATGACAATGATCTTTTGTCAAGCTCTATGCCTAACGGTGCGGCAATTATTACCGCGTAAACTATTGCGTTTTCCGTCTTTGAATAATACTGCATAAGAACAGTTATCCCTCCGACTATTATGCCATACAAAAGCCTTGAGCTTTTGGTCTTTGGAACGGTGCTTCTGTCGCACGAAAGAAATATCATTCCAAAAAGCGTCATTCCTCCCGCAAAGAAGCACAGTACAGATAAAGGATCATATCCGCTCAGCAGGAATACCGCCACTCCCGAAACTACAGCTTCGCTGAAAAACGTAATTGCCGAAATTGATCTCCGAAGCATAAGGAACACCGCAGCCACCGCCAGAATAAGAACGATCCCCGTTCCCATAGGTCCTGCGAACTTTCCTACCAGCAATTCAAGCGCCGATACCGGAGAGGATCCTGTTGTAATGAATATCCTTGTCATTGAAGATCTCAGGACATTTGACGGTACCAGTGACGATAACGGTATTTTTTGCATACTATCCGTTACAGCGGGATATGTAAGCACATTCTCCGGAAAACACAGCGACACGAACAGGAAGCCTGCCGCAGCCGGAGCGAATATCTCGCAGCCATATCCTCCGAACGCCTGCTTTGCTATCACAATGGCAAATACCGCCGCTGAAACTACCGCAAAATACGGAGCCGAAGCGGGCATCATAAGACCAAGCGTAAGTCCAGTTATCAGTGCGGAAATATCTTCCTTGATAAATTCCTTTTTTCTCAGCTTTATACATATAAGATCGGTCAGGCAGCATACCGCTGCGGAAAGAACTATCACCACTGCCGCTCTTATCCCGTAATAATACACTGCGACCCCTGAAAGAACGATCAATACTATCAGCATATCAGTCATTATCGAAACGTCACTTTTTTCACTGTTAAAAACCATTCTGACCTCCTTTTGGGGAACCATAAATACCAAATAAGCACGCTCGGACATTGCAGCAGGATCTTGCTGTGCAAATATCCGTCAGCGCCCAAGAATTTTTCTTACTGCCAAAGCCATATCCGGCGCATTGAAAAGATACGATCCGGCTACAAGTATCTCAGCTCCGGCTTTTTTGACCAGCTCAGCCGTAAGCTCGTTTATCCCGCCGTCTACCTGTATGGGAATTTTAAGATCTCTTTCCGAGAGCATTTTTTTCAGCTCAGAGATCTTTTCGAGCATATCGAAATTAAAGCCCTGTCCGCCGAATCCCGGCTCTACAGTCATTACCAGAAGCATGTCCGCTTTATCGGCGAATCTTTCCAGTACCGATGCGGGAGTCGCAGGCTTTATTGCGATACCGGCTTTTTTCCCGCAGGAATGTATCTCGTCTACGACAGCCATAACGTCTGTGCAAGCCTCATAATGGAACGTTATAATATCCGCTCCGCTTGCCGAAAAGGCTTTTATATATCTTATAGGATCCGTTATCATCAAATGAACGTCAAGCACGTTCCTTGCGATCCTTGATACCGAATCGAGCACAGGGATCCCGTAGCTTATATTTGGAACGAAAACGCCGTCCATAACATCAAAATGTATATATTCGCAGCCTGCATTCTCTGCGCGTTCAATATCCTTTCCGAGAGCGCAAAGATCAGCGCTGAGTATAGAAGCCGAAACGATCACATTTTCCATATCAAGTCCTCCATGCAGCCGAGCCGCATCATTTATGCACACCTATAAATTATTATACTATACTCCCATGTAAAAATCAAGGTCAAATGCCAAAAATATGACATTTGACCAAATCTATGATTATACAGGCACATCTGATTTACACTTTTGTGCAGAAGCTCCCCTACGGGCGCCGTGCCGGATCCGGTCAAAACGCCACTCCCGCCGCATAAACCGATATTACCCGTTAATTCAGTTTATGCAGCATTTGGAATTTCGCCACTTGCCGTACGGCTATGCGGATAGCTCTATCAGTAACCGAGCTTGCGTATGTCAGTATCCGTCATAAACGACGAAGCGTTATACAAAATAAGCACTTGATCGTATTCATCAATATCAATTACCTTAGAAAGTGAAATATTTATATATCTCAGATCCACAAGAGTTATCTCCGAGTAATGCTCCGTTAGGAACGGCGCAAAGCAGTGCGCATAGGAATCCTTTACAACAAGGAGCTTTCCCCCGTCGTTGTCAGCCTTTATCGTAACAATAGGCTTATTTGTCCCGAGAAATGAGGAATATTTATCCTTTACACCAAGATATTCCCGAAAATACATACTGTCAAAGACCTCCGGCTCTTCTCCGAAGCTTTCGGTAATGCTTACCTCCGTTGCCTTTTCTCCCTCGGAATTGTGGTAGAAGTCTATGGTATCCCTTTCAACACCGTCATAAAGTGTCTTGGAATAAAATGTTCCTATGAAATCCCGTCCCGCGTGTTCAATATCGAACAGGTCTATCGGCACCGGAACATAGCCCATTTTCTTGCCCGCCGCAGAATATGCAAGATATGCGCCCTTGGTCGTCCAGTGATGATCCGTGCGGTAATAGATATAATCGTCACGGTTTGACATCATAGTCTGGTAAACGTCTATCGTATTCACCGATCTTCCAAGGTTCCTGTAAACATATTCTATGAATTTTTTCTGATCCGCGTTAGGAGCATTTTCCGGAAGCTCATCGGAATATATTTCGGCAGATGTAGGCACTATCATTGCAAATACCGGAATATCAAGCCCATCAGCAAATTTATTTATTGCGGCTATAGCCTTGTCAACAGACGTCATATCAGGCTCGGAGATCTTTTCAACAAGACGATCGTCAAGAATGTATATCCCGTTTCTTTCCTTTTTGCCGAGAGAAGTCTCCAGAACCGTGCGTCCCTTTATCCAGCTGATCCTGCCCGCAAAGTGGTCGGAAATATACGATTCCATTTTATTCATATAGCTCCTGTTAAAAACAGCCTTTGCGGAAAGCTCAGGAAATTTTTCCGCATAATCGTTTTCCATTTCCAGAAAATCCTTTTTCGGCAGAGCAATAGTCATTACCGCCATGAATATAAGTATCCCGAAAAATACTATACACGTTATCAGATTCGGGATATTGACTCTTTTTCTTTTTTTGTATTTCATTTCCGGAACGCTCCTTTCTCAATGGATCAGAATCTGAAATACAGAAAAGGATTATAGCTTGCGTCCACAAGATACGATGTGCAGAGCAGCAGCACGCAAGCCACCGCAGCCGGTACGGTATACGCATATATCCTTTTCTTTTTCTTTTTGAAAAATTCCGTAAGCCTTGTGAAAATATCCGTCGAAGCAAAGATACAAATAATATATATCAAAGCGTTTGAAGCCAGCATATATGCCGATGTACTGTCATACAGCGTTCCTCCTGCGCCGAACATAGCCTTTATATACTGCCATGCGCCGCCGAGAGTATCCGTATCGAACAGCACCCAGCCGAACACTGCCGCAAGGAACGTATACAGCATACTTATGCCTGACGGAAGCTTTTCCAAAAGCTTTCCCCAGCCGACCCGCTCAATGATTATGAGTATACCGTAATAAAGTCCCCATATAACGAAATTCCAGCTTGCGCCGTGCCAAAGCCCTGTAAGTCCCCACACGATAAGCAGATTGCGGAGAGTTTTTGCCATTCCTTTCCGGTTCCCTCCCAGAGGGATATAGACATATTCCCTGAACCAAGTTCCGAGAGTTATATGCCATCTTCTCCAGAACTCGCTCACACTCTTTGAAAGATACGGATGATCGAAGTTTTTCGGGAAATTGAAGCCCAGCATTTTGCCCAAGCCTACAGCCATATCGGAATATCCCGAAAAATCAAAATATATCTGGAACGTAAACGCAAGTATTCCAAGCCAAGCCGTTGCCGCGCTTATATGAGCAGGATCCATTGCCTTTACTTCCGTCCAGATAATGCCTATATTATTAGCAAGCAGGACCTTTTTTGCAAGTCCCTTTGAAAATTTTGCGATCCCCTCGCTTATTCCGCCTATATTGACCTTGCGCTCTTCGATCTCCGCCGCAACGTCCTCATAACGTACTATAGGTCCCGCAACTATCTGCGGGAAAAGCGTTACATATGAAGTAAATCCAATAAAGCTTTTCTGAACATCTATCTTTCTCAGGTAAAGGTCGATAGTATATGACATCGACTGGAACGTATAAAATGATATTCCTATAGGAAGCGCAACACTATTCTCACTCAATCCGAAATCATATATATCGTTTATCGCCCTGTTTACAAGAATGACCGGATTTGTAATATCCGTTCCAAAAACCGAGTTTATCGTATGGAAAATAAAATCACTGTATTTGAACACAGCCAGCAGCCCTATATTCATACATACCGAAATTATAAGACATATCGTGCGGATCTTAGGGTTATCGTCATATTTGTGCATCATACGTCCCGCAGTATAGTCTATCATTGTTGAGAAAAGCATTATTATCACATAAAACGGCTCTCCCCATGCGTAAAAGAAAAATCCCGTCAGCAGTATGAGCAGGTTCCTTGCGGGTACCACAAGCACTCTTTCTCCGCCCAAGGGAACATTTATCTTATTCGGAATAAGAATATAAACTATCAGCACTATTGGCAGAAAGTAATATAAAAATGTCAGACTTGAAAAGACCATTTCAGTTTTCCTTTCCTCCGTTGATCTCTTTTGCAAGAGCTAAAAACTCCTGCCTTGTCATAAGCGTATTGAGAATATCCAGTATCCCGCTCGCAGTAAGGCGCTGCGGCAGATCAAGCTTCAACAGGAGACGCTTTCTAATTTCCGAGGAATTTTCCCCGCCGCTTAATCCCGTCTCGTACAGATCAAGACGTGTTATGGGATCCGAGGGAATTTCCGTATCGTCCGCAAAGATCCCCGCTTTGCGGAACGCTTCAAGTATTATCTCCTTTTCCACGCCCTCAACGCCAAGCTTGCCCTCCTTTGACGGAGAGGTCTTGCGGCGTTCCTTTCCGAAAATATCCGGAATATAAACGTTGGTGATCTTACCGTTTTTTACCGCTCCCTTTATGTAGGAGCGTATCTTAAAGCCTGCCGCGTCCGAATCGGTAAGAATTATTATTCCCGTATTAGAGGCAAAATATCTTATAAGCTCAAGCGTTTCCCTGTTTTTGAATATATTGAACCCGTTTGTGGGAATTATCACCGCGTCTATCAAAGAGGAAAGCTTTATCTTGTCATATTTTCCCTCAACAATAACGGCTTCCTTTAATTTCAGCATAAAAAAACCTCTTTATATCCTGAATGAGATCATTCTGATGACAGCCTCCTCCAACAGGATCTGCGGATCAGTTTTAGATGATTTCATTGCCGCGTCAGTATCGGCAAGTATTCTTATACACATTCTCAGATGCGGCATAGAAATTTTCTGAACGTCTCGGAAAGCATTGTCCACTCTGAAAGAAAGCGACCTGCTGTATCCAAAATCCTCCTTGACATCGGCAGGCGATCTGCGGCAGGACATTGCAGCTCTTGCTCTGTAAAGATCGAGCATATTTCCCGAAATAGCATAAAGTATCGGTATAGGCTCGGTTTTTTCCGATCTGAGATCTTCCATCAGCCGCATAGCGGTTTTCACGTCCATGCGGACTATTGCCTTTACAAGATCGAAAGCCGTCGTATCTATCTGGCGCGGAGAAAGCTCGCGTATCATATCAATGGTGATCTCGTTTCCCGCGGCGTAAGCAGTGAGCTTGTCCAGCTCGTTCCTTATGGTCATAGAATCGCAAATACACTGCTCGGCAAGGAATATCGCCGCTTCCCTTGATATACCGCAGCCCGCCGCAGACGCTTTTGACATTATCTCCTTTGAGAGCATTGCCGGCGTTTTCAGCGCGAAATTGCATACCCCGCCGGATCTTCCGACCGAGTCCATAAGCTTTTTGTTTTTAGCAGTGGGATATTTTTTCCCGTCCGTAACATCGACCGACAAATAATAAAATATTACCGTCGTGCTTTCCGGAAGATCCTCCACTATTCCGATAAGCTGCTTGAGCGTATCGGCATTGAGAGTCTCCGCATTAAGATCGCACACCGTACAGCATACGTGCTCTGCAAAAAACGGCAGAGCCTCACACGCGTCCGAAAAAGCATCTATATCAAAATCTTTTCCGTCAAAGGCATGGAAATTATACGCTGAATTTTCCTTATCGACAATTTTTGAAACGAAATTATCCGTATACGATTCCACAGCGGCAATATCCTTGCCGTAGAAATAATAAGCGTTCAGAAAGCTCCTGTTTTTCAGCGCAAGCTTAAGATCGTTCTCCGTAACGGCAGCCACCTTATCCACCCTTTCTATCCTAAAGGATCTCCGAACTCAGCTCGCCGGAAGCGTCAACGGAAAGCCTTATATTCTCACCTATGTACAGTATCTGACCGTTATGAACATTGGTCTCGGAATTTTTATCCAGTACCGCAAGTATATCCGGATCCGGATCGGCGTCAGCCTTTCTGCCGGAATATCTTACAGCCGCCTTATATCTTTTGCTTTCCGCACTGTCAGAGTCCGAGGAATAAAACAGAATATCCGTTCCCCGACAGCTTAAAGCAATGCTTTCATCGCTTCCGAAAAATACCGTGTAATCCTCAAACTCCATTGCCGAACCATATTCATAAAGTCCCACCGTCTCGTCCTGACAGCCGATCCCCGCAAAGGAGGAAAATTCCTCCGGAATGTATGAAGCCGACACCTCAAACAGTGAAAAATAGTCTGAATAGACCGGAAAGGCTGTATTTGCTCCGTCATTTATCATCAGGCAGCCTATTCTGTGGATACCATTCCTGTTAAGGTATTTTACCAGAGCCGGAGCGGCTTTGCCTCCGCCCTTCAAGTCGATAATATCGGCAGTATTTTTATCATGTATCACCACCGCAGCTGCATTGCCGTTTTTAAGGACTGCTATCTCAATATCACTGCTCGGTACCGAACGGAAGATATTTATTGCAGCCACTGAAAGCAGGAACAGACAAACCGTTGTAAATGCTGCAATGTCGGCTCTTCTGAATATTGCCAGCATAACAGCCGCAGCTATAACGGCAGCTAAAGCCGCTGCCTTTGCAGGAACACTTGCAAGCGGAATGTATAAAAAATGGATATTCCCTACAAATTCCGATACCCATATCACTACGTCACAAAAGCACCCTGCAATTTTAAGCAATGGAACAGCAGCTATCTCCACTCCGCCCGTAACAGTAACTGCTATCCCAAGAATAAGTATCAGCTCGCATATCGGTATCAGAAGCAGATTTGTCACCGGAGCTATTACCGAAAATTCATCAAAAAACATGACCGCTGCGGGAAATATAACAGCATTCACACATAAAGGGATAATGACCGCCTTTGCCGCATTGCTTAAGGAATGTTTTTTCTCAAGGAATTTTATCACTGCCGGAGCGGCAACTCCTGCGCCGAAAACTCCCGCCGCAGACAAAAGAAACGACGGATCTTTTACTGCAAACGGATCCGCAGCCGTAAGCAGTATCACCGCTATTCCCAATGAATTGAACGTATCCGCACGGCGCCGGAAAAATTCAGCGCCGTAAACAATGACCGTCATTATTGCCGAGCGCACCACCGACGGAGACATTCCCGCAAGAAGCATAAAGCAGAATATCGGAACAAGCATCATTCCCAGCCTTATATACTTTGGTATCGGCAAACGGGAAATAAAAAAGTAGAACAGCGAGCATACCACTGCCAGATGAACGCCTGACACCGCCATTATATGTCCGATGCCCGCACGCGTCATAAGCGTTTTGTCAGAATCCTCAAGATCCGATCTGTCTCCAAAGAGCATTGCCGCCATTATCGCCTGTTCTCTGCCGTCAAGGTTTGAGTTTATAACATTTATTATATGCTCCCTGTAGGAATCGGCGAGCTTAGTAGGTGAAAAGCCGTCATTTATATAATAATTCAGTTTTCTTACGCTGTTTATCTGCAAAAATATTCCCTTTGACTTATAATATGAAGCCGCCGGAAAGGTGTAGCTGTCGGTAAAAACAGCCGCTTTCCCGATAATTTTTATATCGTCTCCAACTCCTGCGGAAATGCTGTCCGCATAACAGGTCACCGTTGCTTTCACATCTCCGTTGATAATGCCCTTTATCGTGTAGGAGGCTTTATCTCCGCTGTGATCCGCATATCCGGTTATAGTACCTACGACCTCAACGTCGCTGCCGTCATATTTTACGATATTCCTGTAAATAAAGCAGTCGTACATACCGTATAGGAACATAGCCGCCGCAAAGCTTAAAGCGCATACGGAATATTTTACATATTTTGTTCTGTAAATTGCCAGAAACGACGCAGCACTGACAAAAACAAATGCCGAAACGGCAAAATTCAGAGAAAAAGAAAGAAATGACGCCGCAAAAAGACCTATCAACCAAAAGGAACCGATATAAGCCATTTTCCGAACCATTCGGCGTCATTTCCTTTCATCTTACAATGTCAGATCATTTTGCCGTATCAGCCCATGTCAGCACTGAGCTGCTTTCCTCCAAGCAGGTGGAAATGCAGATGATGAACGCTCTGGCAGCCGTGATCTCCGCAGTTAGTTACGATGCGGAATCCGTCCTCGGCAATGCCAAGCTCCTTTGCAAGCTTAGCCGCTGTTTCAAATATTTTTGATACTACAGCGGAATTGTCTAAGGTTATCTCCGACGCTCCGGAAATATGCTCCTTAGGAACGATAAGAACGTGCACCGGCGCAAGCGGGTTTATATCCTTGAACGCATATACATACTCGTCCTCATAGACCTTGGTGCTTGGGATCTCTCCGGCAATTATTTTACAAAAAAGACAGTCGCTCATTTCAAAAAACTCCTTTTCTTTATCCTATAACGCTTTTTACAATGTCCGAAACGCTTTCCATAGCTTTTCCGATAAGCGAAGCATCTCCTATACCTGCCATTGCGCTGTCAGGACGTCCTCCGCCCTTGCCGCCTGTTACCGCAGATACCTGCTGAACGATCTTTCCGGCGTGTGCTCCTGCGGAAACTGCGTCCTTGCCGCAGGCGCATATAACAGAAGCGGAATCCCCGTTTACCGCTGCGATCACCGCAACAGCATCGGAAGCCTTATCCCTGATCCGATCGCCCATAGTCCTAAGAACATCGGGCTTGGTGTTTTCCAGAACTGCCGTCATTATTCTGACCTTGCCCTCGGATTTTGCGCCTGCAAGGATCGAGTCAAGCTGTGTATCGGCTATCCTGCCCTTTAATGCCGCAACTTCCTTTTCAAGAGCCTTTACTTCTCCCGCCGCAGCAGCGCATTTAGCCGCAAGCTCCGCAGGATTAGGAGCCTTTATCGCCTGTGCCGACTTGGTGATAATATCCTTATATTCGCCGATAAGGGAAAGCACTCCCGAGCCTGTTACCGCTTCGATACGTCTTACGCCGGCTGCAACTGAATTTTCGGAAATTATCTTGAAAAGTCCCAGCTTTGAAGTGTTGTCAACATGAGTGCCTCCGCAGAATTCTATAGATGTGCCCTCAACGTTTACGACTCTTACTATATCGCCGTATTTTTCGCCGAACAAAGCCATAGCTCCGAGCTTTCTTGCCTCCGCAATGGGCATTTCATTTGTAACGACCGGAATTGCCGACAGAACATTGCCGTTTATAATGGATTCTATCTCGCTGAGCTGTTCAGGTGTGACCGCTTCAAAGTGCGAAAAGTCAAAACGCACTCTTTCGCTGTCCACAAGCTGACCTGCCTGATGAACATGATCGCCGAGGACTTTTCTCAAAGCCGCTTGGAGCAGATGCGCCGCAGTATGGTTCCTCATGATCGAACGTCTGCGCTTTACGTCAACGGAAGCCGTTACCTCATCGCCTACGGAGACTGTTCCCTGAGCAACTCCCATATGCAGAAAGTGTCCGCTGTGGATCTTCTTTGTATCGGATACCTCAAATGCAGTCATAGCGCCGCTGATAACGCCTGTATCTCCCACCTGTCCGCCGCTTTCCGCATAGAAAGGCGTTTTATCCAGAACGATGACTGCCTCGTCGCCGTCGTTTGCGGTATGAACGCTTTCGCCGTCAACAAAAATTGCAAGTACCTTTGCTTTTTCCTCCATTGAGGAATATCCTGTAAATTCCGTAGGAGCAGCTTCAACGATAAGCGAACCGTCCTCCCATGAAGAACCGGATTTAGCATTATGATCGTCGCGAGCCTTTTTCTTTTGCTCGTTAAGACATTCATGATACCTGTCCATATCGACTGAAAGTCCCTTTTCCTCGGCAATTTCTATTGTCAGGTCGATGGGGAAACCATAGGTATCGCTGAGCAGGAACGCATCGTCGCCGCTGATGACCTTTCCTCCGGCAGCAATAACCGCGTCCATTTTTTCGGTAAGGAGCTCCATACCCTTGTCGATAGTTTTAGCAAAGGTCTCCTCCTCGCTCTTTACCAACTTTTTAATGTATGTTTTTCTTTCCTCAAGCTCGGGATAAGCAGCGGCATTTTCGGCAATTACCGTATCTACGACTTCATAAAGGAACGGTTCCTTTATTCCCAAAAGTCTGCCATGACGCGCCGCACGTCTTAAAAGACGTCTCAGAACATAGCCTCTGCCGTTGTTGGAGGGTGTAACTCCGTCTCCGACCATGAATGTAGTGCTTCTGATATGATCGGTAATAACGCGGAGGGAAATATCGTTCTTTTCGTTTTCCTTATATTTTACGCCTGCTATCCTGCTGATATGGTTCATAATGTTGCGCACGGTATCCACTTCAAAAAGGTTGTCCACACCCTGCATTGCACAGGCAAGTCTTTCAAGACCCATGCCGGTGTCAATATTCTTATGAGCCATTTCGGCGTAATTTCCGTT
>CANQZS010000013.1 GCA_947628385.1 uncultured Clostridia bacterium | reverse complement strand
GTGTCAGAACATACTCCTGCTCAATTTGCGGCTATGTTATGAGAACAGAAACCATTCCTACACTCGACCCCGACCATTCTCACAGCTATGATACACAGTGGAAGTCTGACAGCACATCTCACTGGCACGAATGCGATTGCGGAGAAAAGGAGGATATTTCCAATCACATTTCCGACGGCGGAGTTGTTACCGTTGCTCCAACGGAAACCGGCACAGGAATTATGACATACTCCTGCTCAATTTGTGGTTACATTCTCAGAACGGAAACCATTCCTGCAAATACTCCCGTTCATACTCATAACTATGGAACAGCTTGGTACTATGACAGCACTTGTCACTGGCACGAATGCTCTTGCGGAGATAGGTCAAACATCGGACAGCACATTTCTAACGGCGGTATAGTAACCGTTCAGCCCACAGCAACTTCAACAGGTTTGAGAGTATATTCCTGCTCAGTATGCGGATATGTTCTCAGAACGGAAACCATTCCTGCAACGGGATATAACTATCCGAACTATCCTACATACCCCACATATCCAACATATCCCTTCGATTCAAGCATCTTCAATGTTGTAACATTTACCGATAAGGTAAACATAACCGCTGAAACAGAAGGCAATACCATAACAATCAAGTGGGATAAGGTGGAAAAAGCCGATAAATACTATGTATATCAGTACAAGAACGGCAAATATGTAAAGGTAAAGACAACCTCCGACACTTCGGCAACTTTCAAGAAGCTGAAGAACGGCGAAACCTACAAATTCCTTGTTCGCTATACAAAGAGCGGCAGACTTTCACCTACAAAGTATTCAGGCACTATTTCGGTAAAGGTTTATTACAAGCCTATTCCAAAGCCGACAGCAACAAAGAACAGCATAAAGCTCACTTGGGAAGCAATTCCCGAAGCTGAAAAGTATGCTATCTATAAGTATGTTGACGGCAAGGCTGTTAAGCTCACCGAAACAAAGAAGCTTTCAGTAAAGATAGGCAAGCTCATTCCCGATACCGAGTACAAGTACATTGTTCGTGCTTACGTTGACGGTAAGTGGACTACAATGCTGAAATCGGATATTGTGACGGTTAAGACTACGGCTGAATAATCCTGCATAATACATTACCTCCTATGCACTTTTTCTTCAAGTGCGTAGGAGGTTTTTCTTTGTTATAAATTGAGGTTTTATGAGTCTGATAATACAAAACCAATTTATCTATTAAAAACAGCCAAGCTGCAAATTGTATGCAGCTTGGCTGTTGGTTATTTCTGAACTAAGCCCCGGACTATTTCCGAAATGCTGTTAAGCTGGTTATCGTCCAACTTTTGTAGGTTGGCAATGATTTCATTTAGCTTTTCGGGATTTTTGGAATCATCATCGAAAAAATCACGGGGAGAGATTTGCAGATATTCACAAATGTAGAAAAAGACTGCCATTGAAGGAAAGGCTTTACCGCTTTCAATACTGTTAATGTAGCCTGCATTTTGTCCGATTGACAAGCTCATATCACGGGCTGATACTCCCTTTTTGTTTCTAAGCTGTGCCAATCGCAGGGCAAATTCGTCCTCATACACAAACATCACCTCTATATAGTATTGTACACGATAAAGTAATAAATACTATCAGAATATATGCGTAAAAGGTGTTGATATATCAGAATGAATATGATATAATTAGCATATAGTCACATACAATCTAATATAACAATGTGTATTATTTGAAAGAATAGATTTCATATACAAAAGTATAATTGTCCCAACTTTCGGACAATTATGTTCGGAAATGGTTATTAGAGGTTAATTGTCCGTATTTTTACACACTTGATATGATATAATTATTATCAGAAGCATAAAACGAAAATCGAGGAGGTATATCTATGAAGAAAAGAAAAAATGTGTTTTTATGCTTGCTTATGGCTTTGAGCCTTATCTGTAATCTGGCGGTTATGCCTGCATCGGCGGAAACGCAGAAAGAAAAGATAACGTTAAGCAATTTGCCTGCTTACTCAGGTGAAGCCTATGTTGAACTGAACAACAATCTGCCGGGCTTTAAAAAATCTGAACTGACGAAGAAAGCATTTGAAAAGTACAGCGATCTGGACGAGCTGGGCAGATGCGGTGCTGCTTATGCCAATGTCTGCAAAGAAACAATGCCCACAGAGGAACGTGGTGCGATCGGTATGATAAAACCGTCCGGCTGGCACACCGTCAAATATGATAATGTTGACGGCAAGTACCTATATAACCGCTGTCACCTTATCGGCTATCAGCTCACAGGTGAGAACGCAAACGAGCAGAATCTAATCACAGGCACACGTTATATGAACGTTGAGGGTATGCTCCCATTTGAGAATATGGTTGCAGATTATGTGGAGGATACCAATAATCACGTTTTGTATCGAGTTACGCCTATATTTAAGGACGATAACTTGTTAGCAAGCGGCGTACAGATGGAAGCCTACTCCGTAGAAGATAAGGGCAAGGGTGTTTGTTTCAATGTGTATTGCTATAATGTTCAGCCCGATATTTCCATCAATTATACGGACGGAAGCAGTAGGCTTTCGGATGGAACAATTACATCGGTAACTCTGAATTACACAAAATACAGCCTAAAAGTCGGTCAATCTAAAACGCTTGTTGCAACGGTTACTCCTGCATCATCGAAAGAAATCGTAAAATGGTATTCAAGCAACAACAAGGTTGCAACTGTGAGCAGTAAAGGAAAGGTAACTGCAAAGAAGGCAGGAACAGTAACCATTACCGCCAAGACCTCAAACGGGCTGAAAGCAACGTGCAAGATTACAGTCTAGAGTAAAAATGACAGTTCTGTATCAAGCGGCACCGCTTCATCGGGAAAGTGTACTTACGTTCTGAATACGAACACAAAGAAGTTTCATCTGCCCTCTTGTTCAAGCGTTGATGATATGAAAGATAAGAACAAGAAAGAGGTTTCCTGCTCCCGTGAGGAAGTCATTGATATGGGATATTCCCCTTGTGGAAGATGCCATCCATAAACATAATTTATTAAGATAGAGCCGTTCGAGAAATCGAGCGGCTTTGTTTGTTTTGAACAATAAATTCGTGTAATTTTCTACATTCTCAAAATTAACTGTCCGGATTTTTACACATCAAATATGGTATAATATACTTGTATATACAAAAAAACTTTATATCTGTTGGATTTGGTAAAACTAAACAACAAATGATTATTTTCTGCTTGAAAAATTTGGAGAAATATGATATAATAACAAAAGTATTGTTTCCTTTAATTTATTGATTAAGAGGTAATATATGGCTAATGTATATAGTGCAGGATTGATGTCACAATCCTTTTGGTTTTTAGAGTTTAAGAGAGTTGTTGCCGCAGTAAATGAAGGTGTTTCATCGGAGGATATTAAGAAGAAGTGCATTGATGAAAACTGGTTTGGTGCTGTTAATTCATATAGGGCAAAACGTATGTATGGATACATAATCAATCGTGTCAATTCAATGGACAAAAAACTGATTGATATATTTCTGTCCTCCGATGTATCTACACAGAAGCTCATCAACCTTATATGTATAATGAAGCTGGATCGCTTGTTTTTTGAATTTATATATGAGGTGTATCGAGATAAGTTAATTCTTGGCTGCGATGAAATAAGTACAAGTGATATTGCATCATTCTTTATAAGCAAGGCAAATCAAAATGATGATATTTCTGCTTGGAAAGAATCGACAATAAAGCATTTGAAATCAACATATATGAATTTCCTTACGGAATCCGGACTTGTTTCCGAGATAAATGGAAACAAATCAGCCAAACAGATTACACCGCCGCTGCTTGATACTAACCTTGAATCGTTTTTGTCAGATAATAACGGAACTGCTATTATAAATGCTTTTACAGGAGTGAATTAAGATGACCGAGCTTGAAGAAAGATTCAAAATAGCCGAAGAAGAAATGAAAAAACCTTCATTTCTGAATAATAAAGGACTTGGCAATGAAACGGGATACTATATTTTTGATTATCCTGCCGAACAGGAATTGTTTGTCAGAGAACGAGTTGATTTCATAGTTAAGAAATACAACCGTTCCGAATCCGAAAGACAGATAGTAGTATTTGACCTCTATGATATAATTATCAAGCTGTTGGAGGAAAAGGGCTATCTTGAAAAGAATTTTGATTTTGAAAAGAGCAAGGGACTTGACCGAGTGTCAAAGGCAATAGGAAATACACTACGTTTGACTTCAGCGGATAACCTTGTTATAAAGTACATAAATGAAAATGCCCCGGAAAATTCGATTATCTTTATAACAGGTGTGGGAAAGAGCTATCCCATCGTCAGGGCGCACAGCATATTGAATAATCTTCACCCTGTAAGTGATGATATTCCTATTGTTATGTTTTATCCCGGAAAGTTTACGGGACAGGAGCTTATTCTGTTCAATGAAATAAAGGACGATAACTATTACAGAGCATTCAGACTTGCGTAATGTGGAGGTATCATTATGAAAATCAGTCAGTTATTTGAAAAAGATATAAACCGTACAATCAAGGGCGTTGTTAAGGTTGAGCAGGACGCAACCGAGGACGTTAAGCAGGAACTTGAAGAATATGTTGTGACAAGAGAGCTGAATAAGCACTTTACTACATTCTTCTCCAATTATAAAAAGGGTATTTTGGGTAATACCGATGCAATGGGAGTTTGGATCTCCGGCTTCTTTGGAAGCGGTAAATCTCATTTCTTGAAAATGCTTTCGTATATACTCAGTGGCAATGAATACGGCGGAAAGACAGCTATTCAGTATTTCGAGGAAGATAACAAAATCAAGGACAATCTGGTAATGGCAGATATGAAACTGGCTGCCGATACTCCTACTGACGTTATTCTTTTCAACATTGATTCCCGAAGCGAAATGACAGGAAAAAGCAACAAAGAAGCTATCGGATATGTATTTCTCAAGGTGTTTAACGAAATGCAGGGCTTTTGCGGTGCTATCCCTCTTGTTGCCGACCTTGAAAGACGGCTTACCGATGAAGGAAAGTATGAAGAATTTAAGGAACGCTTTGAGGATCTGAACGGCAAGTCTTGGATAGAATCAAGAGATGATTTTGACTATATTCAGGACGAAGTAGTTGAAGTGCTTACAGATATGGATATTATGTCGGAAGATGCTGCAAGAAATATTTGCGAGAAAATATCCGAACCATATTCAATGGACGTTAAGCGTTTTGCGGAGCTTGTAAAGAAATATATCGACAAAAAGGGTAAAAATCATCACGTTGTATTCCTTGTGGACGAGATCGGGCAGTATATTGGAGATAACAATGACCTTATGCTCAACCTTCAGACTGTTACAGAAAATCTGGGAACAGCTTGTCGTGGAAAAGCGTGGGTAATCGTAACAAGTCAGCAGGATATTGACTCTGTCACAAGAACAAATCAGAATTTCTCAAAGATTCAAGGACGTTTTGATACAAGACTTTCGCTTTCCTCTACAAATGCGGACGAGGTTATAAAGCAGCGTATTCTGAAAAAGAATGAAACGGGAAAAGAAACACTCCGTACTTTATATGATGCAAAGGATACAATCATCAAGAACCTTATCTATTTCAATGACGGTGTTGAAAAGAAGCTCTATGCAGACAGAGAGGATTTTGCAGAGGTATATCCTTTCATTCCGTATCACTTTAATCTTCTCAGCAGCATTTTGACTGCCGTTAGAACATACTGCACATCACTCAAGCATCTGTCCGATGGTGAGCGTTCTATGCTTGCGCTTTTCAAGGAATCGGCGGTAAGATTAGCGAATAGCGAACCCGGCAGAATTATCCCTCTGTATATGTTCTATGATGCACTTGAAAGATACCTTGACCATACTTATTCTTCCGTTATATTTAAAGCGTGGGACACAATAAAAATTAATCCCGATAAGGAAGAAAACTGCTTCAATGTAAATGTCCTTAAAACGCTTCTTCTCATAAAGTATGTTAAGGAGATAAAGCCTAATCCCGAAAATATTGCAAGTCTTATGGTTGAATCTCTTGATGATGAAAGAATGAACATTCAGAAAAAAGTAGAGGGTGCGCTGAATGTTCTTGTAAATCAGATGCTTGTTCAGAAGAATGGTGATAACTACATATTCCTCACCAATGAGGAGCAGGAAATAAACAAATCCATTGCACAGCAGCCTATCGAGCCTTCCGAGATAACAGCCGAGGTATCTTCGCTTATCTTCCAAGATATTTATTCGGAGGATAAATACAGCAGTAATCATTTGAGCGGCAGATATAAATTCCGTTTCAATCAGATTGTTGATGATAAGATGCTGCGTTCAAATCAGAATAATGATATTAGTGTAAAAATCATCACTCCCGATAGCGATGAAAGCAGAGATGATAACACTCTCCGTATCAGCTCATCACAGCAGAGCGCCGTTCTTGTTGTGCTGCCCGATGACAGAGCATTTATCGAGGAGATACGCAGTGCAAAGCAGATTGAAAAGTTCCTAAAATCTGGAGCGCAGGGTGTTGTCAATTTCAATCTTATCAAGGAGCAGAAAGCAGTCGAGCTTCGTGAGAGAAAGGAAAACGCAAAAATCTACCTTGAAGATGCTCTTGCACACGCAGTTATTTATGCAAATGGAGAACGCATTGAAACCAATGCAAAGGAAATCGGCTCCCGAATCAACGAAGCACTTGGAAAACTTGTTTCGGCAATTTACCATAAACTCACATACATTGATACTGCTATGAATGAAAATGATGTTCTTGATGTTCTTGCATCGAAGAACGATCAGCAGATAATAGCAGGCGTACAGACCGAGCCTAACAAGTTTGCCCTTAATGAAATACTTGAATATATCGGAAGAAATACCGTAAATCACACCAAAACCTCAATGAAAACGCTTGTGGACAGATTTATGAAAGCACCTTTCGGCTTCAAAGAAGAAGATATGTGGTGGCTTGTTGCAAAGCTGTTCAAGAATGGCGATATTTTCCTTTATGTAAACAGCGAAAGTATTACTTTCAACAACAAAGAGCCTAAAGAAATTGCCCGTTACATTACCCGTAAGGAATATCTTGACAAGCTGATGACGGAGAAGCGTGATAAGGTCAGCGAACGAGATAAAAAGGCAGTCAAGGACATTATCAAGGACGTTTTCGGTATAGCATATTCCAACGATGATGAAGATGCAATTATGCGTGATTTCAGAAGATATGCGGAGAATTGTCAGAGAGAACTTTCCGATTTTGAACGTAGATACAATTCGGCACGTTATCCCGGAAAGCAGATCGTTCTGAACGGCAAAAAATATATGCAGGATATTCTTGCAATTGATAATGTAACTTTATTCTTCAAAAATGTTCCCCAAAAGATGGACGACCTGCTTGATTTTGCCGAAGATTATGAGCCGATAAAGAAATTCTTTGAGGGTGAACAGGTCAAGATTTTTGACAAGGCACTTACTGTTCTTGCAAATTTTGATGCCGGCAAAACGTATATCGTTGATGCAAATATCGAATCTACCGCAAAGCAGATACGAGATATTATCAGGGCAGAAAAGCCTTATAACAATATTCACAAGCTCCCCGGACTTATTGACGATTATCATCTTGCATACAGTGTTCTTTTAGATGAAAGAACACAGCCTGTCAGGGCAGCTATTGATGAAGCAAGGACAAGAGTTTTTGAACACCTTGACGGAAAAAACTGTAAGCAGGAATTCAGCAACAAGTATGTTGAAAAATTCGAGGAGCTTCGTGATAAGGCGGAGAGCTGTAATAATCTTGCCGACCTTCAGGGCATTACTGTTGAAGCAGACGCATTGATGGTACGCTGTCTTAATGAGATTGACACAAGAGAAAATGCTATCCTTGAGGAAATGGAAGCTAAAAAGAAGGGTGAAAATCCCGGTAATGGTGGAGAGGACACACCCGACCCGACTCCAAAGCCTGTCATTAAGAAGCGTAAGACAATAAGCATAAAGAGCATTAACAGTTCCGTATCTTGGCAGCTTGAAAGCGAAGCCGATGTAAAGAAATATATCGGAGAGCTTGAAAAGAAACTTATGCAGACTCTTGAGGAAGATACAATTATCAATATTCAGTTTTAAAGGAATGATATAAATGAACAAGCCGCAGATAAAGAATTTCTCCGTATGGGCGAGAAGAAAGCTCATTGAAACGGTAAGCTATCGTATGAGCCTTATCGGAATTACCGAAAAGGGAATTGCAGATGCTTTGCCGCAGTCAACGGCAGACCTCAAATTCTATGACATAGGAACGGGAAAGCCTGCCGAGGTAAAGGGCAAGGATATTGCATATCGAAGCGAACTTGTCAGCAAGATAGGTCAGGACGGATATAAGAACACCGTTGAGGAAATAGCATATACTTGGTTTAACAGGCTTATTGCTATACGCTTTATGGAAGTGAATGATTATCTTCCCTCCCGTGTGCGTGTGTTGTCCTCTTTGGAAAGCGGAAAAAGCGAACCCGATATTGTAACAGAAGCAATATCCGTTGCGGAGGAAAACGGCTTCAAAATATCTGCCGATGAAATATATCGTCTGAAAGATGAAAACAAAGCTGACGAGCTTTTCGGAAAAATGTTTGAATTTGAGTGCAGGCAGCTTAATTCCTGCTTGCCTGAACTTTTCGGAAAGTCTGCAAATTATATGGAAATGCTCCTGCCCGTTTCATATACGGACAAGGACGGCATTATCTATCACCTTGTTCACGATATTCCCGAAGATGATTTTAACCTTGAAAAAGAAGGTCAGGTTGAAATAATCGGCTGGCTGTATCAGTATTACAACACCGAGCCGAAAGATACAGTATTTGCCAATCTGAAAAAGAATGTAAAGATAAGCAAGGAGAATATTCCTGCTGCCACACAGCTTTTTACTCCCGACTGGATCGTGCGGTATATGGTGGAAAACTCTCTTGGCAGATTATGGCTTGATGGTCATTCCGATTGCAGTGCAAAGTCCGAGTGGAAGTATTACCTTGAGGAAGCAGAGCAGGAAGAAAGCGTTAAGGCACAGCTTGAAGAAATACGCAGGGAACGCAGTGAGCTGAATCCCGAACAGATAAAGTTTATTGACCCTTGTATGGGCAGCGGACACATTCTTATTTATGCTTTTGATGTTCTTATGCAGATTTATTCAAGCTGCGGATATTCCGAGCGTGATGCGGCAAGGCTTATTATACAGAAGAATCTGTATGGACTTGACATTGACCGCCGTGCGTATCAGCTGGCTTATTTTGCCCTTATGATGAAAGCAAGACAGTATGACCGCCGTTTCCTTACCCGTGAGGATAAGGTCAAGCCGAATCTTGCTCATTTTCAGGGACTTGAATCTGTTTGTGATGCAAATGTCGGCGGAGCATTGAAAGAGCTTGCGGAACAATTCAGAAATTGCGATACATACGGTTCTCTTACCGAGATGAACGAGGTCAAGGGACTTGATGAAGCTCTTGATGATTTTTCGGGTGTTATCGGTATGGAGCTTGACAAGACAGAGCGAATGATGACAATATATAAGCTCCTTTCGCAGAAGTATGATGTTGTCTGCACGAATCCGCCTTATATGGGCGGCAGCGGAATGTCAGGTGCTTTGTCGGATTTTGTTAAGAAGTATTACCCCGACAGCAAATCAGACTTGTTTGCGGTATTTATTGAACGATGCGGACAGCTTGCAAAGACAAAGGGATTTTATGCGATGATAACTCAGCACGCATTTATGTTCCTGTCAAGCTATGAAAAACTCCGTGAAAAGCTGCTGCATAAAACTACCGTAAATATGGCACATCTCGGTGCGAGAGCATTTGACGAAATAGGCGGAGAGGTTGTTCAGACCACAGCATTTGTAAACTATAATTCACATATTAAAGACTACAATGGTACTTATGCAAGGCTTGTTGATACAGTGGGCGAAAATGAAAAGAAAGAGCAATTTTTAAGTGGTGAATGCCGTCATACAGCCAAGCAGGAAAACTTTTCAAAAATTCCCGGTGCGCCGGTGGCTTATTGGGTTAGTGAGAATTTTATTCGGGCGTTTGAGAATAAAAAGATTGGTGATGTTGCTTTCCCTAAAAAAGGACTTGATACGGCGGATAATAATCGTTTTTTAAGAAATTGGAATGAGGTTTCAATTAATAATATAGGTTTCCATTGTAATACATCGATTGAAGCCAAAAGGACTGAGAAAAAATGGTTCCCACTGAATAGTGGTGGGAGTTTTAGAAAATGGTATGGAAATTTTGAAAAAATTATAAATTGGAAAAATGATGGTGAAGATATTAAAAAATACGAAAAAGCATACATACGCGCACAAAATTTTTATTTCAATGAGGGCATATCTTGGACTAAAATTAGTTCATCTAACTTTGGCGTTAGATATGCTCCGAACGGATTAATTTTTGATTCTGCAGGACAAACAGTATTTTGTAAGGAAAATCTTTTCTATTATCTTGGATTAATGTGTTGCAAAGTTTCGTATGTAATACTAAAATTTCTGAATCCAACTATGAATTATCAAGTAGGTGATATTGCAAATTTGCCTATTATTTTTGATGAAAGCAAAAAAGATAATATAGAGAACATTGTAAACGAGAATATTTCAATTAGCAAAACCGACTGGGACAGCTTTGAAACAAGCTGGGATTTTAAGAAGCACCCGTTAGTTGAAAAATCAAAAGATTTATGGGACGCAACAGCTGTTGGTGCAGCTATGTCCGCATATTACGGAAAGCATATTGAGGTCAGCTGCCCTCTTGAACTTTGTTATATGCTTTGGCAGGGTGAATGTAACGAGCGTTTCAACAGACTGAAAGCCAACGAAGAAGAACTCAACCGAATTTTCATAGACATCTACGGCTTGCAGGACGAGCTTACTCCCGAAGTGGAGGACAAGGACGTTACTGTTCGCAAAGCAGATTTACAGCGTGAGATTAAGAGCCTTATTTCCTATGCGGTGGGCTGTATGTTCGGCAGATATTCGCTTGATGTTGAAGGTCTTGCTTATGCAGGCGGCGAGTGGGACAACAGCAAATACAGTACATATATCCCCGACAAGGATAACTGTATTCCCATAACCGATGACTATTATTTTGAGGACGATATTGTAAAACGTTTTGCCGACTTTATTTCGGCAGTTTACGGAGAAGAAACCCTTGAAAAGAACCTTGACTTTATTGCCGATGCTCTCGGAAACAAGGGCAAGACAAGCAGAGAGGTTATCAGAAACTATTTCCTTAACGATTTCTATAAGGATCATCTCAAAATCTATCAGAAACGCCCGATTTACTGGCTATTTGACAGCGGAAAGCAGAACGGCTTCAAGGCACTTATCTATATGCACCGCTGGAATGCCGACACTATCGGAAATGTTCGTGTTGAGTATCTCCACAAGACACAGAAGATATATATGAACGAGCTTGACCGTATGCAGGACACTATTGACAACAGCTCAGACAGCCGTGAGATAGCAGCTGCAACAAAGGCAAAGGAAAAGCTCACAAAACAGCTGAAAGAAACAAAGGACTATGACGCATCAATGGCTCACCTTGCAAATATGAGAATTGATATTGACCTTGACGACGGTGTGAAGGTGAATTACGAAAAGGTGCAGACCGACAGTGAGGGTAAGAATCTGGGTATTCTTGCGAAAATATAACAAAATGAGGTGCTGATATGGCAGCATTGGAATTAAATCAGATAATAAGTTCGTTAAACGATGCTTTTTCGGGTGACGGACGAAAGGTTATTTTCTGGTATGATGATAACGGATCGTTTTCGGGGGATATTGACGAAATATCCCTTGATAACGCAAAAATTCTGAAACTTGAAAGAGCAGAGGACTTAAAACACGGCGGATATATCTACACAAATCAGTTCTATACCAAGTATTATCTTGAAAAGGTTGATACAGAGGGGAATTATCTTGTATATGCACCCTTTCCGCAGCCCGATGTAAAGGACAATCATCTGGAGGATATTCAGAAATATTCAAGGACTTTCTATGCGGACAAGCTGTCTATGATATGCTCCGAGCTGGGTATAGGCGAGGACAGCAGACAGGCTGTTGTTAAGTGCAGGAAATTCTTTGAAAACAAGAGCAGAGTTGCCGCTTTCCGTGACCTTGATATTGAAAAGATGAATGAAGATAGTATCTTCGTTGGAATAATGAGCGTTGTCTGCAAGGTGGGTGTGCTTTCCTTCGAGGAAGTTGTAAGGATAATTCTTTGTGGCGATCTTGACGAAAGCAAATTCCTAAAGGAGTTTGACACATATAATGTCCTTGATGATTTTTGGGAGAAGATAGCCGAGTATTTCGGATATACAGAAAAAGAACCTACTCTGAAAAAACTTGTGGCAACAATGTTTATCAGCTATTTCTCCAAGACCGTTCACGAGGAACTGCCGAAAGCATATCAGCAGTTTATCACATACAAAACAGGCAGCATACTTGCTTTCCTTGAAAATATGATGAATAACAGCGTTTACTCCGAACGTTTTGATGAATTGTCTGCATTTGTTTATGACGGAATGAAGGGTGAAAAGCTGCTTGCTTCATTATCCATAAATAATATAGTTGACAGCAGCGCCTTTGACGGGGTAGATGCAACTATTATAAAATATCTGACCGAACGCCTTGAATCGGAGGACGTTGGAGCAATGATAGACGGGCAGTCTATCCCCGAAGTTTGTGACCTTAGAATAAAGAAGCATTTCGGCTCAAAGTATGCCACCGAATATACTATGCTGAAAAATGCACAGTACATAATATCAAACAGCAAGTATCACCCTGTCAGCGATATTCAGTCACTTGTGAAAATGTATTGTGACAGATATTATAAGATAGACACAAGCTATCGCAATTTCTATTATAATTTTGACAGGCTTGATAACAACAAGGATTTTGAGAAGCTTCGTCAGCTTGTGGAAAATATTTATTCCAATGAGTATCTGTCAAATATCACTATAAACTGGACAAAGACCTATGCAGATGCACAGGGAGAAAGCTCTCTGCCGTATCAGCTGAATTTCTATGAGGATATTGTGGGTAACATTAAGGAACGTGTTGTTGTAATAATATCCGATGCAATGCGTTATGAAGTCGGTGTTTCCTTGTTTGAAAAGCTGATGTCAGACGAAAAGTGTAAGGTTAATATTTCGGCTATGCAGGCAGTCCTGCCTTCAATAACGAGCTTCGGTATGGCTGCACTTTTGCCCCATAAGACCTATGAGATAAAGGACGATTATTCAATTCTTCTTGACGGTTTACCTTGTGACAGCACAGAGCAGAGAAACAAGCTGCTTTCAAAATATGACGAAAATGGTGCTTGCATTCAGTTTGATGTGGTAAAGAAGATGAATTATGATGATAAGGCTAACTTCACAAGAGGAAAGAATGTTATCTATATTTATCATAATCAGATTGATGCAAGAGGAGATAAGGCTACAACAGAGGACGAGGTATTTGTTGCCTGCAGCGAAGCAGTAAACGAGATAGCTGACATAATCAGAAAGCTCACCTCTGCAAATGTAACAAGATTTATCATAACAGCGGATCACGGATTTATGTATAAACGGGATCATCTGACAGAAGGCTGTAAGATAGACAACATCTCAAAAAGCTCCAAATTTTATAGTAAACGCTATGCTGTTTCCGATAAGGAGATAAGCGAGGACGGTGTTGGCAGCATAGGTTTGGAGAAGATATATTCCGTGCTTGACGGAAGGACGATATATTATCCTATCAGTTCGGATATTTTCAAAGCACAGGGCAGCGGAGTGAATTTCGTTCACGGAGGATGCTCACCGCAGGAAATGATAATTCCTCTTATTGATGTTAAGACAGATAAGAGCAAGGTTGAAACAACATTTGCTCAGATAGCACTTGTCAGTCTGCAAACCAAGATTACTAATCTTGTAACAAGACTTGACTTTATTCAGAGTCAGCCTGTCAATGACATTGTTAAGCCGACCGAATACAGCATTTGCTTTGAAGCGGAGAATGGCGATAAAATTTCAAACGAGCATATATGTATTGCCGATAATGCTGATACGGATTCGCAGAAACGCAAATTTACATTGAGATTTTCATTTGTAAATAAAACGTATAGTGCCGCCGATAAGTATTACCTTGTAATAAAAGACACAAGGACAGGACTTGAAACGTTAAGGCAGCAGTTTACCATTGATATTGCCTTTTCGGGTGACTTCGGATTCTCATTCTGATCGGAGGAAAGCATAATGGAGGAAATAAAAAACTCCAATGAGGAGATAAACCGCAAACTAAGGGAACACTTTGACGGGAAAATTGTTCGTAAGGATCTGACACTTTCCATAAAGGAAGGTGCAAATGTTCCCGTTTATGTTTTGGAGTTTCTTCTGGGACAGTATTGCAGTTCGGAGGACGAAAACATTATCGAGGAGGGTGTGCAGACTGTAAAGAAAATACTGTCTGATAATTTTGTCCGTCCCGATGAAGCACAAAAAATATTGTCACAGCTTAGAAAAAACGGAGCATACACAGTAATTGACAAAGTAACTGTAAAGCTGAATATAAAAAAGGATAGATATGAAGCAGAGTTTTCCAATCTGGGATTGACAGAAATAGTTATTTCTCCTGCTTTCCCCGAAAAGTATGACAGGCTTCTATGCGGAGGTATCTGGTGTATAGTTCAGCTGGAATATGACAATGACCTTTACGAAGATGCCGCACAGGATTTGAAGAAAAAGAAGGGTAACGATGTTCTTCCTATCAGTATAAAGCAGCTTACTCCCATACAGATGCCCCATATTGAAATTAGTGAGCTGAAAGAGGGTAGAAAAGCATTCACCAAAGATGAGTGGTTAAGTGTTATCCTTCGTTCTGTCGGAATGGAACCCGATAAGCTATCATATCGTGAGAAGTGGCTTATTCTTACAAGGATAATTCCTTTGGTGGAGAACAACTTTAATTTATGTGAGCTTGGTCCGAGAAGCACGGGTAAATCCCATCTGTATAAGGAAGTATCTCCTAACAGTATTCTTGTTTCGGGAGGACAGTCCACCGTTGCAAATCTGTTTTACAATATGTCACAGAGAACAGTAGGACTTGTAGGAATGTGGGATTGTGTTGCATTTGATGAGGTTGCAGGCATAAAGTTCAAGGATAAAGACGGAATTCAGATAATGAAGGACTATATGGCTTCCGGCTCCTTTGCAAGAGGAAAGGAGGAAAAATCTGCATCTGCTTCAATGGTGTTTGTCGGCAACATAAATCAGGACGTAGAGGTCTTGCTGAAAACTTCAAGCCTTTTTGATCCGTTCCCACCGGAAATGGGTACAGATACAGCTTTCCTTGATAGAATACATTGTTATCTTCCCGGTTGGGAGATACCAAAGTTCCGTCCCGAACATTTCACGGGTGATTATGGTTTTATTACAGACTATTTTGCTGA
Organism: uncultured Clostridia bacterium; assembly: GCA_947628385.1. Classification (GTDB taxonomy): domain Bacteria; phylum Bacillota; class Clostridia; order Oscillospirales; family Ruminococcaceae; genus RGIG8773. Next base: position 1,207 of record CANQZS010000013.1, on the reverse strand, counting down.
ATTTGTAAGAGAATTGCGTAAAGAGCAGTTCGGAGATGCCCTTGATAAATATTTCAAGCTTGGCAGAAACCTTAATCAGAGAGATACCATAGCTGTCAGAAAAATGGTAGGAGGATATATTAAACTCCTCTACCCAGACGGCAATTATACAAAAGAGGATATTGAAGAAATTCTGAAAATATCCCTTGAAATGCGGCGCCGAGTAAAAGAACAGCTGAAAAAGCTTGGCGGTATGGAGTTTTATGACATCAATTTCTCATATATTGATAACGAAACATTTGAGGAACATTATGTATCCGTACCCGAACAGAGTGGCGGAAAGCTAATACCGGAGGGAATGTGCAATCCCGGTCAGGTATATACTGTATCACGAGGAAAGTCGGGAATGATAGGAGTATTCCGTCTTGAATCGCAGGCACTTCCCGGAACAGGAAAGTTTGAGAGAACAGGTCTTGGAAGCGAACGTGATGCAAAAGAAGCATCAAATACAGCGTTTAACTATCTTAAAGCAAACGGAAACAAAATAAGCGGAGCTATCAGCACAGTCAATACCGACTATATTATAAATTATCAGGACTTGCAGGGTATAGGTATGACAAGTACGCTTGCCTTGCCGACACTCATTGCATTAGCGTCAATAGCTCTTGGAAAGCCGACAGTTGGCTCTATTGCTGTTCTGGGCGAAATCAGTATCAGCGGCACACTAATTAAAATGGATAATCTTGCCGATACCCTGCAAGTATGTCTTGACAGCGGAGCAAAAAAAGTCCTGCTCCCTATGATGTGTGCTGCCGATTTTGGAACAGTTCCTCCCGAATTGCTGGGAAGTTTTCAGATCATCTTCTATAATAGTGCAGAAGATGCAGTATTTAAGGCTTTGGGGGTGGAATAAAAAATTCTGCGTTGTTTTCCAAAATTTACTTATAACGTGAGTTATTATCTTGCATACAAACAGTTTATTTAAGGTGTATATTATTTTGATACACTTATTTCATAATTATGGATGTTTGGCGGTCATCATTCAATCAATGGCCGCCTTTTTCTATTAACTTTGAAAATATAGACAATAACAATAATAAAACATTGTATATTATTATCCTGTTACAATTTGAAAAATTTGGAGTTATATAGTACGAAGAATAATTTCCATTGCCACACGCAATATCCAAAATGTAATCCGCAGGATTAGGAGATAGAAGTTCCGTTA
>CANQZS010000012.1 GCA_947628385.1 uncultured Clostridia bacterium | reverse complement strand
CGCAGGTCGTTTTCCCCTTAGACCCCGCAAGTCTGTGCAAAACAAAACCAAAGGTTTTGTCTGGCTTGACCAGCTTTTCAATTTTGCGCCTACGGCGCAAAATTGTTAATTATGCATTGCTTTTTAGTTGAATTCGTGCATCGTCTTTTCCGCAAAACGATGAAGCTCATCTTCGGTCATGATCTTGCTGCCGTTCCGTAAAGCCGCCCCTTGAACATAGTCCGGAAGAGAGGCAAAATAAATTTTCGCCGTGTCGCTTCCCGCAAGAAGCTTGTCAAGATTTTCAAATCGTGCCATAAAACGCAGTTCCTTTCGGATTTTTTGGAAATTGCCGATCAGAATAAGTCCGATCGGCTGCCTTTGTTATTTTCTGTTCCGACAGCAGAATTATTCTTTGCTCAGATCGTTATGCAGTCGGAAATTTCTGCGAAAAATTTATGACGTTCGGGACCGCACCGGCAAGCCTGACCTTGCATATCATTTTTCCATGAACTTGCGGACCTCCTCCGCCCGCACCTTGCCCATTTCATAGCCCTCCTGCCATACGGCGCGAAGAGCCTTTTCGTCCTTTTCAAAGCTGTTGAGCTTGTGCGACGGACGGAATATCAGAGCCTTTCCACGGCGTTCAAGCTCATTGCAGAACTGCATCTGCTTGTTGTAAAGCTTGTGACGGGTGAGCAGAAGCATTTCTATTTCCGGATATTTTTTGCGTATCAGCTGACTTATGGCAATATTGCCCTTTCCGCATTTCTTTACAAAGCCCTCCGGCTGAGTAAGAAGTATAACTGCCTTTGAACAGCCGTCCTTGAGCGCCTGCTTGATCGCTACCGGACAGGAAAGCCCTCCGTCAAAATAGGGCGTGCCGTTTATCATTATTGCGGGAAAATACCCCGGTATCGCACAGGTGGCTCTGAGGAATGTAAAATTCTCATCATCGTCGAGAGCATTGAAAAATTCCGGCTTTCCTGTGAGCGCATTGGTAACTCCTACAAGACATTTTCCGGTATATCTGTGGAATTCCTCATAGTCAAATGGAACGAGGGAACGCGGTATCTCTCCGAAAACAAAATCCAGTCCGAACATACTCCTGCATTTTGCAAAATTCCTCATGCTGAGATAGCGCTTGTCATTGCGGTATTTTTCAAGGATAACGATATTCCTTTCAAATTGTTTGGAAACGTAGGAAACACCGTTGGATATTCCCGCTGAAACTCCCGCTACATATGGGAACTCTATTCCCTCCTCGATGAATGAGTCCATTATTCCTGCGGAGAATATGCCGCGGAACGTACCGCCTTCTAAAACAAGTCCTGTCATATAAGATCATTCCTTTTTTATAAAATTTTTACTTAAAAGCATTTGCTGCTCTTGCGAAATCTGATATTTTATGCTATAATGTTTTTTATAATGCAGAAAAGGAGGGAAACGCTTGAAAAATTCGCTGCTCGTTACCGTGCTCGGATTGTGTACTGCCGCGTGTACCTTTGCCACAGACTATGCCTATACGGAATATCTTCAGGCTTCGCGTTCGGCAGAGGAGGCTCTCTATGAATCTCTTAACGCCGATCCGCATACTCTTTACGGAGGTTATACCGTTGAACAGCTCGGAGAGGGATATGAAAAACCCTCCTCAGTGTTTGGAAAGACCGTGTTAGACGTTCCGATAATAGACCAGTATCCGGAGCTTCCGGTAGGCTGCGAGGTCACCAGTGCGGCGGCGGTTTTGCAGTACCTCGGATTTGATATAGATAAGCTTTCCCTTACCGATAATTATCTGAAATGGGACGACGATTTTACATATGATGATGAAATGGTATCTCACGGTCCTGATCCTTACAGGGTGTTTGCCGGAGATCCCTACAGGTGGGGCTACGGCTGCTTCGCTCCGGTCATAGTTGAGACTATGAACAGATATTTTGCGGATATGAACGCCGATTTCGAGGCGGTACAGCTTGATGAGCTGAATTCTGCGGATATTGAAAAGCTTGTTGACGAGGGAGTCCCGATGATAGTCTGGGCAAGCCGCGATATGAAAGCCTACAACTACCGCGAGCCCTCGGAATGGATAATAAACGGTACGTCAAGAAAATTTACATGGATAGGGAATTCCCATACTCTTGTGCTTTGCGGATATGATAAGGACTGCTTTTACTTCATGGACTGCGACGGCAAGGAGGAGATAACTCCTTATCTTAAAGATATTTTCATGCTGAGGTTCAAGGAGAACGGCAGTCAGTGCGTTGTGGTAAAGGATCACCGTCAATAAGCGTATATGCGGGCTATGATATACATTAACGCAATGCAGGCGGCGTCGGAAACGAACGAGAAAGCGGCAGCCCAGATAACGGCAAGTATGGGCTGCTTTTTTATTGCGGGAACAGTCTCGTTTCCCTGAGAACGCATACCCTTTTGCCGCTTTTTCGGAATGACGGCAGCGCTGCCGAACGTCCAGATGTTTGCCGCTGAGTGGACGATATATGCGGCTATGCAGATATAAAAGCGATCGCTGAACATAAAGACGGAGAATACATATTCTACCGCTGCCACAAGAAGTATATTCATAAGCACAGCCTTGCAGAAGCTCAGATCCGTGCCTGTAAGGAGCGTGAAAATATAAAACATCGGCAAAAGAACTACGGCGTTCAGCAGCACAAGCTGTATATTGCTGCCGATAAAGCTTGTCCTGTAAAAGAAAAACGAGTAAAACTGCATTGGAAAGGCGTTCCAGAGAATTGCCCAGAGCAATGCGAAGATAAGGGCTGCGACTGCGGCTTTCAGCTTTCTTTTTAAGGTAAAGTATTGATCTATTTTACTGAACAAATTTATCATTCCTTTTGAATAGATTGGCGGCACGCTTTATCCGATGGTTATTTCAAATCTGCGGAGCACGTCTCCGCCGTCCTTGACGGAAATAACTATTTCCGCATTGCCCTTGGAAGCGGTGCCGAGAGGTATGCTTGCGCTGAAATATCCGCTGTTGTGTACTTCGGCGCACTCTGCGGTTATAGACGTTCCCGAGCTGTCGGTAAGTACGATCATAAGCGTTACCGGAGCCGATGGGGAATCCGTTCCCGCAGTGCAGGAGACTGCCAGAATATCGCTGCTTTTAAAATGCGAGGTGTAATATCCGTCCGCAGAGGTGGAGCCGTCCACATACCAGCCGCTACCGCCGTTGTCCGACGCGGCTTTTTTTGCGGAGCTGTCGGCATAGTTCCCAAGCAGTGAGAATATGGAGTATGCGGAATCCGGATCGCTCTCTTCAAGAGATATTCCCAGCTCATATATGGAGCGGTAAAGCATTTCGGAGGAATTTTCATATGATCCGGCATTTCTGAACATTAAAGCCGCTTCATAATATTCCCCGCTGTCAAAAAGACTGTTTGCATATTCGTAAACGGCTTTGCGGAATATATCCTTGCAGTCCTTGTAATCTCCCATATCATGGATACCGCGTATATTTTCATCGCTTGCGCCGTTTGCGGAAAGATCCTCGGTGTAAATGCGGTACTTACATTCCATAAGCAGCTCGGCGGAATCCTTATGATCTCCCAGACGGGCAAATCCCTCAGCCGCAGCTTCAAGATCGCCGTTCTGCATTGCTTTCCGCGAGCCGTCATAAAGATATTTTTTGGCTTCCTCCTCGGAATATCCGGAGGCTATCTCGGCTGCGGAGAAAAAGTCTCCGGCTTCGGCAAGAGCGGCGGCTCGTTTCTTTGAAAGCTCCTCGGCGAGATCCGGTCTGCCTGCGGAATAATAAGCCGAAGCTGCGGGACCGTATTCTCCTTTTTCGGCAAACACCTCAGCGGAGCGCAGCAGACATTCCGCTGCAAGATCATATGAGGCTGCGTATCCGTCAAGCTCGGCAAACGCCTTTGCCGCCTCCTCGAACTGTTCGTTTTCCATCATATCAATGGCAATATTGTAGCGGCACCTTGTGATATATCCGTAGCTGTCCTCGTAATTGCCGAGATCGTAGAACGCTTCCTCGGCAGCGGCAAAGTCTCCGCTGTCAAACAGCCTTTCGGCTTCCTTGTATTTTGTATAGGGGATAATATATTCCGGAATGATATAGACCGCCGCTATCCCGAGAGCGGCTGCAAGTGCTGCCGCCACAGCTGCGATACTGTGTTTTTTTGAGAATCTTACGCTTTTTTCGGAGCGTTTGGGCGCTTTGACGGGAACGTCATCATTTCCGGAGGATCTCTCATCGGCAATAACGTAGTAAAGGTCGTCCCCGCTGCTGCGGAATCTTGCCGAAAGCTCCGATATTTCGTCAGGACTTTCGCTTTGGACGGCGTGTTCCTCGTCTTGGACGGGAGCTTCGCTTATCTCGGTGGGGAGATCCTCTTCTGCGGCGGTTTCCTCATCTTGAACGGGAGCTTCGCTTATCTCCGTCGGGAGATCCTCTTCTGCGGCGGGTTCTTCATCTTGGACGGGAGCTTCGCTTATCTCCGTCGGGAGATCGTCTTTCTCCGCAGGTGTGGCGGCGGCTATCCTGACGCCGCACCATGGGCAGAATTTTGCGGAGGCTCTTAATTCTCCGCCGCATTTTTCGCATTTCACAGTATCACTTCCCGCCGTTAAAGGATATAGACTGCTCCGCGCAAAGACCGCCTGCGGCTTTGCCGCACATGACGATCCTTGCACGGTGTTGACTACATAAAGTTTACCCCAAAACAGAGCTAAAGTCAAGACAAAATTTTCCATATCAATTCATTTCAAATGCTTATTGCAAAAAACGTTGACAAAGCAACATTTATAAGGTATAATTAAAAGGTATGATGAGTCATTCTATATTGAAATTATTTTAAAGGTGGAATATAACAATGGGAATTTTTGACGGACTTTTCGGCAGCTACAGCAAAAGAGAGCTTGCCAAGATCGAACCTATAAAAAATAAGGTGCTGAACCTTGAGGATAAGTATTCGGCTATGTCGGAGGAAACCCTTAAAGGGCAGACAAAGGAGCTTAAAAAGAGACTTGCCGACGGCGATACCCTCGACGATATACTTCCCGAGGCGCTGGCTACAGTCCGCGAGGCGGCTTGGCGCGTTCTCGGAAAGAAGCCGTTCCCCGTTCAGATAATCGGCGCTATAGTCCTCAATCAGGGACGTATAGCCGAAATGAAGACCGGTGAGGGTAAAACTCTCGTCGCTTGCTGCGCCTCCTATCTGTGCGCTCTGGAGGGCAAGGGCGTTCACGTAGTTACGGTAAACGACTATCTGGCAAAGTTCCAGTCTGAGGAAATGGGCAAGGTGTACCGCTACCTCGGTCTTACTATCGGCTGCATACTTCACGATATGAACAACGATGAACGCCGTGAAGCCTATAACTGCGATATTACCTACGGTACGAACAATGAGTTCGGATTCGACTATCTCCGTGACAATATGGTCATATACAAAAGCGAAAAGGTCCAGCGTGAACACCATTTCGCCATTGTGGACGAGGTGGACTCTATCCTCATTGACGAGGCAAGGACTCCGCTTATCATTTCCGGAAAGGGCGATAAGTCCACGGAGCTTTACACAACTGCGGATAAATTTGCCAAGACACTGAAACCTTATATCGTCGTTGAAATGGACAATAAGGTGGATCAGGAGGAAGCTTCTGAAAACTGCGACTATATCATCGACGAAAAAGCCAAAACGGCTACTATCACAAGACAGGGCGTTAAAAAGGCTGAAAAATATTTCAATGTGGTGAACCTTTTCGATGCGGAAAATTCCACGCTGCTGCACCATGTGAATCAGGCGCTTAAAGCAAACGGCGTAATGAAAGCCGATATTGACTACGTTGTCAAGGACGGCGAGGTCATCATCGTTGATGAGTTTACCGGACGTCTTATGATGGGACGCCGCTTCAACGACGGACTCCATCAGGCTATCGAAGCCAAGGAGGGCGTAAAGGTCGCTCACGAATCAAAAACTCTTGCGAGCATAACGTTCCAGAACTATTTCCGTCTTTATAACAGGCTCTCCGGCATGACCGGTACGGCTATGACCGAGGAGGAGGAATTCAAGGAGATATATAAGCTGGACGTTATCGAGATACCTACCAACCGTCCTGTTCAGCGTATAGATCATTCCGATGTGGTATTCAAGACCGAGCACGGTAAATTCGTTGCCGCTATAAGAAAAATAGAGGAATGTCACGCAAAGGGTCAGCCTGTGCTTGTGGGTACGGTGTCCATAGAGAAATCCGAGATACTTTCAAAGATGCTCAACAAGAAAGGCATAAAGCATAACGTCCTCAATGCAAAGCAGCATGAAAAGGAAGCCGAGATAGTTGCTCAGGCAGGAAAGTACGGCGCTGTTACCATTGCTACTAACATGGCAGGACGCGGAACGGATATTATCCTCGGCGGTAACGCAGAATTCCTTGCAAAAGCCGAAATGAAAAAGCAGGGCATTGACGAGGCTATTATAAATGAAGCTATAAGCTATGCGGAAACGGACGATGAGGATATTCTTGCCGCAAGAAAGACCTACCGCGAGCTTTACGATAAATTTAACGCCGAGGTCAAGGAAAAGGCTGAAAAGGTAAAGGAAGCAGGCGGTCTGTTCATTCTCGGTACAGAAAGACACGAATCCCGCCGTATAGACAATCAGCTCCGCGGACGTTCCGGACGTCAGGGAGACGTGGGCGAGAGCCAGTTTTTCCTTTCCCTTGAAGACGACCTTATGAGACTTTTCGGCGGCGACAGGATCACCGGAATGATGGAAGCCCTGAACGTGGAGGAGGATATGCCCATAGAGGCAAAGCTCCTGACAAAGGTAATAGAGTCCTCGCAGAAAAAGGTAGAGGGCAGAAACTTTGCTATACGTAAGAACGTCCTCAATTATGATGATGTAATGTCCGCACAGAGACAGATAATCTACGGTCAGAGAGCTAAGGTGCTCGACGGTGAGGATATTCACGAATATATCCTTAAAATGATACAGGATATGATCTCGGAGACGGTGGATCAGTATCTTCTTGACGATAATGTAAAGGACGACTGGAACCTTGCGGGTCTGAGAGACAGGTTCATGGGTCTGTTCACGGTGAACGAGGATTTCCGCTATACGACTGCGGAGCTTGAAGAGGTCTCCAAGAAAGATATTGTAGACAAGCTGGTGGGCAGGGCGCTCGACTTCTACAAACAGAAAGAGGAACGCATCGGCTCGGACGTTCTCCGCGAGCTTGAAAGAGTTATCCTGCTGAAGATAGTAGACATCAAGTGGATGGCTCATATAGACGATATGGAAGAGCTGAAGCGCGGTATCGGTCTGCGTTCCTACGGTCAGAAAAATCCCGTTGTTGAATACCGCTTTGAGGGCTTTGAGATGTTCGACGCTATGGTAGAATCTATCCGCGAGGAGACTATAAGGCTGCTGTTTACCATACAGGTACAGCAGAACGGTGCTGCTCCTAAGCGCGAAAGAGTCATGAAGCCTATGGATACCGGCGGAGACGGCACTGTTTCCAGCACTCCGAGAAAGGTCACCGGCAAGGTGGGCAGAAACGATCCTTGTCCATGCGGAAGCGGCAAAAAATATAAGAAGTGCTGTGGAATGGATCTGAAATAATGCGTAATTCGTAATGCGTAATTAATAATGCGTAATTTTAAATAAAGTTAAGATTTAAGATCTGAGATCACGGAGTTGATGATATGGCTGAAATAAAGGCTTTTAAGGGAATGAGATACACATCGGCGGCAGGTGACCTGAATACGTTGGTATGCCCTCCGTACGATATAATTTCCGATAAGCAGAGGGAAAATTATATTGCGGAAAATCCTTATAACGTTATCCGTCTCGAGCTTCCCAAGGGCGGCGATGACAGGTACAGAAAAGCCGGTGAAACACTGAAAAAATGGCTCGATGAAAGGATCCTTGCCCGCGATGATAAGGAAAGCATCTACGTTTACGAAATGCAGTTTTCCGCAAACGGAAAGCGCAAAAGCCTGAAAGGGTTCGTGTCGCTTGTAAAGCTTGAGGACTTTTCAAAGGGTATCGTTCTTCCGCATGAGGAGACGCTTTCAAAGGCAAAGGCTGACAGGTTCGAGCTTATGAGCGAGACCTTCTGCAATTTCAGTCAGATATATTCACTCTATATGGACGAGGACGGCTCGGCATATTCACTGATAAACGCCGGTTCCGAGGGTATTCCCGATATGGAGGTCAGGGATAAGGACGGCACCGTCCACAGAATGTGGTGCGTTTCAGATGAAAAGCTTATCTCGGAGCTTACGGCTGTCTTTGCGGATAAAAAGCTTTATATTGCGGACGGACATCATCGCTACGAGACTGCACTGAATTTCCGCAAAAGTCTTGAGGAACAGGGAAATGACGTTCCGGACAGCGGATATGTGGCAATGATGCTTGTAAATATGGAAAATGACGGTTTAGTGGTATTCCCCACTCACAGGATAATAAAAGGACTGGATAATTTTAACGGCGATAAGCTCGTTGAGGAATGTAAAAAGTATTTTGACGTCGAGGAGGTTTCCGGAGAGATAAGTATGCAGGCGGCTCTCAATACCGGCTATGACGACGGAAAGAAAGTGTTCGCCCTTTATCTCGGCTGCGGAAAATGCTATATACTGACGTTAAGGGACGAAACCGCGGTCAGAAAGCTTCTGCCGGATATGTCCGAGGCTTACTGCGGACTGGACGTTTCGGTGCTCCATACGCTTATCCTTGAGGGAATACTGGGCATAGACAAGGAAAATATGGCTGCACAGAAAAACCTTACCTACACGCGTTCCCGTGAGGAGGCTCTGGAAGCTGTTGATCTGGAAAATGCGGACTGCTCGTTCATACTGAATCCGACTAAGGTCTCAGAGATAAGAGACGTTGCGCTGGCTTCCGAAAAAATGCCGCAGAAATCCACATATTTCTATCCTAAGCTTATAACCGGACTGGTAATGAATAAATTTTCAGACTGAAAGAGGTAACTGCTATGGCTATTCTTGTAAACGAATGTAAAAAAGAGCTCACCGGACGTATCCTGCCATTCTGGAACAAGCTCAGGGACGATGAAAACGGCGGCTTTTACGGCTTTATGAACAACGATCTTGAAGTCGATAAAAAGGCTGATAAGGGAGTTATACTCAATTCCCGCATACTATGGTTCTATTCGTCCTGCTACAGAACTCTCGGAGAGGGATATATGCTCGATAACGCAAGGCATGCCTACGAATTCCTTAAAAAATGTGTGGACAGAGAAAACGGCGGCGTTTATTGGATGATGACCTATGACGGACGTCCTGCCGACGATATGAAGCACACCTACAATCAGGCGTTTGCGATATATGCTCTTTCGGCATACTATCTTGCTTCAAAGGACGAGTCCGCATTGAAGCTGGCATATGAGCTGTTTGATACGGTGGAGGAAAAATGCACCGACGATATTGCTTATATGGAAGCCTTTTCAAGAGACTGGAAGCTCGTTCCCAATGATGCGCTTTCGGAAAACGGCTTAATGGCTGACAAGACCATGAACACGGTCCTGCATCTTATAGAAGCGTATACCGTTCTGTTTGAGGCGGGCAGGGATCACAGAGTTGAGGAAAGATTACTTTTCCTGCTTGAGATCGTTAAGGAAAAGATATTCAACAGAGAGGCAAACTGCCTGAGAGTATTTTTTAACAGAGAGCTGGAGCAGATAGGAGATATTCATTCCTACGGTCATGATATAGAGGCGTCGTGGCTCCTTGACCGCGCCTGTGAGGTGATCGGCAACAGACGGCTCCAAGCGGAATGGAGATCCATTGATCTGCGGATCTCAAGGAACATACTGGATATAGCATTTGAAAACGGCGCTGTAAATAACGAGCGCGAAAACGACAAAATAGATAAAAAACGTATCTGGTGGGTACAGGCTGAAAGCGTGGTCGGATTTGTAAACGCGTTCCAGCAAGGAGGAGAAACGGTGTTCCTCGATGCGGCAAAAACGGTTTTCGACTGGATCGTAACAAAGCAGGCTGACAAGAGAGATAATTCCGAATGGTGGGGAGAGGTCACATTTGACGGCGAGCCTATGCTTACGGTGGATATGGTGAATCCTTGGAAATGCCCTTACCATAACGGCAGAATGTGTCTGGAGATGATCAACAGGAACGTTTCAATATGACTGCCGCTTACAGACGGGAGATCGGTGCGGAAATATTATCCCGCCTGACCTGCACTTTAAATACAGGATATGATACGGACAAGGGCGTTCGCCTTGCCGGAGAATAGATCGGAAAGGAATGTTATGTCATGGAAGTTGAAGTTACCAACATTATGGAGGGCATTGTTAGGGAACGCCTTGAAGCACTGCTTGCAGAGGTCGATTGCTGCAAATGCGAAAAATGTATGGGAGACATGATGGCAATGTCTCTTAATATGCTTAAGCCAAAGTATGTGAACTCCCTTAAAGGAGAGCTTTTCAGCAGGCTGGACAGCGGCACATGGCAGAATACTGTAGATATTGATATTGCCGTGACTAAGGCTATCAAAACAGTAAGCGAGCATCCACATCGTTCCTGATAAGACCTGCGCGGAAAGATCCGCTGTTTTCGGAAAGGAAAGTTTTTATGGAAAATACCGTAGGTTTTGCCGTACGCGATAATAATAATTTCTATAAGATAGATATTTCCAGAACGCTTCTGCATTTTGCGGAATTCGATTTTACTTTTTTCTGGGAGCAGTGTATCGAAGCGGGAAAAACCGCAAGAAAGACCGGCAGACTTCCGCAGAATATAGTTGCTAATGCAAAATCGTCAATAAGCAGCGCGCACCCGTATATCGAAGCGTGTATCGCTACGGATTATTCCGAGATAGTAACGGACTGCATAATAGAATATATCTGCCACAGCGAGCGTATCGGACTTGAAGAGCTGTGGGCAAGGTGCATAACTCCGAAAAATATGTACGAAACGGCAATATTCCGCCGTGTATCGGAGTACAAGACTAACCGTGCTATGAACCGCTGGACAAGCGTAGTAAGGCTTCAGGAATATGCGCGCAACAAAACAGAGTTCATTTTCGGTCCGGAAAAGGGCAAAACGGAGCTTAATGACGAGATGATACGCGTTCGCAAGGAATATTTTGATCTGGCGCTTTCGGTAGCTGCGAACGAGCTGGGCTGTCCTCCGGACGCGCTGCCGTCGGTAAGGCTATGCAATACGGCTACGGTGCCGAGCGCTGCATTTTCGGCAGGAAAAGCGGCAAAAGCCATCTACAGACGATTTTCTGAGGCTCTTGCTCACGGGCAGGATATGTCCTCGCTTGAAAATAAAAGTCATTATGCAACAAAGGATCAGACGGCTATGGAGGCGTATTCTTTCGTTAAGAATATGAACCGTCCGAGCGAGATAGATATGAAATTCGCCCTTGAAGCGCTGAATAACAATCCGTCGGAGCTGTTTCTTCCGGACAGCCTGAAAGCCGCGCTGGATCTGGAATTCGACCTTATGTGCAGCCGCAGGATATATATGCGCAAGTGCGAGAGCTGCGGAAAATATTTCATAATAGACGATATTGCCGACGACGATCCGCGCTGCAACAGAGTGAACAGTTCGGGAAAGACCTGCCGCAGGCAGTATGAGGAGCTTTGCGAGGAGATCGCAGTAAAGGCGCGGGAATCCGCCGAAGCGGCGTCGGAGGCTCAGGTATATACCGTTCCGCAGGATATGGAAAAGCGCGGTCAGAAGCTTTATAACGCTCTTTACAAGCGCGTAGGTAAGGGCATTGACGAAAATGAATTCAGAGAATGGTCCCAGTACCTTTCAAATATGAAGCGAAACATAAAGATCGGCGAGGCGGCTGTAAGTCAGCTTGAGGAATTTCTGGATTATTCGGACAAGCTCTGCGAGGAGGTAAAGCTTGCGTCTAAGAGCAGATCCGCACAGAGTGCTCCTGCGGCGGAGCAGCACGCGCAGACCGAAGATCAAGAAAGCTCAGGAAATTCCGTAAATGCGGAATATAAGGAAATGGTAACGCTTCCCGAAAAGCAGGAGCCGGTGGTACATTCCGTGATAAAAAGCACGGACGTTATGTCTACCTCCGGAAATATTGATATTAAGCCGTTTGTTCCGCAGACGTTTGACAGCCTGTACGACGCCTTTATGGCGGGACAGTCGGAGGATCAGGGCAAAGGAAGCATAGCTCCCGAAAAACGCGAGAAAAAACAGGTCGAAATAAAACTGCCTCAGTGGGAGCGTCTTACCCGTGAGGACGCTTACGGCAAAAAGGACTGACCGGAGGGAGATCATAGGGTATGGAATTTATTAATGAATCCGCAGCTCTCAGCGGTCTTGCAGACACGATAATGAAAGGCGGAGTATGTCTTTATAATGCGATAAAATACATATATTCTATAGCGGAAAATGATTTCTACAACGTAAGTATAAAGGACGCCTTTAAAGTCGTGCTGAATAACATTACCGATTCGGACGCGCTTAAAGCTCTCGGACTGAGGATAGACGATTCCACCTGCAGAGAGATGCAGAACGACGAATATAACCGTGTGCTGCCAATGATAATATATTCTCTGGCGGTCAGGATACCGACTCTGAAAAGCGTAAGGAACGGCGATGATTCCATGACGGACGATCAGCTTTACAGGCTGTACACCATGGTAATGGAAAAGGGTGCGGACAATTATCGGGATATGATAACGGAAACCTTTCTGGAGACAAAATATCTTGTCCGCAAGGGTAAGCGGCTCCCGCCGTTTACAGCGGAATGGTTCAAGACGTATGTATATACTACCGTTCCCACTCTGGCGGAAATAACAAACAAGAATATGTTTCTTCTGGGATATTCCGACGTGCTGTTTGCGATGTTCTATTCCTGCTTTGAGGAGGAGATCAAAAACAGGATACTGGAATACACTGCGGATCCTGTGACAGAGGAGTAGTAAAGGATCAATTTACTGTAGGGGCGATGTTTTTATGAAAACGATATATCTTTGCGGATTTATGGGCTGCGGAAAATCATCAGCCGGCAGGATACTTGCGGAAAAGCTTGGCTGCGGATTCTGCGATATGGACGAATATATCGTGGAAAAGGAAAAAATGAAGATCCCGCAGATATTTGCTGAAAAGGGCGAAAAATATTTCCGCGATACCGAGACTAAGGCTATAAGAGAGCTTTCCGAAACAGAGGGCGTTGTTGCCTGCGGAGGCGGAGCAATGCTCAAAAAGGAAAATGCTGAGATCGCTGCCGAAAAGGGAATAACGGTATATATTGACGTTCCGTTTGAGGTATGCTACGGACGAATATCGGGCGATAAGAACCGTCCTATAGTTATGAACAATACAAAGGAAGAGCTGGAATTCATATATGACAGCAGGGTGAATGTATATCGCGAGAATTCCACAGTCGTGGTAAGCGGAAGCGGTTCCGCTGAGGACGTTGCCGACAGGATAATGGCTTTGCCGGAGATAAAGCAATGAAAAAATATTTTACCTGTAGGATCCTGCTCGGCTCGTTATGCGCGGTACTGTCTGCGGCGGTCATGTGCGGCTGTGAAAGCAATGATGAGGAGGCTGCGACGGAAACTGAGGTATCCGCGTCGGAAACCACGACTTATGACGGCAAATATGCGCTGGTTCGCGGCTGGACGGCAGATGAACTTCTTGAGGGCATATTTTTCTGCGGGGAATATCATTCATTTCCGGCAAATATAAATGACGATGCGGATATATCATATTCCGACGGAAAAGCGGTGTTTTCAGACGGTTCATATGCAGCTGTGACAACTGATAACGAGGGTGGGATATTATCCATAGAATTTACCCGCGGAGCTGCTCCGGAGGATCTTTCGGTTATTGGGATAGGTTTTGATTCCGTTCCGGACGATATACCTTCCAAGATCGGCATAGCGGAGTCTGTCTGGGGAGACAAGGAGAACATCACATACAGCTTCAGAGACGGCGGCATAAGGGAGCTTCGCTTTTCATATGCTGAAAATAAGCTTGATAGTATATATATTGCTTTTTGATATATTTGTGCTAATGGGGAACGTGTAATGCGTTCCCCATTATTTTTGCGCTTCGCGCAAAATAGTAATTACATGAATCCATTATTTATCCATTACAGATCATATTCCGCAAAAATGTGTTTACTTCCGCGGGAATTTGTGTTACAATAAAAATATAGACGATTTTTGTCGGTCTTGTGGAGGTGGGCAAAATGATAAAAGTCGCTGTTTGCGACGATGATGAATATATGGTCGATAAGATAGGATCGTATGTTTTAAAATTCGGTGTTGATAAACAAATTGAATTCAGGATATATAAATTTTATAATGGTGAAGCACTTGCAAATTCCGAAATCGAATTTGATCTCGTGTTCCTTGATATTAAAATGCAGGAGCTTGACGGCTTGGAAGCCGGAAAATTATTAAAAGAACGCAATATGGCTGTTCCGATAGTTTATATAACAAGCTTTGCTGATGAAAGTGACCGCGCGCATAAAGTGCATGCTTTTGATTTTATTGTAAAACCATTTAAATATGAAGATATTGAAGCTGTCCTGCGCGATTTTAAAAAGCTTGACAAGAAAATATCTTATGATTTTATAAAAGTCAGAGCCGATACGGGCGACGAGATCATTCAAAATATTGATGAGATCATTTATTTTGAATACAAAGGTCAGCGAAATATTATTATGAAAACTATCAATGATGAGATCCATATTAAAGGTAATTTATATGAAATTTATGAAAAATTGGATCGTATGCAATTTACATATACACATAAAGGATTTATCGTAAATCTTATGCAGGTGAGATCTATTTCCAAGGGGCTTGATAAAGTGTATTTTAAAAACGGAGGAGAAGTGCCGCTGGCTTATAAAAAGAGACTGGAATTCAAGGAAAATTTACATAAATTTATGAGGGTGTGATGTTTTTATGGACGCTTTATCTGTTATCAGTCAGTGTATGGTCGTTTCTGCGATGTATTTACTGCTTTTCATGTTTTACAAAAATATTTACGGCTGTAAATATGAAAAGAAAAGCTATTATGTGGTCGTATATTTAATTGCAGATGTTTTGCTGCTGTTCGTTAATCTGATGAAGATACCGTATTTGAATATAGTTTATACTTTCATTTCAAGTAATGTAATTTGTATGATACTGTTTGAATCCAATATCAAAAAGATATGGCTGAATAATTTGCTGCTTTGGTTTATGACCATGTTCAGCGACAGCATTACAGTTCTTGTATGGGCGCTTGTTAAAGATAAAACAGTATCTGAAATACTGTCTGACGGTCAGCTTAAACTTTACTGCAATATTTCCTATATTATTCTCATGTTTGCATTTTACAGAGTTTACATAACAATTGTGCAGAAAATAAATGGTCAAGGCATTAAATTCAAAGTTGCGGCTTTTACAATAATAATAACCTTTTTTGAAAGCTATGCTGTATTGGCTTTTGAGGAAGAGGTAACGGACCGATACGGCAGTTTAAAGCTTCTGATACTTCTGATAGGTTATTTGCTTATAAATTTATTTTACGCATATATTTTAAATCAGGTATCACAGGTATATAAATACAGATATGAATTATCGTTAGCGGAACGTCTTAATGAGATGCATCTTTCAAATTATAAGGAAATGAGCAGGAAATATGAGGAATCCAGAGCGATCATACACGATATAAAAAAGCATCTTATGGTCGCAAATGAATTAAATGATAATGAAGATCATAATAAATATTTATCGGACGTCTACAAGCAAATGGACGAGCTGTTCGGAGGCTTTAAATGCTCAAATAAAATATTAAGCGTGGTGGTCAGTCAGAAAATGTCCTATGCAAGATCAAAGGGTATCAAGGTAATTATTTCGGCGGAAGATGTGCCGATAGATTTTGTTGATGATCTGGATATTACCGCGATATTTGCAAATTTATGGGATAATGCGATCGAAGCCTGCGATAAGATCAATGACAAAAAATATATTGAAATGAATATGACTCGTGTAAATGATTTTATTCTGATAAATATTGAAAATAGTTACAACGGTATCTTAAAAATAAAAAATAATGATCTGATCTCTACCAAGGAGGATCATATGGGCGTAGGACTTAAAAGCGTCCGGCTTTCGGTAGAAAAATACGAGGGCGTATTTATGACAAATTATAACAGCAAAACATTCAGAGCGGAGATAACTTTGCCCATTATATAATATGTAATTAATATTAATTAAATATAAATTTAATGTAAATATATTAAGCGAGTATGAATTTTATATAAAATTTCTGCTCGCTTACTTTTATTTGGAGCAAAATTTAATCTCTTGTGCAAATCTATTGACAAAATGTATCGGGGAGTGTAAACTGAAACTGTGGCAGGAGTATATAGTGAAGTTTGCTAATTAGACTTTGCAAATGAAAAATTTGGTTTAAAAATCAAAAAAATTGTAATTTGCGTGAAGTGTTATTATTCAAGGTATTGATCGTCTAACAGCAGCTGAGCGAGATGCTGGTATATATGCTGCTGAATATTCAGTTTAAACCCGGTAACATATGAATGTACAACATATGTTACACAATTAATTCAGGAGGATACAACATGAATTATCTTCGTATAAATATCCGATCATTTATAAAACGCGAACCCGCAATGTTTTTTCTGATATTGCTGTGCAGCTTTACAGCGGCTGTAATTCTGTATTTTTCACTTGGTATGATCGTTCATTATCAGGAAAACAGACGGCGC